>CAADGM010000247.1 GCA_900696535.1 uncultured Planctomycetota bacterium
CGAATGCGGGCGCCGGCCGCGGCCTGGTCGGCCGTGGCCCGCATCGTTCCCGTCAGCGTCATCTCGCCGAGGACTTCTGGAATCTCGCCGGTGGTGCTCTCGAGGCGAAGGGTTGCGGACTCGAGGGCGATGTCGAGCGTCTGGCCGGGCTGCCCGTCGGGGTAGGCGAAGCCGGTGCCGACGTAGGTTGCGACGCCCTTCTCACTGGCGACGACGTAGTGGTACAGCGCGTTCGCCTGGGTTGGATCGTCGAAGCTGCGCCCGGGATTGGGGCGCCAGTAGAGCACGACGTACAGGTACTGGCGAATGACCTCGTCGGTCATCTCGTCGATGGTCTCACGCTCGCTGATGGCGTGGACGTCCTGATCGGCAGCCCGCCAGTAAGAGCCGTTCTTGAACACGACACGCAGCGGCTCGGGAAAGTACGGATCCTTGTACGACGTGATCTCGATGTCCGCGGAACCGCCGCACCCGGCCAGCGCTGCCGCCACGAGGGCCGCCAGGATCGCCAGCGCACAGCTCCCGGGGCGGCTGTAGAGCGAGTTAGTCTTCATCGGCGAAGATGGTACTGGGTACGGCCGTCGCGGGCGAGTGCGTCTCGATGCCCAGCAGTGCCAGCGCGTCGCGCTCCACGATGCCCCGCAACTGCTCGCGCGGGATGGGCGGCAGCGACCCGGCGTGGCTGAACTGGTTGACCGAGTACAGCGCCTCGATGCACGCCGCCGGTGAGCGGAACGGGAAGTCGCTGCCGAAGAGCAGCTTGTTCATCACGCCGTACTCGTGCGCGGCCAGCAGCGCCGAGTAGCTGAGCCAGGGGTGCGGGAGGAGGCCGGCGACGTCGGCGTAGACGTTGGCGTGCTTGGCAAGCAGGACGACCGCCTGGTGCACCCATGGAAAACCCAGCCGAGCGACCACGATCCGCAGCGTGGGGAACTCGCGGGCGACCGCGTCGATCAGCATCGGCTGGGCGAATTCCATCTTGGCCGCGGGGTTTCGATGCCCTTGTTCGAAGAGCAGCGGCAGACCTCGTCGGGCACACTCCTCGTAAAGCCGCATCGCGCGGGTGTCGGAGGGGTGGAAGTCCTGAAGGGCGGGAGCGATGGCCACACCCTTGAGCTGCAAGTCGTGCTGCGCGATGCGCAGCTCCTCCATCCAGTCCCGGTCGGTCGGGTCGATGCCGGCAAAGCCGATCATCTTGCCCGGATTCCGCCGGACGTACTCGGCGACGAAGCGGTTGGGAATCTCGCTGCCGAGGTAGGTGCTCTTGAACGCGAGGACGATGGCCTTGTCGACCGGGTCGGCCGCGGCCAGGTGCCGGGACTCGTCGGCCCGGACGCCGGCGTCGGCCAAGCCGGCGTAGATCGGGGGCGTCTGGTGATTCCAGATTTGGGTGTGGCAGTCAACGATCATTTCGAAGCCACCTGATGGGTCACAGCGCGGGGCCACGCGCCTGAACCCAGGGCCGCACGCCGTCAAGGCACAATCTATTGTGGGGATGTTACGAGTGCGTACACAAACCGTCAACGGGCGGGTGGCGAGGCCCCGTCACCCGCCTATCGTGAGCCGACGCGATAACGTGTCCCCGACGCGGATAGGCCGCGGCGAAGGGCCTCGATCACGTCGGCCACTTCGGAGGCGGTGACCACGGGCAGGTGCCCGGGCTGCTCGGCTCGCAGGACGTCGACGACCGGCTGCCAGTGCCGGCCGAGCAGCACGACCGGCGCGGACCTGTCCAGCAACCCCTTGGCGATCAACTCGACCGCCAGCGCCAGCTCAACGAGCGTGCCGGATCCGCCCGGGAGCACCACGTAACCGCTCGCCAGGCGCATCAGGATATCGAGGCGAGTGTGGAGGTCGAACGTGGGGATCTCCTGACGAATGAATGCGTTCGGGCCCGGGCGACCAAACACGGCGCACGTGACGCCGATGGTGTGCCCGCCGCTCTCGACAGCCCCCTTGGCGCTGGCTTCCATGATGCCGCCGTAGCCACCATTGCACAGCGTCCAGCCCGCGCGGGCGATCTCGGCGCCGAGCTGGTAGGCGGCCTGGTACTCGGGGCTGGCGGGTTGGCAGAGCGAGCTGCCGAAGACGGCGATGACGGTAGCTGGCATGGTGCGAGTGCTCCCAAGTTGTGAAGGGCGCAAACGGCGATTGTAACGGGACAACCGAGCGGCGTAGACTGTGAGCGATGCGGCCCCGGAGCGCGCGGCACAGATCGAACAGCGGCGAGGAAGTGGTCCGCTTTTACGAGTTCGACGAGAGCTTCATCGCTTCCGCCGCCTTCGATCCCGACGAGCAGCGCGTGCTGGAGGTCGTCACGCGGAAGCTCGGCGCCCGCGAGTCACTCCGCGACCTGCTCGACTTCCTGGCCGAGGCGCTTCGGCCGATCAGCCCCTGCGACCGGTTCAGCCTGGCGTTTGTCGAGGATGAGGGACGGCGCGTCCGGGCGTACTACACGCGCGCGTTCTATGAACCGCTGCACCTCAAGAACGGCTACGCCGAGCACGTCGCGGCCAGCACGCTCGCCACCGTGCTCCAGCGCGGCGTGCCGCGCGTGATCCACGATCTGGAGGCGTACTATCGACTGCATCCCCACAGTCGCTCGGCGCCGCTGCTGCTGCGCGAAGGGGTTCGCTCGAGCCTGACGTGTCCGCTGCGGGTGGACGACCGCACAGTGGGCGTGCTGTTTCGAAGCTGTCGGCGACCGCGCGCGTACGAGGAGCGGCATGTCGTCTTCCAGGTGGCCCTGACGGAGCGGCTCAGCCAGGCGGTGGAGAAGGCCTGGCGGATCGAGCAGCTCGCCGAGGCGAACCGGGCCTACACGGAGATGCTGGCGTTCGTGACGCACGAGCTGCGCGCGCCCCTCGCCTCGCTGCTGACGGATGCGAACCTGCTGGTCGACGGCTACCTAGGCGAGATGCCCCCGCAGCAGCACGAACGCGTCCTCAAGATCATCGGCAAGGGTCGGCACCTGATGACGCTGATTCACGACTACCTCGAGCTCGCGCGGCTCGAGGGCGGGCAGCTCCGCTGCGAGCCGCGCGTCGGGGTCGACCTGGTCGACGACGTGCTGCGCCCGACCGTGGACATCATGGCAGCCCAGGCGGACCTGAAGCGCATGAAGATCAACCTCGATCTGCCGGCCGACCTGGCGCCCGTCGAGCTCGATCCCAAGCTCTGCAAACTCGTCGTGGTCAACCTGCTGTCCAATGCCATCAAGTACGGGGCGGATGGGGGCGAAATCCGCGTGATCGCCCGGCAGCACAGCGACCGGCTGTCGGTCGCCGTCTGGAACCAGGGCGTCGGCTTCAAGCCCGAGGAGCGTGCCCGGCTATTTCGACGCTTCTCGCGACTCTCCAGCGGCGAGCGCAGCCGGCAGATCGGAACGGGAATTGGCCTCTATACTTCCTGGCGGATCGTGCAACTCCACGGCGGCCGGATGGACGCACGCTCCGAACCGGGCTACTGGGCCGAGTTCTCGTTCGAGATTCCGCAGCCGCTGAGCCGGGCGTTGCCACCGCTGGAGCACGCATGACGCCGACGCCGCACGCCGACACGCCCGCGACGGCAGCCATTTCGCCAGCCTCCGGTCCAAGCGCCGGAGCGGACAACTCGGGAGCTCCGGTGTCGCCGGCGCCGGCCGAAGTGCAGGAGAGCGTCGGGAGGGTGTTGCGGCAGCTCGGGCCGGCGGGCCCGCTGGCGGTGGCGGCGACCGTGCTGCCGCCGATCGGCGGGTTTGCCCTGCTGGCGCTGCTGGGCGTGGCCGGGCCGTGGCTGGCCGGGCACCAGGAGGTCGGCAAGCTCCTGTACGTCGCGGGCTTCATCCTGCTGTCCGGGCTGGCTCTGCTTCCGACGTACGCGCAGGCGGCCCTCGGCGGCTATGCGTTCGGTCTGGCATGGGGATACCCGCTGGCGATGATCGGCTTCGTTGGCGGTGCGTCGCTGGGTTACCTCGTTGGGTGGGCGGCGTCGGGCACGCGCGTGACGCAGCTCATCGACCGCCACCCCAAGCTCGCCGCCGTCTACCAGGCGCTGCTCGGCAGCGGATTCTGGAAGACGCTGGGGATCATCACGCTCTGGCGGCTGCACTCGCCCTTCGCGCTGACGAACTTCGCCCTCGGCGCCACGCGAACGAACCTGCTGGCCTACGTCGTCGGGACGCTGGTGGGGCTCACGCCGCGAACACTGGCCGCCGTCTATATCGCCGCCCAGTTTCAGGACTTCACGGCGCGGCCGAAGTGGCTGACGATCTCGTCGATCGCGGTCGCGGTAATCGTGGTCTTCGTCCTGGGGCACATCGCCCAGAAGGCCATTGAGCGCGTGACACAGACCGGAGCGCCCGCGGCGCGATAGCACGGACGGATCGGGAAGCGCGGATAGGGACCGTCGGTAGCGGGCGCAAGGTTGGTGGAGCGTCGGTCGGGGGCTACTTGCGCAACCACTTCTCCCAGTTCCTGCCGTACTCCGCCACGTTTTCCGGGGTGACGCGGTCCAGCGTCGAGATGTCGCGCTGACCGGCCGGCGCCTTGTCGTGGTGGATCTTGTCGATAAGGAGCTCGGTGCTGCGATAGCCCCAGTCATAGACCCACTGGGCGAGCAGCACCTGCACGATGCCTTTCTCGACGTACTTGAGTTGCGATGGCAGCGCGTCGACCGCCACGATCTTCACCTCGCCCGGCTTCCAGCCCATCAGCGCATCGGAGAACAGCGGCCAGCCGCCCACCATCGCCCAGCCCACGATGTCCGGGTTCGCGGTCTGGACCTCCTGCACCTTCGCGGCGGCGTCCTGCGCGGTTTCCTTGTGGTAGTAGACGTCGGCGAGCTTCAGTTTCGGGTGGCGGGCCAGCTCCTCCCGTACGCCGCGGACGCGTGCCTGGAGATTCGGCGCCGTCTGGTTGCCCGCCAGGACGGCGATGCGGCCCTCGGCGTCGCCGAGCGCCTTGGCCAGCTCGGCCATGACCGCCCGGCCGCAGTCGACATCGTCGATGCCGTGGTAGACGAATCGTTTGCTCTGCGGCGCGTCGGAGTCGAAGCAGGCGACGGCCACGCCGCCGGCGACGGCCTTGTCGATCGCGGCGGTGACCTTGGTGGCGTCGCTACAGGTGATGGCGATGCCGTCAACGCCGAGGTTGGCGAGCTGCTCGATGAAGCCGGCCTGCTTCTGGGCGTCCTCGTCGGCCGGCGTGCGCCAGAGAACTTCGATCTCGATGCCGAGGCGCGCGCCGAGCTCACGAGCAGCGTCCTGCGCCCCGACGCGCGCGGCCTGGAAGACGGGGTTGCTCTCGCTCTTGGCGATCAGGCCCAGCTTGTACTTCGGTTTTCCCGACGCCAGGCCGAGCGTGCCGACGAGCGCAGCCGCCACGATTGACGTAAGTAAGATTCTCGTGCGCATCCGCGTGCTCCGGAGTCTTCCCGGGGACTGGCCCATCGTTGGGGGACGGGCCTCTGGCCGGTCTTGTAC
>CAADGM010000248.1 GCA_900696535.1 uncultured Planctomycetota bacterium
GTCCGGCGCGACAATCGAACGGGCCATAGCACATCGGCGATGCGCCGGAGTCACTCGCGCCGACGGACCGCCGCGGCAAGCGTCGCGGCCAGGAGCAGGCTGGCCGGCTCGGGAATCCAGTTGGCCTGGCCGAACACGGGGCCCGCGGGCGGAATCGGCGGGAGCGGCGGGTAGGCCCCGGGGCCGCCCGCGGGTCCGTACTGGAGCGATCGCAGGCCGTCGCTGTCGTACCGCACGGCCCCCAGCAGGGCCGTGCGCGTCGTGTGGTCGTAAAGGTTCCAGTTCTGAATCGCCGTCGAGCGGTTCTGAATGCCGATGGTCGTGACGGCCGCGAGAATCTGCGGGTCCTGCTTGAAGTTCACGTTGTTCAAGCCGAACGCACCCTCCCAGCGCTTCTGAACGTACTCGCCCTGCATGTCGTCGACCACGTAGTACGCCACCGACGCTGGCGTGCCGTCGAGATCGAGTTGCACTCCCTGAATCTTGTAGCTGTTCGGCACGTCGACGAACCGGACCCACAGGTACGCGAACTCGCCGGCCGACCAATTAATCGTCGGCGTAACGTAGGGACCGACGTCCAGCCCGGGGAACGCGTCAACGATGTAGTGCCCGTCCGAAACGTCGCGGCCCTCGTTCTTCGTCGGGTCGAACGCGTTGGCCGCGATGCTCAATCCGTACGGCTGCGTGACCGCGTTCGTGAAGAAGTACTGCCACTCCTGCGCCTGCGATCCCGCCGCCCTTGCTAGCGCAACGACCAGCACGACGACCGGGGTGCGCGTGTTCGAACTCATGCCACAACCTCCTTACCGGCTCATTGGGAACGGCCGGACGCGCTCAAGTAGCGCCCGACCTCCGCGTCCGGCGTCGCCCGCTGCCCCAGCCCCGGCGCGCTGGACGCAGAGGTCCAGCGCTACCGCTCCTTTACCGACTCTCAAGCGCCGCAGCAGCCGGCGCCGCCCCGACGCCGCCAGCTCGGGCCCGCGACCGCGAGGAGCAACGCGGCGCTGGCCGGCTCGGGATTGTACTCGGCGAGCCCCGCGCAGGTTTAGAGAAATCGGCCCGGATGTCGCCCTGAGCGCCCCCGGGAGGGGTCGCGTGGCCGCCCCCAAATAAAAGAGCACAGGGCCGGGAAACCCGACCCTGTGCAGATTGATCCGTCGATCAGCGCGTCGCGATTAGCGGCGGCGGATCAGCAGGCCGGCCAGGGCGAGCAGCGCCATGCTGGCAGGCTCCGGAATCCAGTTGGCCGAGCCGAACTCACCGGCGAAGGTCGTGTAGGCCGAGCCGGTCGCGGGCTTCAGGTTGAGGCCCAGCGAACCGTAGGCGGCCGAACGCAGCCCGTCGCTGTCGTACTTGACCGCGCCCAGCAGAGCCGTGCGGGTCGTGTGGTCGTACAGATTCCAGTTCTGAACGGCCGTGGAGCGGTTCTGGATGCCGAGCGCCTGGACGGCGGCCAGAATCTGGGGATCCTGCTTGAAGTTCACGTTGTTGGGGCCGAACGCGCCATCCCAGCGCTTGGCAACGTTGTCGCCGCCCGTGTCGTCCATCACGTAGTACGCGACCTCGGAGGGGCTGCCGTCAAGATTCATGTTCAGGCCCTGAATCTTGATGTTGTTGACCTCGCCGACGAAGCGGACCCAGATGTAAGCGAACTCGCCGGCCGAGTAGTCGACATCCGGGGCAGCGGTGCCGGGGCCGATGTCCAGGCCAGGGAACGCAGCGACGCTGTAGTGCAGAGCGTCATCGTTGCCATTCAGCGTGGGCTGGAAGGCAAGCGCCGAGTTCGACAGGCCGTAGGGCTGTGTCACGGCGTTCGTGAAGAAGAACTGCACGATGGCGTTCGCCGACGCCACGCACGCCAAGACAGCGATCAGAACAAGAGCTTTCTTCATGTTCCCATTCTCCCATTCATGTGCCAGAGGAGGTGTCCTTCCAGCCTCCTAGAACCAAAATACCGACGTGGGTGACGACCACCCTTGCTCTCACGATTGATCTTATACTCCGCCACCCCGCCGATTGCAAGGCAGAATTTCGTTCGTGCGAGATACGGCTAGCTTACCGGGGGGCGATCCATCGCGGCGTCGACGGAGCATGATACTCGGAACGAAACCCGCCGAAGCCGTCTCATAACCGCATATCTACTCGTGCCTTACGCGATCTTCAGCCCCGCGAGTCTGCGGAACCGAGCCGACGGCCGCGCGTGCGATCCCGCGCCCGCCCGCGGGGCGGCACGGTTGTCGCAGCCGAATCTGATCCCAACGCACCGCGCGGCCGATACGGGCAGCCCCCGCACCGCCTCCCAGCGGCATGCCGGGCCCAATGCACGTGCCTCCGCGGCGCTTTTCGCGGGCCCAGACTTGCCGGACCGTACATTTCGTGTTATATATCTCGCGCAGGCACAAGGACTAGTGTTCGGCAAGCGGCGCTCCGGGTGGTCTGCCGGCCCGTCGCGAGTGTGTGTGCGCCGGTAATCGGAACGGCGCCGCCGTCCTTCCTGTGCCGCACTTGGCTGTCGCGGTGTTCCTGCGCAAGGCGGTACTGCACGGGTTCAAGAGCTTCGCCGACCGGACTGAATTTGAGTTCGGGAGCGGAATAACCTCTATTGTCGGCCCGAACGGCTGCGGCAAGAGCAATTTGCTCGACGCCGTGCGTTGGGTGCTGGGGGAGCAGTCGGCCAAGAGCCTGCGCGGCGATCACATGGGTGACGTGATCTTCGCCGGCTCGCGCACGCGCAAGCCCGCGGCCTTCGCCGAGGTCGCACTGACGTTCGACAACTCGCGCGGCACGCTGCGGCACGACAGCTCGGAAGTCGTGGTCGGCCGCGTGCTGTATCGCAGCGGCGAGAGCGAGTACAAGCTCAACGGCCAGGTCTGCCGGCTCAAAGACATCCGTGAGCTTCTGCTGGATACGGGCGTGGGGGTCGACGCGTACAGCGTCATCGAGCAGGGCGGCGTCGATCAGCTTCTCCAGGCTAATCCGCAGCAGCGACGCGAGATCTTCGAGGAAGCCGCGGGCGTCTCGCGCTACAAGGTCCGCCGCACGGAGGCACAGCGCAAGCTCGAGCGGACGCGTGAAAACCTGGTCCGGCTCGAGGACGTCATCGGCGAGGTGGAGCGTCGCCTGCGAAGTGTGAAGCTCGCCGCCGGCAAGGCGCGCAGCTACTTGGAGTACGACGCACAGCTTCGCCAGCGGCGCGCCTCGTTCGCACTGGCCGAGTACTACGAGCTCGAAGCGGCCAACGCCGCGGTTCGCGCCGAGGTCGAAATGCTCGCGGCGGCCCTGGTCGACGAGCGCACGCGTCTGGCGGCCTGCGACGCCCAGGCGGCCGAGCTGGACCGCGACGTCCAGTCACACGACGAGCGCATCCACCAGGCCGAGGCGAGGCTGCATGCCTGCCAGTCCGAGCGCAGCGCCTTGACCGAGCGCGTCGCCCAACAGCAGCGGCAGATCGAGCAGCAGGAAGCAGCGCGCGGCCGGCGGATCGCCCAGATCAGCGAACTCGCGGCACGCCGCGGCGAGCTGAGCGCGCGCCAAGCGGCGGAGGAGGCGAACCTGGCCGAGGCCCAGGCGGCCGAGATTGCCGCCGCCGAGCGGCTGGCCGACCTGGAGGCGCAGCGCGCCGCGCAACTGCGCGACCTGTCGACGGTCCGCGAGGCCGTCGAGCGCGAGCGGCTGGCGGCATTCGACGCGGCCCGTCGGGCTGCCCGGCTGCAAAGCGAGCTGGCCGGCCTTGCCGCGCAGCGCCAGCGGCTGGCGGCCGAGACGGAGCGGCTCAGCGAGCGACGGGAAGCCATCGAGCGGAGCCAGGCTGCGCTTGGGGAGCGCGTGGCGGCCCTGCGACAGGGCCAGGCGGAGATCGAGGAGCAGCTCCGGGCACACGCGGCGGCGCTCCGACAAGCGGAATCCGACCTGGCCGACCAGGGCGTCGCCGCAGCCCAACTCGATGAACAAGTCACCACCGGCAAGGAGCGGCGCAGCGCCCTGCTCTCGCGGCTCTCGCTGCTCGAAGATCTCGAGCGGCGCCGCGAGGGCATCGACGCGGGCACACGCGCCGTGCTGGACTGGCCGCGCGAGACGGGGGAGAGCCACCCGGTCATCGGGCTGGTCGCGGACCTGCTGCGTCTGGACGCATCCCAGGCGGCCGTCCTGGAGCCCGTGCTGGGCGTGTTCGAGGGGCTCCTGGTCGTACCGGAATTTGCGGCCCTGCGCGCGGCGCTCGATCGGCACGAGCCGGTGAGCGGGCCGCTGCGTGTGCTGGCGCTGGATCGTGTGCGTGAGCGGCCCCTGGCCGGGGGCTACGAGACCACTCCGGGCTTTGTCGCGCGGGCGTGCGACTGGGTGAACTGCGCCCCGGAGCACCGCCGGCTCGCCGAGCACCTGCTGGGGCGGGTCATCGTGCTCGAGTCGCTCGAACGGGCACTGCGGGCGGCGGACGAGGCTCTGAGCGGGTACACGTTCGTCACGCTCGACGGCTGGTGCGTGCATGCGGACGGGCGGGTGTCGCGTGGCGTCGGGGCCGGTGCCGCCGGTCTCATCAGCCGGAAGGCGGAAGTTCGCGCGCTGGGTGCCGAGCTCGAGGAAGTCGAGTCGCAGCTCGCGCTGACGACGCGGCGGCGGCTGGAGGTCGAGCAACGGCTCTCCGACCTGATGCTTCACAAGCAGGCGCTGCTGGGCGACATCGCCTCGACGCAGCGGCTCGAGGCCGAGTCGCGGGGCGAGCTTGCACGGGCTGAGGACGAGCGGCAGCGCCTGGAGCGTGAGGCCCACGCGGTGGCGTCTGAAACCGCACTCGGGCAGGCGACACTGCACCAGTTGGAGCAAGAGGCGGCCCGCGTCGAGCGCGAGACCGCCGCGGCCGCCGCCGAGCAGGAAGCCTGCGCGGGCCGCATCGCCGAGCAGGGACGCGTTTCGGGCGACCTCGACGGCACGCTGGCCGCGCTCACCCAGGAGATCACGGCCACGCATGGCGAACGCGTGCGGGCGGCCGAGCGCCGCTCCGCGGTCGCACACGTGCTCGGAGACCTGACGCGTCGCATCGCGCTGCTGGGGGACGAGGTGGCTGCCGCCGAGGCCGAAGCGGCCGAAGCCGAGCGGCAGATCGCGGGTGCGCGTGGCGAAATCGACGCGGCGGAGGCTCGCCGGGCCGAGTTGGCGCGGATCGACGAGCAGCTCTCGGCCGAGTTGCTGGCGCTGCGCGAGCGGCGGCAACACCTTCGCCAGCAGGGCGAGCAGTGCGGCGCGGACAGTCGCGAGATCCAGCGGCGCATCGCGGCGGGCGAGGGCGTGCTCCGCGAGCGGGAGCTCTCGCTGCGTGAGAATGCGGTTCGACGGGAGTCTCTGCTGGCCCGCACGCGCGACGAGCTCGGAATCGATCTGGCGGAGAGCCTGGCCACCTACGAGCATCGGGAGCAAGACTGGGCCACCGTCCGGGCGGAGATCGACGACTTGCGGCAGAAGATCGCCCGCCTGGGGAACGTGAACTTGGACGCGATCCAGGAACTGGACGAGATCACCCCGCGCTACGAGCATCTCGTCGCCCAGCGGGCGGACCTGCAGAGCTCGATCGCGCGGCTGGAGGAGCTGATCGTCGAGCTGGACGCGGAGTCAACCCGCCGGTTCGCGGAGACGTTCGAGCAGGTGCGGGCGCATTTTCAGGAGCTCTTCCGCAAGCTTTTCGAGGGCGGCAAGGCCGACGTATACCTGGAAGATCCTGAGCGTCCGCTGGAGTCGGGGATCGAGATCGTCGCGCGGCCACCGGGAAAGGAGCCGCAGACCATCTCGCTGCTCTCGGGCGGCGAGCGGACGATGACGGCGATTGCGCTCTTGATGGCCGTGTTCAGAAGCCGGCCGTCCCCCTTCGCAATTCTGGATGAAGTGGACGCAGCCCTTGATGAAGCGAACACGGAACGCTTCAATAAGCTCCTACAGGAGTTCCTGTCGCAGTCTCAGTTCGTGGTCATCACGCACAGCAAGCGCACGATGGCCAGCGCGGACGTGCTGTACGGCGTCACGATGGAAGAGCCCGGCGTGAGCAAGCGCGTCAGCGTCAGGTTCGAAGAGCGTGTTATCACGCCCGTGGGGGCGTGAGTGTTTTCGGTGTCCCTTTCAGAGAGGTTTCATCATGGCGAAGAAGAAGGCTGCCAAGAAGGCTGCGAAGAAGAAGGGCGCGAAGAAGGCCAAGAAGGCCAAGAAGTGCTGAGCGCCAACTGACTCGGGATGGACGAGCCCATGCGTTGTTCGAAGGCCAGCTACCGAAACTCACGCGCCCCGCGGCGCGCGGCATGCCCCGAAGGCGGCCGCCGCGCCGGCGTCGGCGTGCGAAGCGCCATGAGTGACGGCCCGGTGCCCAACGACGGCAACCGGCCCGCCTAGAACGGCTGTTCGGCCCAGCGACCACGCAGATTCGTCAATACCCGGCCAGAGCGTGTGCAACCGGTGCCCGACGCCGCCGCGCATGTAACGCGGCGCGCTGTGTCGCGATCGTCGCAGCGACGAATCGCGGTCCCCAAGTGGGCGGTTGCGCACGCTCTGGTTCTCTTTTCCTCCCGCCGGGTGTCGCGCCGGCGGGGTCCCGCGCGACCAGCGGCGGCGTCCACGGGAGGTGTGGGATCGCGCTCGGTTGCGTGCGGCATGAGGCGTACGGACATCATCGGCGTCGACGCGGGGTCGCGCGACGCGCCGCACCCCTGCGACGATCAGTCGCCGTAACACTATTCGCTTCATCCGTTTACAGAGATCAATGCTCGGCGAATCGGGGGGCGCGGCGTAAGGCCTGCGAGGCCCCGTCTGGCGACACTGGCGCGCTCCGCGGCTGGTCGGGGAGAATCACTCGCGTAACGACCCGCGCCGAACCTCGGGCCGCGCCACCCGTGCGCAAGCCGCCCCACCGCCAGGGAATCGGGGAATCGGTTGGTCCCAGTGTCCCGATTGATTATCATGCGTATACTGGATTAGAGTTCCTGCGGCTGGCCGGACCTGCCCCCTGACGCGGCGTGTCGCCGCGGTAGCGTGGCTGACGGGGCGTGGTGCGACGGCCGTTCCGGAACGCGTGCTGTCGTCGTTATCGTTTTCCTCGTATCTCGTGCGCTGGTTCTCAGATCGACCCGCGACCAAGCTCGAGTTTGCAGCGAATCGGCCGCCGCACACTGCGGCTCTGTCCGGCCCGGGTCGAGGCCTCCGAAGGAGTACCCGATGAAACGTAACCGATTGAGCGCCTTCACTCTGATCGAGCTGCTGGTCGTGGTGGCGATCATCGCCCTGCTGCTCTCCATCCTCCTGCCGAGCCTCGCGGGCGCCCGCGAGCAGGGCAAGCGGGCCGTGTGCCTGTCGAACCTGTCCGGCCTCGGCAAGGCCATGTGGCAGTACGCCGGCGAGTACCCCAACGAGCCGACCATCCCGATTCATATGAAGATGGTCATGCCTAGCGAGTTTTGGCTGTGGCGGACGGCCAACTGGTTCGCCTGGGGCGGGGTCAGCGGCGACCAGGTGTTCCGCATCGCCGACGAGGCGGGCTGGCTGCTCGACGAGCTGGGGCCCAATGAAGTGGCGCCGGACGGTTCACTGGCACTCCCCGAGTACGACGCAACTCGACGCCCGCTGACCAACTTCATCACGGGCGGGCAGATCTCGCAGAAGGACGACAAGAAGCTGGAGTGGTTCCGCTGCCCGTCGGACACGGGTTACCCGGATGACCCGGACA
The DNA here is from genome assembly GCA_900696535.1 of uncultured Planctomycetota bacterium. GTDB lineage: Bacteria > Planctomycetota > Phycisphaerae > UBA1845 > Fen-1342 > CAADGM01. Next base: position 7,700 of record CAADGM010000248.1, read on the forward strand.
TCGACGATGCTCCGCCGGCGAATTCCGAGCGCCCCTGCTATCGCACGCTGGGCAACAGCTACCGCGGCAGCCTGGCCAGCCTGGCCGAGATCGCCGGCGGTGGGGCCGCCCCGTCGACCAAGATGTTCTCCCGCGGCCCGTGGGGCACGCGCATCTCAACGCTGGTCGACACCAGCCGCCTGGTCTGGGTCGGTGAGCCGACCTGGTTCAACATGATCGGGCGCGACAGCCCCGGCGGCGTGCAGGGCGAGGTCGATGTCTTCGGCTGGCATAAGCGCAAGCTGACCGACAACCTGCTGTTCGTCGACGGCTCCGCTCGCAGCACGAAGGCGGAGTACCGCACCCAGTTCGACGATGAGACCATCATCCAGATGAAGGTGGTCGACAAGCGCTACCTGGGCCGATTCGGCAACGTTCGCATCGACACGTACCCTGTTGGCGGCGCGCGGATCTTCGGTGACTGGTCGCAGAGTCTCAGCTCGCCGCTGTGGCCGTTCGCCAACTTCCAGAACAACCACGCGGCGCCGTAGCTGGGTCAATCGCTTTCGAACTAGACAACTGATCCGCGGCCCGCGACGCACGCCGTCCCGGGCCGCGGTTCTCTTCCCCGCCCCGACCGCACGACGCCGGTTCGCGGAAACCGGACCAATCTCACGGTGACAATGATGCGTGTGAGCCTGATCGCGCTGATCGTGGGTGTCGCTGTCGGAGCAGCAGCGCCGCTGGCCGCCGGCGCGGAAGCGTGCCGTGTGCAGTTCGTCGTCGTATCCCCGGACGAGGCGGTGGACAGTCCCGCCCACATTCACATGCCGAATTCGCACGACGGCTGGAACCCGACGGGGCGCGTGGTGCCACGCATCGCCCCCGGCGTGTACGCCGCCGCCCTCGAGTTCCCGTGCGGTGCCGTGATCAGCTACAAGTTCACCCGCGAGCCCGGGTGGGGCTCGGTTGAGAAGGAGGCCGACGGTGGCGAGCGGTCGGATCGCCAGGTCCGCGTTGATCCCTCGCTGAAGGAGCAGGTCGTCGTGTGCGTCGTCGCGCGCTGGGCCGACCGGCCACCCGCGGAGGGCCGCAGCGTCACGCTCGACGCCGCCGCGACCACGCAGCCAACAACTCGGCCCAGCACGCGCAGCGGCGACATCCGCGTCCACGAGCGGTTCGAGTCGCCCCAGTTGCACAACGAGCGAACCGTCCTCGTCTGGCTTCCACCGGGGTACGACGCCGATGCTGACCGCCGCTACCCGGTGCTCTACATGCACGACGGCAACAACGTGTTCGACGCGGCCACGTCGTTCGCGGGCGTGGAGTGGGGCGCCGACGAGTCAGCCGCCCGCCTCATCGCGGCGGGCAAGATCGAGCCCCTGATCATCGTAGCCATCTACAACAACGCCGACCGCGTCGCCGAGTACACCCCGATGCGCGACAAGCTTCGCGGCGGCGGCAACGCGGACGGTTACATCACGTTCATCGCCGAGACGCTCAAGCCCTTCATTGATCGGACCTATCGCACCCGGCCCGAGCGCGAGCATACGGGCATCGCGGGCTCGTCGCTGGGCGGGCTGGTCTCGCTCTACGCGGCCTACGCGTACACGGGCGTCTTCGGGCGTGCGGGGGTCGTCTCGCCCGCGCTCCAGTTCGCCGACGGCGCGATCCTCGAATACGTGCGGCACAGGCCGCCGACGATGCCGCTCAGAATCTGGGTCGATGTCGGCACGAACGAGGGCCGCGACGCCACCTCGCCCGCGGTCACGCCGTACGTGCAGACGGTCCACAAGCTGGTCGAGATCATGGAGTCGCAGGGCTTCGAGCGCGGCAGGAACTTCACCTACCTGGAAGTCGAGGGAGCCCAGCACAACGAGGCGGCCTGGGCCGCGCGCCTGGACCAGATGCTCACGTTCCTGTTTCCCGCCGGGGGGGCGACGCTCGAGTAGCGTTACCGCGAAATCGCGGCATGCCGCGCGCGGCACGTCAGTCGGAGAACTCCTCCGGCGTGCGGCCCAGGTCCACGATGCTGCACGCCAGGATCGGGTCGAGTCCGAGCCGACGCGCCTCGGCGATCAGTTCCTCGCTCTCGGCGCCGGGGTTGACGAAGAACTCGCGCGGTGCCATGGCCGCAATCACCGGCAGTAGTTGCATGCCCACCGCGGGCGGCACGTAGAGCGAGACCCGGTCGGGCTGCACCGGCACATCCTCCAGGAACGCGTACGCCTCGTGCCCCTCGATCGTGCCCCCCTTGGGATTGACGGGATACACCTCCCAGCCCTGCTCGGCGTGCGCCCGCACTGACTTGTTCCCGTACTTCGAGCGGTCGCTCGACGCACCCACGATGACGACGGTCGGCTTGCTCATGCGTCCCTCCGCAAATCCTGACACAACCCGCGGCTGCCACCTGCCGATAGTAGAGCGAACCACGTTCGGAGAGGAGTGCCCCCGTGAGAACGACGCCCTGGCGGCTGCTGCACGCCCAGACTGCCGACCAACTCTACCTCGCCGTCGAGGACCGCGCGACGCACGCGACCGCCCACCACGCCGAGCCCCTCGTGGCAGAGTTCCTCGCCGGTGACCTGCTGCGGCCCGTCGTGGTCATCGATCTGGGCAACTGCGGCTGGCTGGACGAGGCGTTCGCGGGGTGGCTGCTCGCGGTTCAGCGACGGCTGGCCGCCCGGGGCGGGCGGGTCGTCTTGTCGCGCTGCCTGCCAGCGTGCCGGGAGGACCTGCGCCTGCTCGGAATCGACGCGAGTCTCGACTACGAAGACACTTGCGCGCCCGACGGCCTGAAGCAGACGGCAATCACCGTGCCCTACCGCGCCGAGCGGCGCACGGTGGAGACGATCGCCCAGGGGACGGCCGAGCTTGTGCGGCGCGCATTGACGCGGGCCGCGGACGTGAGCTTGGAACGCTCCGGCGCGGCCTATGACAGCGTAACCTGAGCGGCCCCCCTACTTCGCCGCGTCCGCGCGATATCGGGGGGAAACCGCGACGTAGGGCCTGCCCAATGCCTTTTTGACGAGAATCACCTCGCCCATGTCGTTGCCTTCGAGGAGGTGGCCGACCCACTGGAGCAGGTAGCCGACTCCGAGCAGGACGACCGGCCGCCACCACAGGTCCCACCGCCACGCGTGGAGCTGAAAACCCGCCACGACGCACGCCAGGATCGTGAGCGGGATCCCCACGTAATGCAGCCACCGCGACACCGGGTGCTGGTGTCGCTCCAACCAGTTCGCTAGCCAGCCGTGCATCGGGCGCGCCATGCGACCGGATGATAGCTGCCGACGCTCCGCCGGCAATCCTTGCGCGAGGCGTCACCACGGCCCGCCGAAAGCACGGCCGGTCCCGACCCCCGGCGGGTGCCGATAGGGAAGTGGGAGATCCACATGATCGTCACCCTTGATGCCCAGCGGCTCTCGAATCCCCCACCGCCCGGCTGCACGCTTCAGTCGCTCATCGAGCACGTGCGGGAGAGTCACGCGCGCGACCGCCTGGTCGTGTCGGTAGCGCTCAACGGCCAAACGCTCAGCGACGAGGAACTCGTCGCCGGACTCGACCGGGAGCTGGAGCCCGAAGCGCAAGTCGACTTCGAGACGGGCACGCCGCGCGAAGTCGTCGCGGACACCTCCCGGGCGCTGGCCGAGGCGTTCGAGTCGTCCGGGGACATTCTCAGCGAGGCGGCCGAGGCGCTGTCACGGGGCGACGTGCCGGGGGCGATGAAGCCGATCGGCGAGTACATCGCGCTGTGGCAGACGACGCAGGGCGCCGTGCAGCAATGCGCGGAATTGCTGCGGCTCGACATCTCGCAATGGGATGTCGGCGGACGACCACTGCTCGATTCGCTGTCGGAAGCGGTTGGGAAGCTCACGCTCGTCCGCGAGGCGCTTGAAGCCAAGGACCTGGTCACGCTGGGCGACGTCGTGCGCTACGAGCTGCCTTCCCTCTCGTCCGCCTGGCACGATCTGCTGGGCTCGCTGGCCGAGCGCGTGGAGTCGGCGGAAGGCGTTGACTGATAAGCTCGAAGCTGTCCCTTAATCCCCCCCTCCCACCCCGGGAAGGGCTGGGGGAGGGTAAGAACCAGCGCGACTGAGACGCCGCCTGAATCTCTGCGCTGTACCCCCCTGTAGGCCGCACTAGGAGGGGAACGGCGGGCATGCGGCTCCCCGCACACAGATCTGCCGGCTACCTGCCACCCTTTCCCGTATGTACCGTATGCAGGGGCAGCGACACCGCGCTGACGTTCGGCGCAGCGCCCCAGCTGGAGGTACTCCCGATGCACGCACGCACCCTCCCCGTCCTGGCGACGATCGGCACGACCCTACTGGCGGCCGCCCAGACCCCGGGCGGCGGAGCGGCTCCCCCGGCGAGCGCGACCGCCGCTCCGGTCGACCTGAACGTCTCGCGCGTCGCGATCTTCACCAGCGGCGTCGCGTTTTTCGAGCGCGAAGCGCGTGTGACGGGCGACGCGACGGCGGAACTCAGCTTCCGCACGGAGCAGATCCCGGACATGATCAAGTCGATGGTCGTGCAGGACCTGGGGGGCGGCCGGATCGGCGCGATCAGCTACGCCTCCAAGGACCCTATCGAGCGGACGCTCAAGAGCTTCGCCGTCGACCTGACCAGTAACCCGACCCTCGGCGCGCTGCTCAACCAGCTTCGCGGCGAGGAGGTCGAGATCAAGGGGGCGACCAGTGCCGACGGGGTGATCGTCGGCGTCGAGGCCGAGACGATCGTGACCCCGGACGGCAAGGTCCTCCAGGAGATCGAGAAGCTCACCCTGCTGACTGCTCGCGGCCTCCAGCACATCAAGCTGGCCGACGTGCAGAGCATCCGGCTGACGAATGACAAGATCGACGCCGAGCTGCGCAAGGCCCTGGCAACGCTCGCCGGACTGCACGACGTCGACCGCAAGGCCGTGCGGCTGGCCTTCAGCGGCCAGAGTGAGCGCACCGTGCGCGTCTCGTATCTGCTCGAGGCGCCCATCTGGAAGACCAGCTACCGGCTGGTCCTCGGCGAGAAGGAGAGCAAGCCCTTCATGCAGGGCTGGGCCACCGTCGAGAACGCGACTGAGAGCGACTGGAACAACGTGCGGCTTGCGCTGGTTTCGGGTCGGCCGATCTCGTTTCGGATGGACCTCTACACGCCGCTGTACGTCCCGCGGCCCCTCGAGACACTGGAGATCTATCGCTCACTGCGCGCGCCGTCGTACGCGGGGGGGTTCGAGGTCTACGATACCGCCACGAACGCGGCGGAGGAGCGCGCAGGGAGAGGCCGCGGAACGATGAAGGCGCTGCCGCCCGCGGAGCCGCCGATGATCATGCAAAGGGGCGGCATGGCCGGCGAGGGCGCGCTGGCCGAGGAACCTCAGATGGGGCTTGCGCTGCGCGACGCGGGCGTCGCAAGCGCTGCGACCGGCGGCGAAGTCGGCGAGCTGTTCCAGTACGTCATCGACGCCCCCGTGTCCATCCCGCGGCAAAGCTCGGCCATGATCCCAATCGTCAACCAGGAGATCGACGCGACCAAGGTCAGCATCTTCAACCCCGCCACGCATGCGAAGTTCCCGCTCAATGGCTTGGAACTCAAGAACACCACTGGCCTGTCGCTCATGCAGGGGCCGGTGACCGTCTTCGACGGCAACGTGTACGCGGGCGACGCCAAGCTACCGGACCTGAAGCCGGACGAGCGGCGGCTGGTGGCCTATGCCCTCGACCTGGCGGCGGAGGTGCTCATCAAGCAGCAGCCCCAGCCGGACGAGATCGTCAGCCTGGCAATCCGCAAGGGCGTTCTGGTGCACCGGCACCGCCAGCTCGACCAGCGCGAGTACGAGATCAAGAACAAGGCGGACGCCGACAAGGTGTTGATCATCGAGCAGCCCTACAGCGACGACTGGAAGCTGCTGGAGCCGAAGGAGGCGTACGAACGGGCGCCGGGGCTGCTGCGGTTCAAGGTGAGCGCGCCGGCCGGTAAGCAGGTGGCCCAGGTGGTCCGCCTGGAGCGGACGATCGAGCAGTCGCTCGGGCTCTCGGACAGCGCGTTCGACACGATCCAGTACTACCTGCGCGCGCGGGTCATCTCGCCGAAGGTGCGCGAGGCGCTGGAGCGTGTCGTGGCGCTGCGGACGGAGCTGGACGCGGCGGTGCGGGCGCGCGGCGAGCTCGAAAAGCGGCGCGACGAGGCGACAACGGAGCAGGCCCGCATTCGCGAGAATCTCAAGACGCTCGACCGGAGCACCGACGCCTACCAGCGGCAGCTTCGCCGCTTCGACGAGGTCGATGAGCAGATCGTCTCGTTGAAGGGCGAGATCGACGCGGCCCGTGCGGCCGAGGCCCAGAAGCGCCAGGCGCTGGAGCAGTACTTGCTTGGGTTGGAGGTGGAGTGACGCCTCGGCGGCCCGGGCGAACCTCGTGCTGCGTGCACCGTCGACTCACGGCTCGGGCGGAGCGCCAAGTGGCTGCCGGCGCGCCGCTGTTATCAAACAGCGAGCGTCGGTAACTCATATGACATGTGCTCGCGACCATCGGATCGTCGAACCAAGGGCGGCATCGCGTCGTAGGTCCGCCCATTGAGCTCGCGTCCATTCAGGTCTTTACGGGTACCGCCCCACTGCTTGAAGAAGAAGGGTACTTCGGCCTTGTAGCACTGATGCCGAATTGACTCAACCCACGCCTTCTCTATCGGGCGCGCGCCGGGGCCTGACTCGCCTCCGACGATTACCCAGGAGACTCCGGCCAGCGGCAGATTGTCGAGCGGCCCGATTAGCGGCTCACACGACAGGAAACGCACGGCCGCCGGAACCGCACGCAAGTCAGCGACCCGTTGGAGCACACGCTCGTCCTCGACGCTCACACCAATCCAAACGTGCCGCGGCCACGGCAGTCGGGCTGACAGCTCGCGGAGGCGCTGGCTGCGCTTCGTCAGCACCTGAAACGTGTGCTGCGGGCAGGCGCTCATCGTATCGAACACGCTGCGGATGAACTCCGCAGGCACCTTGTCGTGGAAGAGGTCGCTCATGGAGTTGACGAAGATGATGCGCGGCGAGCGCATCCGCCGAGGGAGGTCCACCAAGTCGTGGTGCAGTGCGACCTTGAAGCCGTTCACGTATCGCCTGCTGCCCATTGCCCTTAGGCGCTTGGCCATGCGCTCGGCATAGCAGTGCCGGCAGCCCTCGCTGATCCTGGAGCACCCGGTTACGGGGTTCCAGGTCATCTCGGTCCACTCAATCTTGGAGTAGCTCGCCACGTACACCTCTGGGTTCCAAGATGTGTTTCGCGATCTTCACGGCCAACGGTGCGCCTCTCTTGTTGCCGGCGGCGAAGCACAGGAGGTACAGGAGCGTATTCCTCGAGTTGCGCAGCGGAAGCGGGTTGTCCGCCACCGCCGCGAAAATGGTCGTCAGCCGCGCCACAAAGAACCGCCCAATGTCCCTCCAATCTACGTCCCTCCGTTGCTCGGATTCTACCTCGAACAGCATCGGCTCGTCGCGTTTCGAGTAGAAGGCCGTGCGCCACGCTTCGGTCCCGAAGATCCTTGTTAGCGCATCAGCCCAGTGCTTGCCCGGCGGTGCGTCGCGCCTCAACAGGCGGGTGACCGCCATGCCGAGCGGGAAGAGGAGCCACAAGTCCACGGCTCGCGTCCTGCCGAGCGCCTCGAGCGTCGCCCAATCCACCTGCATGCCGTAGGGATCCAGGAAGACGACCGCGCGGTGTTGACGCCAGTCTGTCTCGCTGCACCAGTGAGCGAGGTACTGATTGGCCTCGGCGTTGACGATCTTGACCGAGTCGGGCGTCGGCGCCATCTGTCGCTTGAGCAGTTCCAGCTCCGCCACCCGTTCGGCGCTAAGCTCGATGAAGATGTAGCGGCTGAAGGGCGGCCTGACCTCCAACGCGATCCGAGCGCTTCCCTTCCGGTATGCCGCGGCGTCCGGGTCCAACTCGGTTTCAAACAACCTTGAGCCCGCATGGCCGCGCTTGGAGTCCACTCGGTGTCCGGTACCGGCGAACGCATCCACGTAGACCGTCGTGTAACGCGCAGCGTGCGAGTTCTTCGAGAAGATCCTCATGTATGCACAGAGGTACTCCCGCAGCCGCTCCAGCTTCTCCGTCGTCCACTCGCCGCCGAACTGGTGCCCCGACATCACCTGTCACCTCGGAGCCGGATTGTGTCGCCGCAGGCGGCGCTAATATAAACCGAACTCGTGAGCGTGGCAAGGGGAGCCGCTCGCCCGAACAGCCCACGTCCAGACACCCCCTCCTCATAGCGCGGGGTCGGCCTCCCCTATCAATCCGTGTCGCGAATGGCCGCGGCGCGCTCCGCGGGCGTGACGATCCCCGTGATCCGCAGGCCGAAATTCTCGCCCACCTTCACACAGCCACCGCGGCCGATCTCCTGGTTGTTCACCAGCAGCTCGAGCTCCTCTTCGACCGACTTCTCGAACTCGAGGATCGAACCCGGCGACAGCGTCCGGATGCTCGCCAGCGGCATCATCCGCCGCGCGAGCTGCACGATCACCGGCACGCGGATGCGGCGGAGGCGCTCCAGCGCTTCAGGTGAGACAGGCGCAGCGTGGGCGACGGGCATGGCATCCTGGCGAAGAGGGGTGGCGCAGCGGCGGCGCAAGACCGCGCTGGGTCGACCCCGCATCCGACTATCCCATCGGTCGATGAGGCCGACAGGGCAAGTTTGGCCGGCTCCCGCCTCCCCCCGGAGCCCCTCCGGCGGCGCGCCGCGGCCGTTGCGCTGGCGGGTCGCCCTCCAGCCCGGATACCTTGTTAGCTGCCAACGCTGGTGACGGCGCGCCGGCCGGCCCAGCCAATGCGCTGCTCAGAACTCGACCCCCCAGCGCCGGGCCCAGAGCTCGAGCATGACCAGCGCCCAGAGTGGGTGCTCCCAATTCTCGCGGCCCGATAAGTGCGCATCCACGAGCCGGGACAGCCACTCCCGGCAGAAGATGCGGCGGCAGAGGTGCGACTCTCGAACGACCACCTTGCGGACGAGCGGGGCGAGCGGCCCGCGCATCCACTCGCCCACGGGTACGCCGAAGCCCATCTTCGGTCGGCCCAGGCTGCCGGCCGGGAGCCAGCGCCGGGCGTAGTCGCGCAGGATCTTCTTGCCGCCGCCGGGGCCGCA
>CAADGM010000249.1 GCA_900696535.1 uncultured Planctomycetota bacterium
AACACGTTGACCCACGACAGGTAGCGGCGCGAGGCGTCCGCACCGACGCCCGCAGCGAAGCGGTACGCGCGGCTCCCCAGCGACTTCGCCCGCGCCCGCGGCAGTGCGCCGGCAAGGCGCGCCAGGCCGCGGCGCAGCGGCGACGGCAGGACGTCCAGCCGCGACGCCAGTTGCAGCGCGCGGTAGCGGTCGTAGCCGGCGAACGCCTCGTCGCCCCCGTCGCCGGTCAGTGCGACGGTAACCGACTGACGCGCCCAGCGGGACACGTAGTACGTCGGGATCGCCGAGGAGTCGGCGAAGGGCTCGTCGTAGTGCCAGGCGAGCGTGTCGAGGACATCCTCGGCGCGCGGCGTGACGACGTGCTCGTGGTGCTCGGTGCCCACGTGCCGCGCGACCGCTGCCGCGGCCGCGCGCTCGTCGTAGCGCGAATCCTCGAAGCCAATGGTGAACGTGCGCAGCGGCTCGGCTCCCTCGGCTTTCATGATCGCCACGACCAGCCCCGAGTCGATGCCGCCGGAGAGGAATGCGCCGAGCGGCACGTCGGCGACCAGCCGCCGGCGGACCGCGGCTCGCAACAGCTCGTCGAGCCGCGCCAGCGCGTCGGCATAGGTGCCGTCAAACGACGCGCGCGGGAGGCGCCAGTACGGCCGCGGCTCGACCGGAGACCGATCTTGCGGGCGGAAGGTCACGCGGTGGGCCGGTGGCAGCTTGCGGACGCCGCGCAGGGCGGCGTGAGGCGCGGGCACGTACTGGAAGAGCAGGTAGCGGTGCAGCGACTGCCAGTCGAGCCGCCGGGGGAAGCCGGGCAGAGCCAGTAGCGCCTTGAGTTCACTGGTGAAGCAGAGGGCACCGGCGTGCTCGGCGTAGACCAGCGGCTTCTTTCCGAAGCGGTCGCGCGCGAGCAGCAGCTCGCCGCGGCGTTCGTCCCAGATGGCCAGCGCGAACATGCCCGCCAGCCGGTCCAGGCAGTCAGCGCCGTGGTCCTCGTAAAGGTGGACGATGACCTCGGTGTCGGTCTGCGTACGGAAGCGATGACCGCGCGCTTCGAGCTCCGCGCGCAGCGCGCGGAAGTTGTAGATCTCGCCGTTAAGCACCACCCAGACGGTGCCGTCCTCGTTGGACAGCGGCTGACGCCCGCCGGAGAGGTCGATGATGGCCAGCCGGCGAAACGCGAGCCCGCAGCGCTGCGGCGGATCGAGGTAGTAGCCCTCGTCGTCCGGCCCGCGATGCGTAAGCTGCGCGGCCATGCAGCGCAGCGCGTCGCGATCGATGCTCGCGTCCGCGGTGAGTCGCAGCATGCCCGCCAGGCCACACATCCGGGGTGAGACCTCCCGACCGGCACGCGCCGTCAACAACCCGTTGGCCAGCCGCGTCACTCGCGGTCGGCAAGGCCGCGGTTGCGGGCCCGCGGACGGCTGGGGTTGCCGCTCAGCCCACTCCAGCCGTGAGCAGCCGGTCGCTCAGGTCGCGGTGTACCGATGGATCGAACCGGTCGCGTCGCAGGAACAGGTACGTGGTGCCGTCCTTGGATACGTCCTCGACGAGGACATAGTTCTCATGCAGCCAGTCGCCCAACCCGGCGCCCGTGGGCCAGGGTTGCTGCCGCGCACGTCCGCGGAGCTTGTAATAGTCGTCCGAGGTCATGGCGATCAGCACGGGCGGCCGGGCGCGGAGCGTCTCCTCCAACTCGCGGGCGATCTCGGTGGAGGACGCATCCGCACGGGCGTGGACGACCTTTTCGGTCGTGGCGAAGCGGCTCGTGTTCGCGCGCCGCGCGTGCAGGTAGACGCCAGGCATGTAGCCGAAGCACTGGATCGGGTCGTCCGGACGCGTATAGCGCTTCACCGCATCCCCGACCAGCTCCCACGGTGCCCGTTCGCCGCGCTCGACGCGCGGCACCCACACCTTGCCGACTTCCTCGAGCTGGCGGCGGACGGCCTCCCACGAGAAGAACGCCATCAGGACGAAGGCGACCAGCACCCAGGCCCGCTGCTGGAGCCGGTGCAGAAGCGACGCCTCGGTTCGCAGCGCATTGACGAGGTAGCCCGCCAGGAAGAGCAGCGGCGGGATGCAGGGCACGAGGTAGTGCCGAAAGCCCATCGGGCTCAGCAGGGCTCCGTAGAACGCGACCAGGAACCAGATGAAGAACAGGAGCGTGTGCTTGGGGACGGCCACGCGCAGCGTCTGGAGCGGGCGCTCGATCTCGGCCGGGCGATACTGCGGCCGCAGCCACCAGAGGAACGCGTGTATGGTGGCGGCGATGGCCATGAGGATCGGCAGCAGCAGGATCGGGTGGACGTGGTTGCGCAGCAGGTAGTAGTTGACGACGTTGTACGGGAAGCGGCTGCTGCCGCCCGCGAAGTAGGCCCGGTTGAAGCCGAAGGTGGCGAACAGGGCGTCACCGAGGGCGCCCTGGGCCGCAAGGTAGCCGGCTGCCAGGCCAAGGGTGGCCAGCATGCCGCCGAGCAGGAGCAGGCAGCGCCGCAAGCCGACGCGCAAGCTGATGTCGCCGGCCAGCGTGAGAATGATGAGGTGCAGCCCCATCGCGCCCCAGGCCGCCAACCCGACCTGCTTGAAGAGGAAGGCCAGCCCGCACATCGCACCGGCCACGAGCCACAGCCAGAAGCGGTCGCGGGCGAAGCCGCGCAGGTAGAGCGCGACGGCGACGAGCTCACACGCGACCAGAAACGTCTCCGTGCGGTTCGTCCCGCCCGTGTAGTAGACGTGCGTCAGGAAGAAGCTGAGCAGGATGGTCGTCAGCGTGGCCGCGCCGCGGAAGTAGACCTGGGTGGCGGCGACGAAGAAGGCCGCGTGGGCCACGAACAGCGCAACCACGCAGGCTACGATCACGCCGACGTAGCTTCCCCCCGACAGGAGCATCGCCAGCGCGTTGATCCAGTAGATGCCCGGGGGCTTGTTGTCCCAGACGTCGAGGTAGACCGTCGCCCCGTTGGCGATTCGCCAGCCGAAGAAGGCGAACATCTGGTCGTCGACGACGTCGGTGCGATACCAGGCGACGACCTGCGACAGGGCGATCATCGGCGTGATGCACAGCAGCATCACGATGATCTGGAGCGGCAGCGCCGTGCCGCCGACGGACGGGGTGGCGGGCGCGGGGGTCGATGTACCCGGACGAGTCATGTGGGGCGTCAGCATAACGCCGGCGCCGCCGCGCGGCACGGGCTCACATGGCCGCGCGGAGCCGCGCGTCGACCGCCTCCCAGTTGATCACCTCGAAGAAGCCCTTGATGTAGTCGGCCCGGCGGTTCTGGTATTGCAGGTAGTAGGCGTGCTCCCAGACGTCCAGCGGCAGCAGGGGGACAGCGCCGGGGGCATGCAGGTTCTCGTGCTTCTCGGCCTGCACGACGAGCAGGCGCTGCGCGAGCGGCTCCCAGCAGAGGATGGCCCAGCCACTGCCCATGACCTGCTGGCCGGCGGCGGCGAAGTGGCCCTTGAACGCGTCCAAGGTGCCGAAGTCCCGCTGGATCATGCGGGCGATGTCGCTGTCACGCGGGGGCGCCCCGCCGCCGCCCTTCTTCATGACCTGCCAGAACACATCGTGCAGCAGGTGCCCGGCCAGGTTGAACGCCAGGCTCTGCGTGACAGCCCGCACGCGGTGGATCTGGTCGCCGCCCTCGCGGCGGATGCGCTCCAGCTCGACGAGGGCCGCGTTCGCGCCTTTCACATACGCGGCGTGATGAATGTCGTGGTGGAGCTTCATCGTCTGTGTGTCGATGTACGGCTCCAGATCGGAGTAGCCGTACGGGAGCGGCGCCAGGACGTACGGGCCCTCGCCGGGAGCCGGCGGCGGCACTGGCGGACTGGCGCCGCCGGCAGGCTTCGGCTCGTCGGCCTGAGCCGTGGCAGCGCCCGTCAGCATCATCCAGCCGCCAACGGCAGCGGCCGACTTGATCGCATCGCGTCGTGTCAATCGCGTCATGTCCGTATCTCCGGCTCGCGTGTCTCAGAGCGGTGCCGGCCGCACCGGCCGCGCTCAGCGTGGCCCGGGCGGCAGGCGGCTAGAGCGCGCAGTTCTGCGGCGCGGGAATCAGGCAGATGAACTCCAGCGGATCGGTTCCCGTGTTGAGGAACTGGTGCCGGGCGTTTGGCTCGATCCAGACCACGTCGCCGGCCTTGAGCGGCTTGTCGCCATCGTCGGCCCGCAGCGCGCCCCGGCCGGATAGGATCAGCACCTCGTGCTCGTAGTCGTGCTGGTGGTGCGGCGTATGGCCGCCGGCGGCCACCTCAAACTGCCGCATGTGGAAGATGCGGGCCCCGTCCTGCGGGCCAATCAGCATCCGCATCTTGACGCCGCTGGTGCCGGGCAGCCCGGGGTCAACCTGCTCGTGCTGCGTGATCGGCTTGACCTTCATTGCGACACCTCGCCCGTGTTCCGCCGACGACGGCCGAATTACTCGCTGACGATCCACCGATCCGTGACCCGCTGGTAGCTGACCAGCTCGTCGAGGCGGAAGAAGAGCGCGATCTCCTTCTCGGCCGTGTCGGGCCCGTCGCTGGCGTGCACGAGGTTGTACTGGACGTCGAGGCCGAAGTCGCCACGAATCGTGCCCGGCGGCGCCTTGCGCCCGTTGGTCGGACCGAGGAGGTTCCGCACGACGTCGATCGCCTGCGGCCCCTCGAGTACGGCCACGATGACCGGCCCACTCGTCATGAAGCCGACCAGTGCGTCGTAGAAGGGCTTGCCCTTGTGCACCTCGTAGTGCCGCTCGACCTGCGACCGGGCCGACTGCTGAAGTTTCAGCCCGACGAGCCGCAGGCCCTTGTCTTCGAAACGCGCCAGGATGCGGCCCACGAGCTGGCGCTGAAGCGTGTCCGGCTTGAAGATAATGAGAGTCCGCTCGACGTTCATGGCTGCTCCGGCGATGAGCCCACGTACCCGCGCCACCGGCCATAGCCAGAGCGCGGAAGCGATTGTAGCCACGAGTCTGCGGAGCGAGAAGCGCGGCGTGCGGCCCGGCTCAGCGCACGCCGGAACGCGGGTCGAAGTCGTGCACGCGCGACCCGGACGCGTCGGAGACGCGCCAGACGAGCTGCGGAATGGGCGGCTCGGTGTCGCGGCGGATGAAGGCGAAGTCCACGCGCCCGCCGCGGAAGAAGTAGTCGCACTGGGCCTGGGTGCGGGGGTTGGTCCCCGGGGGGGCGAGACGGGCCCAGGGATTGTTGCTCAGGCCGCACTGGCAGCCGGTACCCTGGACTTCGGACGGGACGCGGACATACGCCCCGGTTCCGATGACCGTCGAACCGGCGCGCTGGTCGTTCTCATCGACGTAGTAGAACGAGTCCTGCTCGCAGTCGGGGTCGGCGATCTGCGTGCCACCGGTGGCACAGGGGTTGATCAAGCTGAGGGCAACTTTGAGCGCCCGGCCTTCGGCAGTCGTGCCGGGGTTGTGGAACAGGATCAGGTCGGGCACGGGGACCTGCGCGCCGCCTGAGGTGAAGAAGGCGTCGTAGGTCGGCGCGGTGCCCTGGGCCGGTCCGATCGCGGACGCGAGCGCCGATCCGCCGGCGGTACGGAACTGGCCCGCACGGTGGAAGTACAGCAGCGCCGGACCCTGGAAGCAGAAGTTTCCGAAGGCGCGGGACGAACCCGCCGGCACCAGGGAGTAGCCGAAGGTGGTGTAGAGGCTAATGTCGTCCGGACACACGGACCCGTTCGGGTACGTCGCGCTGTTCACAAAGGCGACCAGCACGAAGAAGTAATGGATGTGGTCCGGCGAGGCATTCCGCATCGAGATGCGGATGAACTTGCGAGCCTGGGTCTCGTCACACGGGTCGGCCGTGCCCAGGTTGCTCGTCGTGCCGCTGCCCGGTGTCGTTCCCGTCGAGCCCGGGCCGGTGGTCGTGCCGCCGGTGCCCTGCGGCGCCGGAAACGGCGAGCCGAAGAGGCTGCTCGGGAAGGAGGACAGGCCGCACCCGACGGCCAGGCCCGCCGCGGTGAGAATGCCCGCCAGCAGCCAGCCCCGCGCGGATCGACGCGACAACCGTGGTGTGAACATCGGTGCGGCTCCGAAGGCTCTCGGCAACAGGGGCACCGCCACCGTGCGGCGGCGGCACCCGGCGCGGCCGGGTCGCAAAGCACAGCGCAACCCACGCCGCCCACGTTGATTCAGCTTATACTTCCCCCAGGATTCCGACAAGCGCCGCGGGGGTCACGCCCGGCGTGGGTGCGGCGCGTGCGGCACAGGGCCGGGCGCGGACGGAGCACGTGACGCATGAGCATCCCGGACGATCGCATCCCCCACTCGCGCGTCGTGATAGCCGACGACAATCCGCAGATCTGCGAGCTGCTGGAGGCCTATCTCGAGCCGTTGGACGTCGAGGTCGAGCTGGTCCAGGACGGGGAGGCCGTGCTGGCGGCCGTCGAGCGGCGCCCGCCGGACCTGATCCTGCTCGACATCATGATGCCCCGTCGCAGCGGTTTCGAGGTCTGCCGGCTGCTCAAGGACGACCGCCGCTACCACGACATCCCCATCATCATGGTCACGGCCCTGCACGAGCTCGGCGACATGGAGCGGGCCCGCGAGTGCGGCGCCGACGACTACATCAGCAAGCCGGTCAACAAGATCGAGCTGGTCAACCGGGTGCAGAACCTCCTGCGTATCCGCCATCAGAAGCGCGGCGAGGGCTGACTCGTCGCGGTGTCAACTGACGGCGCTTCGGGGCGGGCATCTTCGAACCGCAGCGCGTCTGCCGGCACGCCGGCAGCCTCGATCTCGCCTCGAACCCGCCGCACGTCGCTGCGGAGCGCGCGGTCGACGGCGATCACCTGGCCGTGGCCCGGCGTCAGCTCCCGGGCTTGGAGAATGAGGCTGGCGACCTCCGCCGGCTCCGCCAGAGATCCATCGACCAGCAGCCGACCGGCCGGGGCGAGGCGCATCACATGGCGGCGCGGCGCGGCCGGTCGCAGGATAAGCGTGACGCGCGTGCCGAGCGGGGGGATCGCGTCTGTGTTCGCCTCACACCACAGCTCACCCCAGCGTGACGAGGCCCGCCGCGCGTGGCTGACCAGGCTGTCCGGGAAGTCGACCAGCGCGATCGCCTCGCCGGTCGCGCGGCACGAGAGCGTGCCGTCCGGCCGCACGCGCGAGCCGCCGAAGATCCAGGCCTGCGCCCGCACGGGTCGTCGATAGGCGGCTTCGCGCAGCCAGGTGCTCGATTCGGCCGTCTCGATGTACCCGTCGGCCTCCCACTCGACGAAGATGTCAACGAGATCTCCACGCGGCGGCTCGCAGCACGAGCCATTCTCGCGCACCTGGGGGGGATGGCCCGGCTCGAGACCAATGAGGCCAAGGGCGGCGTAGACGTGCTCGGGTTGTGCGCCGAGGCGAAGAATGCTCTCGTGGTCCTTGCTGTGAAAGGCGGCCAGGAACTCGAGGGCCCCTTCGCGCAGCACAACGCGGGCCTCGACGCGCACGGCCCGCGTTGACCAGTCGATCTCGACGCCGGGTTGAAAGGGGCGTGCGCTGTTCGAGATCGGCTGGCTCGCCGGCGCGGTTGTCGGGACGCTCGTCGGGGAAAGCGGCGGGCCCGGCTGCGACCAGCCGAGCCCGAGGATGACAAGCCAGCCGAGCGGGGCGAGCGTACTCAGCCCTCAATTCCGGAGAAGGTGGGGAAGGCTTCGCCCTCGGCCTCCTTCTGGATGATGATCTTGCTCTTGACAAGGATGAGCAGCGTCCGCGTGTCCTTGACCGTGGTGCTGTTCGTGAAGGCCCGCTTGAGAACGGGGATCTTGCTCAGGATGGGAACGCCGGCCTCGACCTCGACCTCGCCGACCTGCTTGAAGCCGCCGAGCAGCACCGTTCCACCGTCGGGGATCGAGACCGTGGCGGTGTACGTCACTTCGCTCTGACTGGGCAGGAGCAGGAAGATGCTCGGCGAGTTGCCGCTGCCGCGCTGGAGCTCGTACCGCTCGAAAGTCGGCTCGCCGCGCTGGCGGAACGCGATCGAGAGCGTGGTGTAGAGCCGGTCTTCGCTGATGACGCCCTGCACCCAGACCTGGAGTCCGCTGCGGGCATCCTCGGGGATCGGCCGCGGCAGACCGACGTTGTCGCCGACGACCGGCTCGAGGCTGGAGATGTACCGGCGGAAGGTCTCGATGGTGATGACGACGGCCTGGCCGTTGAGCATCACCTGGCGAGGAGCCTGCACGATGCTCGATCGGCTGTTGGCCTGGGTGGCTCGGATGAGGAAGTCCACCTGGAGATTGTCGAGAAAGGAGCCCGCGATGCTCAGCGCGGGCGTCAGGCCGCTGCGCTGGCCCCACGTGCCGGGAACGCCGGTATTGATGGCCGTCGGGTCGACGAGCGACAGGGAGTTCTGTCCGACGGCGATCGGGGTCATCTCCTCGATCTGCGGAATGACGCCGCCCCGGCCGGGGACCAGTCCGGGCGTGCCGTACGGCTGCGTGGGAATGAACGTGTTGTTAAACGGCTGGCCGAACGGGGGCGACACCGGCAGCGTTCCGATCCGGGAAAACTCGCGGGGGATCAGGACATTGGCGCCGGTGAAGGGGTCGGTCAGGTCCTGCGCGCGGTCATAACCCGCGCCGCCGGCGTTGAAGACGAAGTCGAGGTCGATGCCGAACTGCTCGAGGAAGTTGCTGATCACGTCCAGGAAGCGGGACTCGACGCTGATCTGGAGCGCCTGGGTCTCGCGGAGCTTGCCGAGCAGGTCGACGATCTGCGTGTGGGCGGACGACGTGCCGTACACGATGAGCTGGCCGTTGAGGTCCTGCATGGAGCCGCCGCTGGGGCCCCCGCCCGTCTCGGCCCACGAGTCAGGCATGACTGTCGAGCGGATGATCTGCTTGAGCTGCTCCATTTGCTTGGAGCGAACAGGCCCGTCCTTGTCGGAGCTGCCGCTGGTAGCGCGCACGTCGCTGAAGAGGCTGGATCGCCCGATCCCCCCGCCGCCATCAACGCCGGTCAGCTTCTGGTCGAACGAGGGCATCGGTGCCTGGGGAATCTCGCCGAGCAGGTCGCGGACGTCGTACGCCAGAACGTACTTGTCGCGCTCGAGCTTCTCCTTCGTGGCGATGCGCAGCAGCCCCTCGCCGGTGGAGAACCCCACGGGCACGTCCCCTCCGACCTGGGTCAGCACCTCGCCCAGCACGGTGCGGAACTTGAGGTTGCTCAGGCGCACCGAGACGGGCTTCTCACGAACCGATGTCACCAGGGCCGTATCCAGGTCCTCCCAATCCACGGCCAGGTTCACCCCGGTCGTGTCCTGGAGGAAGCCCAGAACCTGGTCAAACGGGGTACCGTCGAAGCGCACCTCCGGCAGCATCTGGTCCAGCGTGCGCTGCAGCTCCTGGTCCTCGACGCTCTGCGACTGGAGCACGCCGCGGCGCACCCGGCGATTGCGCAGCTCCATCCAGTTCTTCGGATAGAGCACGTCGTAGTCCCAGGGGATCAGGGCCTCCTCGGCCTTGTGCAGCGCGCGGCGTCCTTCGGCGCGCTGGTCGCGGATCCGCTCGGACTGCATGTCGATCGACTCGTAGTCCTCGGCGACTTCGAGTTGGTAACGGGCCTTCGCGTTGCCCGGATCGATCAGCAGGATCTGCCGCAGAACCTCGGCCGACTCGCTGAACCGCCGCTCGCGGCGGAGCTGGTCGGCGGAGTTGAAGAGCTGCTCGACCTGCTCGGCCCGCTGGCGCTCGAGCTGCTCGCGCCGCTCGATGAGCCGCTGGGCGATCGCGTCGCGCTCGCGGGAGGCCGTGATGGCGGCGTTCTCGTCAGCCCGACGCGCGAGGTCGTCGCTGGTGCGCTTGAGCTCGTCGCGGACGGTCTCGTACTTCGCGACCGGCTCGGCGTAGCGCTTGGCGGCCTCGACGGTTCCGATCGCGTTCTCGATCAGCCGGCGCGCCGTCTCGAAGTCGCCTTCGTCGGCTGCCTTGCGGGCTGCATCTGCCTGCGCCTGGGCCTGGGCCACGGCCCGCTGCCAGAGCAGGTCGTCGCGCATCCGCAACTGGTCCGTCGGCGTCAAGCGACGCGGCGCATCCGCCGGCGCCGGATCACCGCTGAAGCCGCGCTCGGGCGGTGGCTGCGGCGTCAGCCGACCCGGTGGGGCGGGCTGCGGCGGCGGGACGCTGTTGGGATCGACCGGACGCATCTCCTGCGGCCTCTCGCCGCCGCTGCGATCCGGCTCCTTGATCGGCTTGAGCTGACCGACGCCGTCGTCCGCCGCGAGTAGCGCGACCGCGCCGCCGGGATGAGTCGGCTGCGCAAAAAGCGCCGGCAGGCAGGACAGCATCGCCAGAACCGCAACCGCGCTGCGGAAACCGCCTATACCCTGCATGGGGGTCTCCTTGGATCGACATGACGGCCCGGATTGAGCGACCGCCGTGCCTCCCGCGTCGAGGCGAACCGCGTAGCCTCGCGCGGAAATCCGCGCTCCCGCTGGTCGTTAGGCAGGCCGGGGAGGGATGCGCCACTGAGGCTGCATACAAATCCCTCAGTCCCGCGACCGAGGGCGGAGTTTAGCTTCGCAGTCCACAGCACGCAACGGCTCGCGACGCATCCTCGCCACCCGTCGCCAGCGTCCCCCTCCACCCCGTCCTGCCGACGAGTTTCCGTCAGTGGCGCCCGCACCGAAACGATATCATTTCACCACGATGACGACCCCCGACACACCCGACCGGCAAGTCGAACTGCACATCCGCGGCATGCACTGCGGCGGCTGCGTCGCCGCGGTCGAGCGGGCACTGGGCCGCGTGGCCGGCGTGCAGAGCGTCAGTGTAAACCTCGCGACGGAGCGGGCCACGATCCGCTCGGACGAGGCCGGCCCCGGCCTGCGCGACGCGCTCGTCAGCGCCGTCCGTGAGGCCGGCTACGACGCGCAGCCCGCCGAGCCGGCGACACCACCTCCGTCGGGCGACGACGCGGACGTGCTGCGGCGTCAAGGGCGGCGGCTCGCGCTGGCGGCCACCCTCGGGGCTCCGGTAGTCGCTTGGCACCTGCTCACAATGTTGGCACCGGGCGCGCTTCCGCACGTGCTCCACGCGTCCGCTGGATTCCTCGCGATCGGGGCCGTTCAAGCCGTTTTGACTTTCGCGGTGGTCGCGCTCGCCGGGGGGAGCATGCTCCGGGGGGCAGCGGTGGTGCTGCTGCGCGGGCAGGCGAACATGGACCTGCTCGTCAGCCTGGGCACGCTGACCGCGCTCGCAGCCGGCGTGGCCGGCCTCGTCACCCAGCGACACGCGCTGCTCCTCTTTGACGCCGCCGCGATGATCGTCCTCTTCGTCGCGGTCGGGAAGTTCCTCGAGGCCCGCGCCCGGCGACAGGCAACGGCAAGCCTGCGACGGCTCTTCGAGCGCATCCCGCGGCGCGCCACCCGGCTCGAGCCTGGCGGCGGCGGGAGCGACGTGCCGGTCGAGGCAATTCGCGTCGGGGACGTGCTCCGCGTACCGCCCGATGCGCCCGTGCCGGTCGATGGCGAAGTCGTCGCGGGGCACGCGACGGTCGATGAGTCGATGCTGACCGGCGAATCCATGCCGGTCGAGCGCGGGCCGGGGCAGGCCGTGAGCGGGGGCACGCGCGTCCGTGCGGGCACGATCGACATCCGCGCGACCGCGACCGGCACCGACAGCGCGGCGATGCGCATCGCCCGCATGGTGGAGCTGGCCCAGTCGACCAAGCCGCCGTGGCAGCGCTTCGCCGACCGGGCCGCGGCCGTCTTCGTGCCAGCGGTCCTGCTCATCGCGGCGGCGACGCTGGTCGGCTGGCTGTGGCTTGGGCGCGGCGAGCTGGGTTGGGCGATCGAGCGAACGATCGCGGTCCTCGTGGTGGCATGTCCGTGCGCGCTGGGGCTGGCAATCCCCACCGCGGTCGTCGTCGGAACATCGCGCGCGGCGGAGTTGGGCGTTCTGGTGCGCGACGCGGCGGCGCTCGAGGCGGCCGGCGCCGTCGACGAAGTCCTGATCGACAAGACCGGGACGCTGACTCTGGGGCAACCGGCGCTCGAGCGCGTCGTATCGCTGTGCGAGTTGAGCAACGACGACGTGCTGCGACTCGCTGCGTCCGTCGATCAGTACAGCGAGCACCCGCTCGCACGGGCCATCGTCGCCGGTGCGCGGCAGCGGGGCTTGTCGCTGCTTGAGCCCGCCGATCTGGAAACAAGCCCGGGCGGCGGCGTGGCGGCCACGCTCCCGGCAGCGCCGCAAGCGGGCGCGAGCGTCGTGCCGACCGTCACCACGGAGCGGGTCGTCGTGGGTACGGCCGCATGGCTCGCGCAGCACGGTATCGAGGTCGGCAAGTCGGCAGAGCAGGTCGACGCACTCGCGGCGGAAGGACTCAGCGTCGTGTGCGTCGGGGCGGGAAGCCGCGTGCTGGGGCTCGTCGGGCTCGCCGACCCGCCGCACCCCGAGGCCCGCGACGCCGTCGCTCGCCTGCACGAGCTGGGAGTGCGGGTCCGCGTTCTCTCGGGCGACCGCCACGCCGCCGTGAGTCGCCTGGCCAACAGCCTGGGGATCGACGCGTTCGAGGCTCAGGTCACACCCGAGCAGAAGCTCAAGCGCGTTCACGAACGGATGGCCGCCGGCCGGCGCGTCGCGATGGTCGGCGACGGGATCAACGACGCCCCTGCGCTGGCCGCGGCTCACGTGGGCATCGCGATCGGGGCCGGGGCGGACGTGGCCCGCGAGACGGCGACGATCTGCCTGGTCGGGCACTCGCCGGCATTGATCCCACGCGCGATTCGCCTCTCGCGGGCCAGCGCGCGAGTGATGCGGCAGAACCTCCTTTGGGCCGTGGGCTACAACCTGGTGATGATGCCGATCGCGATCTTCACGCCGCTGCCCCCGGCACTGGCCACCGCGGCGATGATGGGCAGTTCGCTGAGCGTGGTGCTGAATGCGCTGCGCCTGCGACGGCTGGCGTAGCGGCGCGCCGCCTGGGCGGAGCGGCCACAATC
>CAADGM010000250.1 GCA_900696535.1 uncultured Planctomycetota bacterium
CTCGCCGGCGTGAAGCGCGTCATCAACGCCCACTTCCGCATGCGCCGGCTGGCGTACGGATTGCGCGGCTGGTTTGTCAAAGATGACAAATTGGCCGGCCGACTGGCCATGTATCGGGCCGTGATGCTCTGGAACCGTCACGTGGACCCGGTCCGCTTCGTAGCGACCGGTGCTGAGCCGCGCATCGACGAACAGACCGGACAGTTGCTCCCCGCCGCGAGCGGGTGACCCGATCACTTACTCACGAGACCACTCTCGACGGAGAACGGACATGCCAACTTCACTGCTCACCGGCGGCGCGGGCTTCATCGGCTCGCACCTGGCCGACCAGCTCCTGGCCCGCGGACACCGCGTCGTCGTGCTCGATGACCTCAGCGGCGGCTACGTCGAGAACGTGCCCGCCGCGGCGCAGTTCATCGAGGGCTCGATCTGCGACCACGAACTGGTCAACCGCCTGTTCGCCGAGCACCGCTTTGACTACGTCTATCACCTGGCGGCGTACGCGGCCGAGGGGCTGAGCCACTTCATCCGCCGCTTCAACTACACCAACAACCTGATCGGCTCGGTGAACCTGGTCAATGCCTCGGTGAACCACGGGGTGAAGTGCTTCGTGTTCACCTCGTCGATCGCGGTCTACGGCGCGGGCCAGTCGCCCATGAGCGAGGACATGGTCCCGATGCCGGAGGATCCCTACGGCGTGGCCAAGCTGGCCGTCGAGCAGGACCTGCGCGCGGCCCACGAGATGTTCGGGCTCGAGTACGTGATCTTCCGCCCGCACAACGTCTACGGCCCGCGGCAAAACATCGCCGACCGCTACCGCAACGTGGTCGGCATCTTCATGAACCAGATCCTCAAGGGCGAGCCGATGACGATCTTCGGCGACGGCGAGCAGCAACGGGCTTTCTCCGATGTGCGCGACGTGGTTCCGGCGATCGCCGAGTCGGTGGACGTGCCCGCGGCCCGCGGCCAGGTCTTCAACGTCGGTGCCGATGTGCCCTTCACGGTCAACGAGCTGGCCCGTGTGGTCGCCGAGGCGATGGGCGCGCCGATAAGCAAGGTGCACCTGCCGCCGCGCAACGAAGTCAAGATCGCCTTCTCGGATCACAGCAAGGCACGGCGCGTCTTCGGAGACCGCCCGCTCATCACGCTCCACGACGGCATCCGCGAGATGGCCGCCTGGGTGCGCGAGCACGGCGCCCGCGAGAGCGGCGTGTTTAAGGAAGTCGAGGTCCGCCGCAACATGCCGCCGAGCTGGGCGCAGGCGTTCTCGGAAGAGGCGCTGGCGCGGGCGTGAGCGGCGCGGCGGGGCGTGGCGGGCGATTCGCCACGTCCGCGACTTGATCGGTGAAAGCCATGAACGGCACGCTGGTATCCCGCGTCGTACGGTTCTACCGTCGGGAGGGGCTGCCGGCCCTGTTGCGCGAGCTGTGCGTGCGCCCGTATCGGCGGCTCGTGCTCGACTGGCACTATGTGTTCGTGTGTGAGCAGGTGCCCGAGGTGCCACCGCCGCCGATGGAGCTGGAGCTCAGGCATTACCGCTCAGCCGAAGCGCTCGACGCCGAGGTCCGGCGGTCGGTCGTGGGTGAGTTGGGAGCGCACATGGGGCGCGCGCTGGACGAGGCCCTGGCTGGCGGCGCGGAGCTGTTCGTCGCGTGCGTCAGCGAGGCGGTCGCGGCGCTGCAATTCGTCCGCCCCGGGCGGGCTGTCGACCACTGGTTCGTGCCGCTCAGGCCGAACGACGCGGTGCTGTTCGGCGGAACGACGCTGCCGCGCTTCCGCCGACGCGGGCTGGTGACGTGGATGATCCGGCACCAGACCCACTACGCGATGCAGGGCGGCGGCCGGGCGTACGCGGACGTCAAGGTGTGGAACACGCCGGCCATTCGAGCGGTCGAGAGCGCGGGTTTCCGCAGGATCGCCAGAATGCGGCCTCTGCGGAGCGGTTCATGAGCACGCACACGCCGCTCCCGCTGCGACTGGTCTATCTTGCGTTAGCGCTGGCTTGGTGGTTTGGCACCGGGCTGGGGCGATTGGCGCGGCGTCGCGTTGTGGTGCTCTGTTATCACGCGGTCAGCGCCACGCAGCGGGAAGGTTTCCGTCGCCAGGTTGCGTCGATTGCGTCGCGCGTCATTCCCACGTCGGAGATTGACGCGGCGGTGCTCCGCGGCGGCCGGGGGCTGCCGGCGGTCTGCCTGACTTTCGACGATGGGTACGTGGGGTTGCGCGAGAACGTGTTCCCCGTCGCGGCCGAGCTTGGCGCGCCGGTCACGGTCTTTGTCGTGAGCGAGAACCTCGCTCGGCCGCCGGCCTGGCCGCTGCCGCCCGGCGCGCCCGAGGCGGGCGAGCCGCTTCTCGGCGCGGACGAGTTGCGGGAGGCGATGGGCACGGGGTGGGTCCGGGTGGGTGCGCACACGGCCACTCACCCGCGCCTGCCTGACTGTGCCGATGCGGCACTTCACGATGAGTTGGCCGGCTGCCGCGCGCGTATCGAGTCGCAGCTCGGCGTGACGATCGACGAACTGGCCTTGCCGCACGGCGAATACGACGAACGCACGCTGGCCGCGGCGCGCCAGGCCGGCTATCGCGCGATCTGCTCGCTGGACGCCTGCCTGCACCCGGCCCGGCTTCCGGCGGGCGTGATCGGCCGCTACCTCATGTCGCCGGACGCCTGGCCGATCGAGTTTCACCTGACGTGCGCCGGGGCCTACGCCTGGTTGCACGCGGTGCGCGGACTGCTGCGACGCGTCGCACGCCGCCGGCGGCGGGCCGCGCCCGTGGGTGAGCTACGACACGGGGCGTCGCCGCGAGCGGGAACAGAGGCGGCCGTGTGTGCAGGCGGCGTCCACGAGGGCTCCAGATGAGGCTGCGGAGGCTGATTGCTGAACATGGCTGGCGCGGTCTGCTGCTCGAGCTCTGGCAGCGCGTTCGCCGGCGGCTGTTCGAGGACCGCGTCCAGGTGTGGCTGCACAACGGTACGGTTCCGGAGATTCCGCGTTTCGTGCCGCTCGAGTTCGCCCACTACACGTCGCTCGGCGAGATTCCCGACGACGTGCTCGGGCAACTGCTGGCCCCTGAGGCCGAGTTGCCGCGGGCGGAGCTCGAGGACGAGTTCGCGCGGCACGGTGAGCTGTGGGTGGCGACGAGTGGGGGCGCAGTCGCCGGCTACATCTGGGCGCGCCAGGGCGTCCATGTGAAGCGCTACTTCGTGCCGATCAGCCAGGCCGACTACGTGTCTTACCGCGGATTCACAATGCCGGCGTTTCGCTGGATGGGAATCGCGCCAGCGCTGTGGGCGCGGCAGGCCGCCGATGTGCTCGCGCCGGATCGACGGCTCTGGGCAAACTGCATGATCTGGAACAAGCCCTCGGCCGGAACGCTGCGGCGGGC
>CAADGM010000251.1 GCA_900696535.1 uncultured Planctomycetota bacterium
CGTCGGCCTGCCCGGGCACTTCGTCGTCCGCATCGACGACCCCGAGCGCCTCGTCATCGTCGACCCGTTCAATGACGGGCGAACGCTGGGGCTGGACGAGTGCCGGCGCGTCGTGCGGCAGCGCGTCGGCCGGAGTGTGCGTTTCTCACGTTCGCTGCTCGCCCCCGTGGACGCGCGCGGGATCCTGGCACGGCTGCTGCGGAACCTCCGCAACGTGTACCTCGCGGCGAATGACCTGCCGCGCGTCGCCCGCGTCATCCAGCGGATGGCGGCCCTCGAGCCGGGCAACGGGCAGCATCTTCAGGACATGGCGGCGATCTGCTGTCGGCTCGGGGACCTGAGGCGGGCCTACGCGCACCTGGCGGCGTACCTGCACCGCATGCCGGGCGGACAGGACTCGGGTCAGGTCCTGGGCAATCTCAGGCAGCTTCGGGCGGCGCTGGTGGCGCTGAACTGAGCACCCGGCCCCGGCGCGCCTTCACGAGCCCGCGGGGGATTCGTCCACGTCTGGAAGGTACGCGCCGTGCTCGCGCAGTCGCGCCCGCAGGCCAGCGACGCTCACGTAGCGCACCGCGCCGGCGTGCTCCCGGGCCGCCATCGCCCCGCAGCATCCGGCCGCCTCGCCCAGCGCCAGGCAGTTGGGCATGACCCGCGTGCTGCCCTGCACGGCCCGATCCGTGCTGATGCAGCGTCCGGCGACCAGCATGTTCCGCAGGTCGCGGGGAATCAGGCAGCGCAGCGGGATGCCGTGGGATTCGCCCGGCTTGTACTGGTGGATTTTGCTCTCCCAGTCGATCTCGCGACCCAGGCTGCGCTCCCACTCGCGCTTCGATAGGTGGATATCTATGTAGTAGGCGTTGCGGGCGATCTCGTCGGGAAACGAGCGGCGCGCCAGGTAGTCGTCGAGCGTGAGGATGTAATCGCCGATGATCCGCCGGGACTCGCGCACCCCGATCTGGACGCCGCTGTGCACCAGGTACGCGTTCTCGCACCCCGGCAGGTACTTGCGGACGAATTCGGTCAGGTGGCGGATAAGCTTGCGGCCCTCGACCATCGCGGCGGAGAGCTGCTCCGCGTTCGTGGCATCCACGTCGAAGACGTGGCTGAAGTTCAGCCCGATCGTGCTCTCGCTCTGGTAAGCGACATTGGCGGCTTCCTCGACGATGTTCAGGTCGCCGGCCACCTTGGCCGCGGCGATCGCCGGACGAAGCAGCAGGTTCCTGGCGCTATCTGCCCATAGCCAGGGCTGAAGCACGCGGTTGTCGATTCCCGCGAGGATGAAGCACATCGTGCAGGGCTGGCACTCGCCGGTCTGCGGGTCCCCCTGGTCGAACGCGCAGCCCGCGGCCGCGGCCACGTCCGCATCGCCCGTGCAGTCCACGACCACCTTGGCATCGATGCGCTGCAAGCCACTCTTGTTGTGGATGATGACGCTGCGCACGTTGCCGGCGTCCGGCGGGGCCACGTCGACGAAGTGCGTCAGGTAGAGGATCTTCGCGCCGGCCTCGAGCACGCGGCGCTCATAGATCACCTTCAGCCGCTCCGCGTCGATCGGGATCCAGTCGTAGTGGTCCCGCGCGACGTGGGGCATGTACGACTTCATCTCCTCGAGGATCTCGAGCCCCAGGCCCCGAACGATGCACTTCTCGCGATCGGTGAAAGGACACCAGGCTGGCACCAGCGCGGCCGTACCCATCCCGCCCAGGAAGCCGAACTGCTCAATCAGGAGGGTGCGCGCGCCCTCGCGCGCGGCGGCGATGGCCGCGGCGCTGCCCGCCGGTCCGCCGCCGATGACGAGCACGTCCACATTGGCGGACGCGGGAAGCGCAAGCCAGGCGGTGCAGAGCTCCGGGGGACGGGAACTGCGTTCGTTTCGCGGCACGGGCACTCTCGCGTGAGATGCCGTGATTATACGATCCAGAGCGGGCCGCGAAACTGTGTTGTTGCCAACGTGTGCTCCGGCTATAGTACTTAGTTGCCGAAGGACTCCATCGTTGACGCCCATCTGGCGTCGTACGTGGGTCGTCTTGCTTGCAGTTTGGGCAAGTCGCAGTCCGCGGAGACCAAAACGGAAGGAGAAGTCATGAGCACTGCGCGCCGTTCTCTCATTGCTCGCCCGCTTGTGGCGCTGGTGGGGTGTCTCTGTTCGCTGCCCGCCATGGGACTCGACCACGGTCAACTGCTATCGTCCGGCCCGGCCGCAACGGACGGCGCTGCGTTTCCGGTGTGGGCCCATGACAACAGCGATCGTGGCTCGAACCCGACTGGTTGCGGCTACGCGCACGATGATGGTTCGCTCGAGCTCGTGATCGGTTTCATCGCGGGGGGCGAAATGGCCTGGCTGAACAGGTTCACGACGATAGGCGGGTGCGAGCGGATCGCGGCCGTCTTCGTGGCCTGGAACCATCCGCTGGCTCCCGGCGTGCCCGACGGAACGCCCGCGAAGGTGTACGTCTGGGACGACCCGGATGACGACGGAAACCCGATCAACGCCGTCCTCGTCTCTACGCAGCCGGTCAGTGTGCAGAACGCCGGCACGGGAATCCTGAATCGCTACGTGTTGGACGTGCCAGCGACGGTCAGCGGCGTGTTCTTCGTCGGTACGTCAGTCGTCCATGTCTCCGGCCAGTATCCGGCCGCGATGGACTCGACGACTCCTTACGTCGCAGGGTCGAGCTGGTTTGCGGGCAGCACTGCCGGGACATTCAACGCGGCCAACCTGGCGGCAAACCTGATTCCTCCGTCCGACATAGCCGATGCGGGCTTCCCGGCATTCTGGATGGTCCGTGCCGATGCGACCACGGGTGTAACGTACCAGGGTCGGCTGCTGGACGGCGGTTCGCCGGTGAACGGGGCCGTCGATTTCCGGTTCCAGCTCTTCGACTCCCCCTCGGGCGGTGCGTCTGTGGGCAGCACGATCGAGTTGACAAATGTCGCGGTCGCCGGCGGGCTGTTCACGGTCAATCTCCCGTTCGACTCCTCGCGCTTCGACGAGGGCAGGCTCTACCTCGAAATCTCCGTCGGTGACCCGCTTCGGGGCGGAGCGTTCGTCACGCTCTCGCCGCGGCAGCCCCTCACCCCGACGCCGTTCGCATACCGCGCCAACAAGGCTGGGGCGGCCGAACTGGCCGCCGTCGCGGACACGGCGGCCTACGCGACGCTGGCAAACCGCGCCACCGGGCTCAGCGCGCCCGATGGTGACCCGGCGCAGGCCGTGGTCGTCGACAACGCGGGCAACGTGGGTGTCGGCACGGCGGCTCCCGGCGCCAGGCTGCATGTTTCGGGCGGGCCCGCGTTCTACCAGATGCTCGTCGACGACGCGAGCCCCGCGGGCACGTGGTTACATCTCGCGAACTCCAGCACCGGGGGTGGGCAATGGAGCCTCGTCTCAACGGGCTCGGGCAACACCGAAGGTGCAGGGCGGCTTCTGATACGGGACACTTCGACGCCCGCCGTCCGGATGCTCTTCGACACGAACGGGAATATTGGCATCGGGACATTGACGCCCACGGCGCGGCTTCAGATCGCCGTCGGGAACTTGCGCTTCAGAGGAACTGGAGCGAGCGTCGCGAGGATTGATACGGCCTGGGATCTCATGTTCGAGAAGAACTTCGACAACACCCCCAGTGACGACTCCTGGTTCCGCTGGTTCACCGATGGCACGACCATCGAGAACATGCGGATCCTGAATGGCGATGAAGCCTCCATCCTGGGCGACGGTCCGTTCGTGAGCAACGGCATTGACTACGCCGAGGCGTTTAAGGCCGAATCCGACGACCTCGAGCCAGGCGACGTCGTGTCGCTGGCGATCGGCAACTGGGAGTACTGCCGCCGAACGAGCGGCGCGTACGACGCCCACTTGGTCGGCGTCGTATCGACCCAGCCCGCGTTCGTGGCCGGCCTGAGCTTCAACAGTGAAGAGCAAGCCGATGAAGCGATCGCCGCCGAGCGCCGTGCAGTCCGCGATCAGCTTGCCGCCGGTCGCGGCACGCTGCCCCTGGAGCAGTTGGAGGAGCTCGGTCGGCAGGAGAAGCAACTCACCATGGCGCTCAGCGAGCGCGCGAAGCAGGTCTTCCGCCCGATCGCGCTGGCCGGACGCGTGCCGACCAAGGTCGATGGCCGCTACGGCCCGATCCGAGCCGGAGACCGCCTGACCAGTAGCCCAACACCCGGCCACGCCATGAAGCAGACCCAGCCCGGCATGTCGGTCGGTGTCGCGCTCGAGGACTTCCACGGACCGGGCGCGGGATCGATCATGATCCTCGTCCAACCCGGCTGGTACGGGGGCATGGCGAGTGCCGAGGCCCAGGCCGCCGCTGACGTGGCCGCGCTGCGGTCCGAGCTCGACGCGCTTCGGTCGGCGTTGCAGAAGCTCCAGGCCACGCTCGACGCGGGACCGGAGTAAGCGAGCCATTGTGGCTGCGGTGCCGGCCGCCGCCGGGTGAGTAACCACGGACTCCACCTGCATCGCATCGCTCCGGGCCGTACAATCGGCTCGAAGCGAGGATGCAGGATGACTCCCCAGCGGCTGGCCGAGATCCGCGAAGTTCACCGTCGCGCTCTGCTCGAAGACGTCGTGCCGTTCTGGTTGCGGCACTCGCTGGACCGCGAGTACGGCGGCTACGTGACGTACCTGGACCGACAGGGCCGGTGGTACGGAACCGACAAGCCCATCTGGCTCCAGGGGCGCGAGGCCTGGCTGTTTGCGACGCTCTATGCCGATGTCGAGCGGCGGCCCGAGTGGCTCGAGGCCGCGCGGTCGGGCGTCGAGTTCCTCACCCGGCACGCCTTCGACCCGCGGGGCAAGATGTACTTCCTGGTGACCCGTGACGGCCGCCCGCTGCGCATGCGGCGGTATGTCTACTCGGAGGTCTTCGCGATCATGGCCCTGGCGGCGCTGCACCGCGCCACAGGCGACGATCTGCTGAGGCGCCGCGCCGTCCACCTCTTCAAGTCGTTCCTCACATACCTGCGCGTGCCCGGAATGATCCCGCCAAAGGTCGATCCGCACACGCGGCCGGCCAAGGGGCTGGCGCCGCTGATGTGCCTGGTCAGTCTGTGCGAGATGCTGCTGCGCATCGACCCGGCTGGGCCCTACGAGCAGCTCATTGACGAGACCGTCGACGAGATCTTCCGCGACTTCGTGAAGTGGGACCGGCGCTGTGTGCTGGAGTCGGTCGGACTGGGCGGGGAGGTGCTTGAGGGGCCGGACGGCCGGCTGATGAACCCCGGGCACGCCATCGAGTGCGGCTGGTTCATCCTCGAGGTGGCCCGACGGCGCGGCGACCGCTCCCTTATCGAGAAGTGCTGCGCGCTGATCGACATCGCGTTCGAGCGCGGCTGGGAC
>CAADGM010000252.1 GCA_900696535.1 uncultured Planctomycetota bacterium
CGCGATGGCACTCCAGGCACCAGCCCATGCTCAGCGGCTTGGCTTGGTACACCACGTCCATCCGGTCGATCCGCCCGTGGCACTCCACGCAGCCCACCCCGCGGTTCACGTGGGCCGAGTGGTCGAAGTAGGCGTAGTCCGGCAGGTCGTGGACCTTGACCCAGGGGATGGGCATGCCCGGCGGCACGCGCTCGCTACCGTAAAACGCCTCGCGAAGCACGGCGAGCTTCTCGCTGGCCTTGCGGATGCCGTACTGCTGGCTGTGGCAGTTGATGCAGGTCGCCGTGGGCGGGATGGCGGCGAAGGCCGCGTGCTCGACGGTCGTGTGGCAGTAGCGGCAGTCCATGCCCAGCTCGCCGGCGTGCAGGCGGTGGCTGAAGGGGATTGGCTGGACGGGCGCGTAGCCCACATCGGTCGCCAGCGGCGAGAAGCCGTAATACACGACCACGCCGGCGTAGGCCGGAAGTATCAGGATGGCCAAGCCGACGAGGATTCGCAGCTTGTTCATCCACAGGGGGAACACGTCAGTAACGATGGAGACTCTCCTCGCGAAGCGTCAGGCACGAACCGCGACTGATATTCGGGAAAAGGGCAGGGGGGGTCAAGGGCGCCGCGCCGCTGTTCCGAACTTTTGGCGCGACGAGCGCGCCCGCGCGTGTATGCCCGCAATACAGCATCATTTTGATACACAATCGCGCCCGCGGTGTGAGGCTGTGATTCCGCGCGGCGTGGGCGCGACCTCAATGCACGCCGCATGTGTCGATGTGTCGCCCACAGCGCAGCGCGAATCGTTCGAGCGGGGCGCGCGGCGTAGAATGTCGTGGCATGCTCAACCGGTGGCTCGGGATCATCCTCGGCGGCCTTATGCTTCTCGCCAACGCGGGGATTTTCGTGCGGGACATTCTGCCGCGCTGGCTGCCGAATGACCCGCCGCCGAACGATGCCCAGCTCCTCGCGCCGGGCGAGGCGCGCCAGGTCCAGGTGGGCATCTTCGACGATGACGGCCGCCGAATCGGCACGAGCTGGACGCGCAGCCATCGCAAACCGTCCGGTGATTTCATCATCATCAACACGACCACGGTCCTGGGCCCGCTGCCATTGCCGGGGATCACCGTGCCGCGCGTGCGTGTGGAGAGCGAGGTGGCCCTGCGCGGCACGACCAAGCGCGTGGACGACGTGGACCTGCGAATTCACGGGCTGGGTTTCCCGTTCCGCGTTCGCGGCGAGGCGATGCCGACGGGGGAGTTCGTGTGCAGTTGGCGGATCGCCAACGAAAGCGGGACGTTCCTGCTCGACGCCGACGCGCCCGCCGCTCTGGGCGACGTGATTCGGCCCTTCGACCGGCTCCCGGAACTCGAGGTCGGGCAGACGTGGCGCGTCAAGCTGCTCAACCCGCTGGCCGCGCTCGGCCCGCGGGGCGACACCGCCGTCGAGGCCGAGTCGATGCTGATTCGCGTAACGGGCCGACAGCGGATCGTTCACGGCGGCAGGCAGGTCGAGACCTACGTCGTGAAGGGCGGCGGGGCGACGGCCTACGTGGCTGAGGATGGCCGCGTGTTGCGGCAGGAGCTGACGGTGCCGCTGCTGGGCGACCTGCTGCTCCTCGACGAGCGGTATGATGCGGAGGCTCGGGAAGCGCTGCTGCATGCGGCGCCGTAGGGCGAGAGGCACGCGAGGGCAACCGTGGTGGCGTCTGACGACGTGACCGTGAGGATCGACAACGTCACCAAGTCGTACGTGCGCAAGGTGGCGGTCGAGGATCTGACCCTGCGCCTGCACGCGGGCGAGGTCTTCGCGTTCCTGGGGCCGAACGGCGCAGGCAAGACCACCACCCTGAAGATGACGACGGGGCTGCTGCGGCCGGACCGGGGGACGATCGCGGTGTGCGGCCACTGCCTCCAGCGTGAGGCGCGCCAGGCCAAGCAGCACATCGCCTACGTCCCCGACATGCCGTTCGTGTACGAAAAGCTCACGGGGCGGGAATTCATCCGCTTCACGCGCGAGATCTACGCGGTGCCGACCGACGTCGCCAACCGCCGGCTGGGCGAGCTGAGCGAGCGGCTTGAGCTGGACGGCTATCTTGACCAGCTCTGCGAGACATACAGTCACGGGACGAAGCAGAAAGTGGCCCTCGCCGCGGCCCTCATCCACGCCCCGCGCGTGCTGATCGTGGACGAGCCGATGGTGGGGCTCGACCCGCGCACGGCCCGGGTGACCCGGGACATGTTCCGCGAGATCGCGGCCCAGGGCGGGACGGTTTTCATGAGCACGCACACGCTGGACGTAGCCGAGCACCTGGCGGACCGAATCGGGATCATCCACCGGGGTCGGCTGGTGGCGCTGGGAACGCTCGCCGAGCTGCGCCGCCAGTCCGCGATCGACGGCCGCTTGGAGGACATCTTCCTGGCCATCACGTCGGAGGCCGCGAGCGACGAGGTCAACACGGGCGGGGGGCTGTGAGGGTGTAGGGGGGGCGCACGAGGCGAACGTCGCGCACCGTCACCCGCACACACGGACACAGGCGCACACCCGCACAGGCACACAGGCAGACAGGCGCGCCCCTCACCTCCCCGCCCTCCTCACCTCTGCACCTCCCCACCTTTGCACCTCGGCATCTCTGCACGAAGCCGAGCGGCCTCACAACACGCCCAGCACCTGCTTGGCGAGGTGATCCGGGACGCGCTCATAGCGGCACGGCTCCATCGCGTAGCTCGCCCGCCCCTGCGAGAGCGAGCGGACCGTCGTCGCGTAGCCGAACATGGTGGAGAGCGGCACCTCGGCCGTAATGACCTGGTTGGGCCCGCGCATCGCAGTCTGCGTGATCGTCGCCCGGCGGCTCATCAGGTCGCCGTTGATGTTGCCGAAGTACTGGTCAGGTGTGACCACTTCGACCTTCATGATCGGTTCGAGGAGCGTGGGGCCGGCCTGTTCGACGGCCCGCTGGAAAGCCATCGCGGCGGCGCTCTCGAAGTCGATCTCGGAAGAGTCCGTGGGGTGCTGCTCGCCGCCCACAAGCGTGCACTGGACGTTGATCAGCGGGAAGCCGCCCAGCGGCCCGCTGCGCGCGGCGCCGCGCACGCCCTGCTCGATGGCGTGAGCGAACTCGGGCTTCAGCACGCCCGTCGCCAGCCGGTTCAAGTATCGGAAGTGCTCCTCGCCCGGCTGCGGCTCGAAGGGCTCGACCTCCAGCGTGACGACCGCGAAGTGGCTCTTCGTGGCAGTCTGGCGGATGAAGCGGCCCTCGGCGCGGCCCGCAGCTCGGATCGTCTCGCGGTAGGCGACGCGCGGCTTGCCGACGCGCACCGGCACGCGATAGTCGCGCTCCAGCCGGTGGCACATGACCTCGAGATGCAGCTCACCCATGCCGGAGATGAGCGTCTGCCCCGTCTCCGGGTCGGCTCGGAAGTCGAAGGTCGGATCCGAGCGGGCCAGCATGCCCAGGCACAGCGCCAGCTTGTCGCGGTCAGATGCCGACTGTGGCTCGATGGCCATGCTGATGACCGTCTCGGGGAATTCGATACGCTCCAGCAGCACCGGGTGGTGTGTGTCCGTGATCGTGTCACCCGTGCTCGTGTCCTTGAGTCCCTGGACCGCCACGATGTCGCCGCACCGGGCGACGTCGAGCTTCTCCCGCCGGCGGGCGAAGACGCGAAACATCTGCGGCAGGTTCTCTTTTCGCCGCCGGCCGACGTTCAGCACGCGCGAGCCGGCGGCCAGCGTGCCGGAGTAGATTCGCAGGAAGTGCAGGTCGCCGTGCGATTCGGCGATCACCTTGAAGACGAGCGCTGCGAGCGGTTCCTTGGGGTCGCACTTGCGCAGGTGCCGCTTGTCCGGTTTCTCGGGATCGTGGGCCTCCACGGGGGGAATGTCGAGCGGCGAGGGCAGGTAGTCGCAGACGGCGTCGAGCACCGCCTGCACCCCCACGTACTTGAACGCGGATCCGCACAGCACGGGCTGGAGCCGGCGGCAGAGCGTGCCCTTGCGGAGCGCAGCGCGGATCTCCTCGGCGCCCAGCGGCTGCCCCTCGATGTACTTGGCCATCAGCGCGTCGTCGAGTTCCGCTACGGCTTCTTCGAGCCGGTGGCGCCACTCGGCGGCGACTTCCGCCAATTCCCCGGGCACGGGCACGACGCGGAACTTCGACCCGTCGGGCGAGCCGGCGTAGTCGCGCGCCTGCATGTCAACCAGATCGACGTAGCCGCGAAACGTCTCTTCGTTGCCCCAGGGGATCTGGATGGGTACGGGGTTCCCCGCCAACCGCTGCCGGACCGTTTCGACCGAGTGGAAGAAGTCGGCCCCCGTCTTATCCATCTTATTCATGAAGCAGATACGGGGAACCCTGTACTTGTCGGCTTGCCGCCAGACCGTCTCACTCTGGGCCTCAACCCCCTCCTTCGCATCGAACACGACCACAGCCCCATCGAGGACGCGCAGCGAGCGCTCGACCTCCGCGGTGAAGTCCACGTGCCCGGGCGTGTCGATCAGGTTCACGCGGCAGTCGCGCCAGTTGAACGTGACCGCCGCCGAGTAGATGGTGATCCCCCGCTGCTGCTCCTCGACGTCGAAGTCGGTGACGGTGGTGCCGTCGTCGACGTCGCCCATGCGGTGGATCATGCCGCTGTAGAACAGGATGCGCTCGGTGGTGGTGGTCTTTCCGGCGTCGATGTGCGCCGCGATGCCGATGTTGCGGATCCGGGATAAGTCGTCCATGAGTACTGCTGCACTTCGATCCACACCGCGCAGGGCGCGGCCTTGCAGGTCGCGGCTGGCCACGTCGCCGGGGCCGGAGCGGGGGATTATACGGGGCAAGCTCGGGTGTGCACGCGCGCGGATCGAACCGCCCCGCACCGCTCGCTGGCGAGAGCGAGAAAGTGAGCCATTTGGCGTGAATTTCCTTGAGTACGATGCTCACAAGCACTAAGCTGCGGGGTGCAAGTCGGTTCCTGGCGGTATGAGGCCTACAGACCGGAGGAGAGAGACCATGACACGCTTCCACGGACTCGCACGCGCACTCTGCGTCGGCCTGGTGGCCTTGCCGGTGACCGCCGCCACGGTCACGGCCACGTGGACGGCCGCTGGCGACGGGCTGAACTATTCGAACGCGGCCAACTGGGACATTGCCATCGTCCCGCTCAATGACCCGAACACGCAGTACAACGTGGTCATCGGGACAAACCGCAACGTTCGCTTCGACATCGACGACCCGGGGACGGTGCAGGACTTCACGCTGGGTGCCGGCAGCACGTTCACCGTCAGCCCGGGCCACGCTCTGACGGTCGCGGACGACTCGTCGATCGCTGGCTGGATCAAGGTGGACAACTCGGCGTTCACATCCGTCATGCCGGGGGCGGCCTTCGGCGGAAACACGGCGCGAATCGAGGCGCTGGGCGGCGGCGACGTTGCGCTCGCGGCCACCACGCTCTCGTCGACGGGTTTCGTGACCTGCTGCACGGCGATCAACCTGCTGGTCGCCGACGGCGCGGGAAGCACGATTGATCTCGGGTCACTCCAGAGCCTCAACGCGGGCTTCAACGACGTCAACACCGGCACGTTGGTTCAGCGCGTCAGCGCCACCAACTCGGCCAGCATCAACCGCTCCAGCCTGCAGACCGTCACCGGGCCCGTCCGCGTCGAAGACTACGTCGAGTTCGTCATCAAGACCGGGGCGTCGATCGACCTCTCCGCGCTCCAGACGATCAACTCGGCCGGCCAGGGCCACACGCGTTTTAACATCGACGTCCCCACCTTCGGGCTGCCCTCTCTCATCGAGGCCAACCGGGTCCGCTTCGACCTCTTCACGAACTCGAGCTGGAGCTTCCTCGCCCTGAGCAGCCTCCAGAACGCGCAGATCAACCTCTCGAACGGGGCCACGCTCAGCATGCCGGGCGTCGTCGAAACCAGCGGCGGCACCTGGACCTGGCCGACGCCCGGGCCGACGCGCGCCATCACGACCATCGACGTACCCAACCTCGTGGCGATGGACGGCGTGACGCTCAACCTCGACAGCGACGGCGTGCTGAACGCGCCGCAGCTCGGCAGCTTCACTGCCAGCCGCGTCGCCCTGGCGCCGGGACGCACGTTCACCGTGGCGCCCTTCGTGAACATCGACAACTCGCGGATCGCCATCAGTGGCGGCATGAGCTGGGCGGGCCTCGCGCCGACCACGACCGGGTACACGTCCACGAGCCTCAACGGGTGCTGCGGCGAGTACGAGCTGTTCGCGGCCAGCGGGCCGGGGACGCTCGATCTCTCGCCGCTCACGCAGATCAACGCGGGTTTCCACGACGCGAACACAGGCGTCACCGCTCACCGCATCAGGGCCCTGGCCGGTGGCGTCATCGACCTCTCAAACCTCAATACAGTCGTCGCCCCGGTTCGCGCCGAGGACAGCCTCGAGTTCGTGACCGGCTCCGGCGGGGCCATTCTGCTGCCTTCGCTGGCAAACGTATCGAGCGCCGGCTCGGGCACGGTCCGCTTCATCGCCCAGGATGCCACCTCGCTCACGCTTCCCGCGCTGATCAGCCTGGACCGGGTCGTGTTCGACCTGGCCCCGGGCTCGAGCCTGACGATCCCGGCGGTTACCGCGATCAGCAACGCGACGCTCAACGTGCCCGTCTCGGGCAGCGTAACGGCCTGGTCACTGGGCTCGGCCGATGGCGTGAACGTGGTCTTCGCCGGGTCCGATGGCGTCCTGACCGCGCCGGCTCTGACCAGTTTCACGAGCAGCCGCATCGAGCTGGGCGCGGGAAACGTGTTCAACAGCAGTCTGCTCGCCAACATCGCGAACTCGCGCTTCGCGGTGAGCGACGGCGCCACGTTCGCAGGCCTGGCCCCCACAACGACCAGCTACACGTCGACCGGCCTGAACGGTTGCTGCGGCACGGTCGAGCTGTTCAAGGCAAGCGGCGCCTCGGTGCTGGACCTGTCGCCGCTTGCGCACATCAACGCCGCGTTCCACGATGTAAACTCCGGAGTGCTGGTGCACCGCATCGAGGCCCTGGCTGGTGGCACGATCAACCTGTCCAACGTCACGTCGATCAGCAGCCCGGTCCGAGCGGAGGACCGGGTCGACATCGTCGCCAACACGAACTCGACGATCGACCTCGGCAATCTTCAGAGCATCACGGGCACGGGCCTGACGCGCTTCATCGTCGAGTCGCAGGGGCTGCTCAAACTCGGCGACCTGAGCAGCACCCAGCGCACCAGCTTCAGCCTGACCGACGTGTCCAGCCGCCTGATCATGGGCGGGAGCCTGCTGCTGGCGACGGACGCGACCATGAGCTGCGCCGCCGGCGCCGAACTCACAATCGGCGGCAACTTCAGCTTCCGCACGCAGGTCGAGGCCAACATGAACGCCCAGTCCGGGATCCTGCACTTCGATCGGCCCGGGCTGAAGTACCTCGAGGTCGGTGGACTGGATGTCGGCGTCCCGACTAACGAGGCCACGTTGAACTTCGGCGTTGGCCAGCTCGTCGTCGGCGACCCGAACGTCACCACGGTTGTTCAGCTTCTCGACGTGATCGACAACGGGAACCGCGGCCCGACCACGGCCGAGGCGCTCTACCTTTACGGCCTCGGCGGGCCCGACGGCCTGCGAATCCTGGGCGGCTCCACGCTTCGCCTCAACAATATCAGGGTCTACGCCAAGCTCGGCGGCGTCTGGACCCTGCTGAGCGACCTCTTCCCACAGGGCAGCGTCGAGATCCCCTTTGACGACGGGTTCATCCGCCGCGACGCGGGGACCGAAATCGTCGGCGACTGCAACTGCGACGGCGTCGTGAACTTCGACGACATCGACGCGTTCGTGCTAGCCCTGTCCGACCCGGCCGGCTACGACGCCACGTACCCGAACTGCTACCGCCTCCTGGCGGATTGCGACGGCAACCGGGCCGTCGACTTCGACGACATCGATCCGTTCGTGGCCGTGCTGTCGCAGTAGGGCGGCTGTCGCGGCGGTTTGCAGACACCGTGCGCTAGGTGCGGCGGCCCCCCCGCTGGCCGCCGGCCGCGCGCGGAGAGGCCGACGGCGCGGACGCCACCTTGCGGTAGCCAATCAGTACGCGGTCGGCGTCCTCGCCGGCGAGGCGGTACGCGTGCTTGCCGATGAGCTCGAACCCACAGGGCCCGGCGACAGGGCGCGCGGCCGCGATCTCCCGTTCCGCCGCCGAGGCCGATTTGTAGAACCACGCCGTTCCTCCGACGGCGACGAACCCCGCGGCATACTCGACGAGCACGGTTAGCGCCGCGACCGCGCGCGCCGTGACGAAGGCGAATTGCTCGCGGAGGGTCGACTCGCGCGCGAGTGCCTCGGCGCGGCCCCAGCGTGCTTCTGCGTTGGTCAGCTCCAGCTTCTCGATGATGCGGTTCAGGGCGTCGATCTTCTTTCGCACGGAGTCGATGAGCAGCCAGTGCTGTTGCGGTGCTGCGCAGGCCAGGACGAGCCCCGGAAGTCCGCCGCCGCTGCCGATGTCGAGCGCCCGCTGCCCGGCCGCGGGTGAGTAGCACGCCAGCAGCGCGAGGCTGTCGGCCACGTGCACGCGCCACAGGGCGTCCGCCGTCTTGGCGCCGGTAAGGTTCAAACGCTCGTTCTCGGCGAGGAGTGCGGCGACGAAGGCTTCGAGCCGTGGCCAGGCCGCTTCGTCGAGCCGCACGTCGGGCGGCAACGCCGGTCGCAGTGGGGGGACGGTCATGGGTGAGCTAGTCGCGACGAGCACTGCGCAATACCGATCCCGGTACGCGTGGAGCACGCGCTGGCAATGTGTGGAGCACCCGCTATTAGCGGGTGCACTCTGCCCGCGACTGGCAGCGCGTTGCGCGAAGGCGACTCGAACGTTGTCACTCTCTCGCGCGCTCGGGCCGATCTGACCCGAACCCGCTCATAGCGGGTACTCCACGTGCGATCTTTCCGGGCGCTGGGCACGCGCTTCTGACAGCCGCTCCACGTGCTAACTTCATTTGTTGCCGAGACGCTGTAGGATGCCCGCAGCATGAGTACCTCGAAGAAGCCCAGACCGGTCGCACCACCGC
Organism: uncultured Planctomycetota bacterium; assembly: GCA_900696535.1. Lineage (GTDB taxonomy): Bacteria > Planctomycetota > Phycisphaerae > UBA1845 > Fen-1342 > CAADGM01. Next base: position 9,028 of record CAADGM010000252.1, read on the forward strand.
CACCGCCGCCCGCACCGCCGCAGGCCGAGCCATCGCTGGCGGACTACCTGCCCGACGTATCGCCGGCGGTCCTGCGGATCGCGATCATAGGCCCGATCCTGCTCTTCATCACCGGCTGGGTCGTCGGGATGCTGGGTGTGCATTCCTCGACTGACAACTGGATTGCGATTGCCACCGGCCGATGGATTCTCGAGAACGGGCGCGTCCCGGTGACCGACCCGTTCAGCTACACCTTCCAGGGCAGACCGTTCTTCAACCAGAACTGGCTTTCGCACGTCATCTTCTTCTGGCTCTACGACCGCATCGCGCCGGCCGCCATCCCCATCTTCACCTGGCTCATGAACCTGGCGATCTACGGCCTGATCGCGACGGCGACCTGGCTGCGCACGCGATCGTGGTTCGCGGGCTTGCTCGTAGCCGGAACCGTGGCCGCCTGCTCGCGGCACTACTTCGATACGCGGCCGCAGACGGTGGGCTACGTCTGCATGGCGATCCTGTGCCTCATGCTGCACAGCTACTCCACGCCGAACCAACCCCGCGTCCGCTGGTCGGCACTGGCGGTGCTGCCGCTGTTCCTCCTGTGGGGTAATGCGCACGGCACGTTCGCGCTCGGCTACGGGCTGCTGGCCGTGTTCATCGGCTGCTGGCTGGTCACGCTGATCGTCAGCTCGACTTTCGACGTGCAGGCGCTGAGGGTCCCGACCCGGGCGGCGACGGTTGGCCTGCTGTGCCTGGGCAGCCTGCTCAGCGTCGCTGTCCTCATCGCGGTCGGGCCGTACGGCTGGGAGAACTTCACCCACCCGCTGGTTGTCGCCAAGAGCGACGTGTTCCGGCAGATCGTTGAGTGGCAGCCACCCTGGGTGCGCGCGGGCAGCGGGCTGCCCGTCTGGCCGTTCTGGGTGGCGCTCAGCCTGGGCGTCGCCGCCGTACTGGTCGCGCTGGCGGTGCGCGCGGGGCTGGCTGACCCGGAGGCGGGGGCCCGGCGCGGAGCGCGATCAGGGCCGGTCGTGGGACGGGATTGGAAGACGACGCTCTTCGACGTCGCGCTCGTGGTGATCGGGCTGGTGGCCGTGATGCGCGCGCGGCGGTTCGCGGCTCTGTTCTACATCTTCGCCGCGACGCCGCTCACGCTGTGGATCCTGATGATCACGCGCGGGATCGTGCCGCGCGTCCGTCCCGTGCTGGCGGTGGGCGTATCGATGCTGAGCCTGGTGGCGGCGGGGTTCCTGGGCGTACGGGCCGCGCAACTGGCCCACGAGGACCTGATCGAGCCATATCGTGGTCGCGCGCACTACAACCTGCTGGAGCGCGTGACCGATTACCCGAACACGAACCCCGTCCGGGTAATCGAGTTCCTGCGGCAGACGAGCGTGCCGATCAACGTGCTGACCGAGTGGACGGTTGCCGGCGTAATGCTGGCGCGCGTGCCGAACGTGCGGGTCTACATCGACGGGCGGTCACAACAGGTGTACGACGAGGCACACTACCTCAGGTTTAACCAGCTCTTTCCGCTCGCGGACATGGCCCCGGACCACGTGCTCAAGGACATCGAATCAGCGGGTACGGACGCGGTGATCCTGCGGCCGACGCGCGGCTTCCTGCCCACCATCAACCTGTTGGGGCAGGCGCCGGGCTGGTTGGCCCTGCTGCAACTGCCGGACGAGAGCATGCTGGTGCGCGAGACGTCGGCGCTGTGGGCCGAGATCATGCGGCTCGAGGCTCAGGATCGGCTTCAGTGGCCGGAGCACCCCTCGTCCTACATGACCCGGGCGCTGATCGCGGTCAATCTCTCCCCGCCGCGCGACGAGCGGGCGATCGAGCTCCTCAAGGTCGGCGCGAGCGTGGACTCGCCGTGGAGCAGCCGCATCTACCAGGGCATGCTGCGCATCTGGCGGCGGATGGGGCGGGAGCGCGAGGCGGCGGACTATTTCTCGGCTGAGGCTCGGCGGCTGATGGACACGGAGGACCGTGCCCTGCTGGATCGGCGCATGCCGGTGATTCAGGAGCTGGGGGAGCTGGTGAACCAGGCGATGACAGCGTCAGCGGCGACCCAGCCGCGGGAGTGACGCCCGCGGGGGGCGGGTTTTGTGAGTTCGTATTTTGTTTGGTATAATCAGGGTCGGGCGTCGCCTCGGCGACTCGCCCGCTCGGACGCCATGCCATGCCCGACCCGCCCAGCCCGAAGCCGCATGTCCATCCCGCCCGGCGAGCCGCGGCCCAGCCGGGCGGCCCCGCGATGGAGGGAGCGGGGGAGCGTGTCGCCGACCTGTCGGCGGTGCAGTACGCCGAGCTGCACTGCCTGTCCAACTTCTCCTTTTTGCGAGGCGCCTCGCACCCCGAGGAGCTGGTGGGGCAGGCCGCGACGCTGGGTTACCGCGCGATCGCGATCACCGACCGCAATTCGCTGGCGGGCATCGTGCGGGCACACGTCGCCGCCCGCGAGCACGGCATCCAGCTCATTGTCGGGGCCGAGATCACGCCCGCCGACGGGCTGCCGATCGTGCTGCTGGCGCCCACGCGGTCGGCGTATGGTCACCTGTGCCGGCTGATTACCCGCGGGCGGCTGCGTGTGCCGAAGGGGGTCTGCGACCTGCGCGTCGCCGACCTGGCCGACCTCGGCGACGAACTCATCGGCATCGCGGTTCCGGGAGATTTCCCGCCGGCGGCCGACGAGCTGGCCGGCCTGCGCACGTACCGCGACCTGCTGGCCGACCGGTTGTACCTGGCGGCGACGCTGACGCGCGACGTGCCGGACGTGGAGCGACTGGCGCGGCTCGAGGCGCTGTCTCGCGCGGCCGGCGTGCCCCTCATCGCGACCAACGCCGTCCACTACCACGCGCCCGAGCGGCGTTACCTCCAGGACGTCCTGACGTGCATCCGCGAGAAGTGCACGCTGACCACGGCCGGCAGCCGCCTGTTCGCCAACGCCGAACGACACCTGCGCCCGCTGCCGGAGATCGCCCGTCGCTACGTCGGCCACGAGGAGCTGATCCGCCGCACGATGGAGGTGGCGCGGTGCTGCTGCTTCTCGCTGGACGAGCTGCGCTACGAGTACCCGCACGAGATCGTCCCGCCCGGCGTGACGGCGATGGAGCACCTGGAGCGGCTCACGTGGGAGGGCGCGCGGGAGCGCTACATGCCCCAGGCCGGCGGCGCCGCGGACCGATCCGGCGCCAGTGCGGCGGCCGATGCCATTCCGCCGCGGGTGCGCGAGCTGATCACGGCGGAGTTGAAGCTGATCGCCGAGCTGAGGTATGAGCATTACTTCCTGACGGTGTACGACCTGGTGGACTTCGCCCGCAGCCGGGGGATCCTGTGCCAGGGTCGCGGGTCGGCGGCCAATTCGGCGGTGTGCTACTGCCTGGGGGTGACGGCCGTCGACCCGGCCCGGATCGACGTGCTGTTCGAGCGCTTCATCAGCAAGGAGCGGAACGAGCCGCCGGACATCGACATTGACTTCGAGCACGAGCGTCGCGAGGAGGTGTTCCAGTACATCTACGCGAAGTACGGTCGCGAGCGGGCGGGGATCGTGGCCGAGGCGATCACGTATCGCCCGCGGTCGGCGGTGCGCGACGTGGGCAAGGCGCTGGGCCTCTCGCTGGACCGGGTGGACGCGATCGCCAAGACCATCGACTGGTGGTCGCGGGAGGCCGTTCCGGAGGAGGCTCTGCGCGCGGCCGGGCTGGACCCGGCGGACCGCACGGTGCGGATGCTCGTGCGGCTGGTGCGGCAGCTCGTGGGCTTCCCGCGGCACCTCTCGCAGCACGTCGGCGGCTTCGTGCTGACGGAGTCGCCGCTGTGCGAGATCGTGCCGCTGGAGAATGGCGGCCTGCCGGGGCGGACGTTCATCGAGTGGGACAAGGACGACATCGACGCGGTGGGGCTGCTCAAGGTGGACTGCCTGGCGCTGGGGATGCTGACGGCGATCAGTCGGTGCTTGGGGATGCTGCGGGAATGGGCCGGGGGAAGGCACGAAGGTACTGGGGGAAGGCACGAAGGCACTGGGGGAAGGCACGAAGGCACGAAGGCACGAAGGCACGAAGGGGGTGAGGGAAGGCACGAAGGTACTGGGGGAAGGCACGAAGGCACGGAGGCACGGAGGCACGAAGGGGGAGACAATGCGCGTTGTGGGTCGTTCGACTCAGGAGAAGATCATGGCGACTATCAAGACGCACCGGGATCTGATTGCATGGCAGAAGGGGCGGCAACTCGTGAAGACCATTTACCAGTTCACGAGGTTTCTGCCGGCGTCCGAGCAGTTCGGGCTGACGAACCAGATGCGGCGGGCGGCGGTGTCGATTCCGTCGAACATTGCCGAGGGTCACGCGCGCCAGAGCCTGCCGGAATACCTCCGCTTTCTGCGGATGGCGCGCGGCTCAATAGCCGAACTGGATACGCAATTGGTGCTTTGCGAGGATCTGGAGTTCGCGACGCCGGAGTCGCACCTCCTCGACGGACTCGCCGAAACAGATCGAGTGCTACAAGGACTGATTCGCAGCCTGGAAGCCAAACAGAATTAGCCTCCTCCCCTTCGTGCCTTCGTGCCTTCGTGCCTTCGTGCCTTCCCTCACCCCCTTCGTGCCTTCGTGCCTTCGTGCCTTCGTGCCTTCCCTCACCCCCTTCGTGCCTCCGTGCCTTCGTGCCTTCGTGCCTTCCCCCAGTACCTTCGTGCCTTCCCTCACCCCCTTCGTGCCTCCGTGCCTCCGTGCCTCCGTGCCTTCCCCCAGTGCCTTCGTGCCTTATTCAAATCCCCCCCGAAGACCCCGCCGTCTACGACATGATCTGCCGCGCCGATACCGTCGGCGTCTTCCAGATCGAGAGCCGCGCCCAGATGTCCATGCTCCCGCGACTGCGGCCGCGGTGCTTCTACGACCTGGTTATCGAGGTTGCCATCGTCCGGCCCGGGCCCATCCAGGGCGGCATGGTGCATCCGTACCTGCGGCGCCGCGACGGCCTCGAACCCGTTGTCTACCCGAGCGAGGCCGTCCGGGCCGTCCTGGGCAAGACGCTCGGCGTGCCATTGTTCCAGGAGCAGGTCATGAAGGTGGCCGTGGTGGCTGCCGGGTTCACGCCCGGCGAGGCGGATCAGCTTCGACGCAGCATGGCCGCCTGGCGCCGCGGGGGGCAGATCGACAAGTTCGAGACGCGCCTGCTGGAGGGCATGCTTCGCAACGGCTACACGCCCGCGTTCGCCGAGCAGATCTTCCAGCAGATTCGGGGCTTCGGGGAGTACGGCTTCCCGGAGAGTCACGCGGCCTCCTTCGCCCTGCTCGTGTACGCCTCGGCCTGGTTGAAGCGGTATCACCCGGCGGCGTTCTGCGCGGCCCTGCTCAACAGCCAGCCGATGGGGTTCTACGCGCCGGCGCAGCTCATTGCGGACGCCCGCCGCCACGGCGTGACGGTCTTGCCGGTGGATGTGATGCGTAGCGCGTGGGATTGCACGCTGGAGAATCAGGACGAGGTGCCGTACCGTCCGCCGGCGCTGCGATTGGGATTGCGAATGGTCCGCGGCCTGAGCGAAGCCAAGGTCCGCGGCCTGCTGGCCGCGCGCGACGAGGTTCGTGTCATGACCGCGAGTACGGCCCGTGTCGGGTGTGCCGTCAGCAACTGTGCTGCGTGTCCCGAACCTGCGCCGACCAGCGGCGGCATTGCTTCACCTCCTCACCCCTCCACCTCTGCACCCCCTTACCCCTGCACCTCCTTCCACTCACACGCTCACACCGATTGCTGCGTACACGAGCTGCGCCGCCGGTCCTTCCGTGCCCTCGCCCGCCACCCCGATGTTTCACGCGATACGCTGCTCCGGCTGGCGGCGGCCGACGCGTTCCGCTCGCTCGGCCTCGGCCGTCGCCAGGCCATCTGGCAGATCCTCGCGCTGGACGACGGCGAGTCGCCGGTGTTCGCCGGCATCGAGCCGGACGAGGCCGCCCCGCCGCTGCCGGCGTTGTCGATTGACGAGGCGGTCGTGCAGGACTACGACGCGGTCGGTTTCTCGCTGAGTGCCCATCCGATCGGGCTGTTGAGGGGCGAGCTGTCTCGTCTGCGCGTCACGCCCTGCGAGAAGCTGAAGGCCGCGCGGCACCGCCAGCGGATCAGCGTCGCGGGGCTCGTGACACACCGCCAGCGGCCGGGCACGGCCAAGGGGATCGTGTTCATGACGCTCGAGGACGAGACCGGGAGCGCCAACCTGATCATCCGGCCCCAGGTGTGGGAGCGGTTCAAGCTGGTTGCCCGGACCCGGCTTGCCCTCATCGCGGACGGCACGGTCGAGCGCCAGGGAGAGGTGGTGCACGTGCAGGTGGCGCGGGTGCGCGACCTGTCGGCGGCGATGGCGCCCGTGCGAGCTGCTTCGCGGGACTTCCACTGAGCGGCAGTGCACCCGCTGATAGCGGGTGCTCCACAGGCTCTGGAATAAGTTCTACAACAACCCCTGCGCCAACTCGCCAATGAAGTCCGCTACCGACGCTGCGAGCGCGTCGCGGCCAACTTGCCGCGCCACGCCGTCGTTCATGCGGCGAACAATCGCGCTGCCGACGATGGCCCCGTCGGCAACCTGGCACACCGCCCGCACCTGCTCCGCCGTCGAGATCCCGAAGCCGACACAGATCGGCTTGCTGGTCAGCTTCCGAAGCTCGGCGATGTGCACCGGCAGATCCGGCGGCAGGGCGGCTCGTTCGCCCGTGACACCCGCAAGCGACTGGTAGTAAACGAACGGCTCCGACAAGGCGGCGATACGGGTCCGACGGTCCGCGGCCGTCGTCGGCGCGACCATCATCACAAGCGGGCAGCCCTGCGCATGGCAGATGGCGGCGAGCTCGTCAGCTTCCTCGAACGCCAGGTCCGGGACGATCAGGCCGTCGAGCCCCGCGGCGCACGCCGCCGCCACGAACTGAGCCGGCTCGCAGCGGTAGACGATCGAGTAGCTGACCATCGCGACCAGCGGGATGGCGATGTCCTGCCGCGCGGCCCGCAGCGCATCGAACAGCGTTGACACGCGGAATCCCGCCGCCAGGGCGGCCTGAAACGACGCCTGGATCACCGGACCGTCAGCAATCGGGTCGCTGAAGGGGATGCCGAGCTCGACGCACACGCATTGCTGCGGGTCGACGCGCCGCAGGATCGCCAGCGTCGTATCCACGTCTGGCAGCCCCGCGGTCACATACGGCAGCAGCGCGCGGCGACCCGCGGCGCGAAACGTGTCGAAGCTCTGCTGGAGCCGGCTCACGCGCGAGAGTGTAGCTCGCGGGCGCGAGCGCCGGCAACGTGCGGCTCGCACCGCTGGGCTCTTGAAAAGACGCGACCTGGCGCGCCGCCGCGCGACGCGCCAGGCCGATCCGCCCCGTCAGGTCCCCCGCCTCCTTATGGGCAGGTGCTGCCGATCTGGGCGACGAACGGGTCGATGTCGTCGAAGGTGACGTCACCGTCGCCGTTGCAGTCGCCGTGCAGCCAGGTGCAGACCGACGGCCAGCCGAGTCCGTTGGGATAGCCCAGGGCGGCGACGAACAGGTCGATGTCATCGAAGGTCACGAAGCCGTCGCAGTCCATGTCGCCGGCGCAGGGGGCAGGCGGCGTGGGCGGGATGCCCCAGATCTCGACGTCGTCGATGTTCCAGCCGCAGAACGTCCAGCTCGAGTCGGTCGTGCCCATCGTCCAGCGAACGGTCAGGCTGGGCTTGCCATCGGCGATGGCCGACAGGTCGTACTCGACCGGGACCCAGGCGCCGTCGGCGATTTGGGCGTCGTTCGACCAGATTGTCGTGTACGTGCTGCCGTTGTTGCTGGCTCGTACGTAGGCGTGGTCATACGTCGGCGACTCGACGCCCAGCCAGCGCCAGAACTTCAGCTTGACGCCGGTGAGCATCGAGCAGTCGATCGGCGTGGTGGTCAGGTGGTACTCGGGCATGCTGTTGGTGTAGTCGCCGTTCAGGTTGTAGCCGTACACCTTCGTCCCGGTGTAGCCACTGTTGGGGTCCTTGCAGCCGTAGGCGCCGCCACCGCCGGTGGGCGTGCCCCAGGCCCACAGCCCGCCGGAGACCGTCCAGCCGGGGTTGGTGTCCATGTTCCACGCGTAGATCGGCACGGGGACGCCGATCTTCAGCGTGACGGTGCGGGTGGCGTTGCCCTGGCCGGTCGTGAGGTTGATGAACTGCACCGTGTCTGTGTAGGTGCCGTTGCCGAGCACGTTCGCCGCGGGGCCGAGCGAGACCGTGACAGTCGTCGTTTCGGCCGGCTGGAGGGTTCCGCCGGTGTTGCTGAGAAGCACCCAGGAGGCGGTCTTGGTGACGGCGTAATCGAACGCGGTGTCGCCCTGGTTCTCGAGTGTGTAGGTCATGCTGGTGGGGTAGAAGGGCCCGTAGGCCTGGCCGGTCGAGGTCAGGGACGTGCCCGGGGTGACGCGCAGCCCGGTCGGCGCGACGGGGGATTCGACCACCCACAGGGCCGGGTCGCCCATCAGGTTGTACATTTCGAAGTAGCGCCGCGTGGTCGAGTTGTTCCCCATCTGCGCGAGGTAGCGCATCTTCGTTTCGTTGTAGATCGGGCCCAGGTCGCTCGGCACGGGGTCCTGATCGTCGAAGATCACGTCGAAGAGGCGCTTCTGGAGCACGTCGTCCTCGGTCCAGTAGCTGTTGACCGACGAGCCCCAGGCCGTGACGGCGCCCTTGCCGGGGGCCCGCACCCAGGTCTCCATGAAGCACTCGACGTCCGTGAAGCTGCCGGTCACGCAGGCGAAGCTGCAAACCATCGGGTACATGTTCGCGTTCGTCAGGCCGTTGACGTCCGACTGGGTGAACACCGGGCCGTCGGCCCACGACGTATTACTGCCGTGCCCGCTGTAAATGCCGAAGAAGCGGCCGTTGTTGAACGCGTTGCGCACCTGCTGGGTCGTCGCGTTGTAGGTATGGCAGTACAGTTTGTCGTAGGAATAGCCCAGCGGGATCATGTACGTATTAATGCACCAGTTGTGCGTGCCCTCGCTGACCGTGTAGTTGTCGTTCGAGGCCATCCAGACCGAGCGCATCAGGTAGTCCGGGTCGGCGAAGTTCGCCTCCTCGTAGTACAGCGTCTTGGCCAGCATCGCGTCGAGCTGGGCAGCCGTCCGTGCCGGGAAGCGCCCGATCGCGATATCCGGGAACCAGTCCGCGCTGCCATTCATGCAGGCGTACTGCAGGTCCGTCTGCGGCGAGCCCTCTCCGCCGCCGGTCCACGACGGAATCGTGTCCGTGTCGCCGACGAGCAGGATGTAGTCGGGCGCCGCGGGCGTGTTCCAGAGACCCTGGATGTACGTCTTGATCGCGGTGTTGGTCGCACCCGCGGGAGCCGTCCACGTCGAGACCGTGTAGCCCTGCGACTGCTTGAAAGCTGCAAATGGGGCGATCTGCGTGGCGTAGGCCGGAGCAGTCACGATGAGGTAGTTGCCACTGCCGCGGTCGCTGGCCACGGGAACCTGGTCGGGGTTGAGCACGATCCGGCGCAGGCCCGGCAGGGGGCTCAGCGACGTGTCCGCTTCGCGGCCTCCGACGAAGCCGAGGTCGACGGCGATGCGCGGGTAGAGCGTCAGTGTACCGGCGGCGGCGTTGTAGGCGACCGGCCGCACCTCGAGGAGGAACACGCGCTGGCCACGGACGATGCCCAGTTCCTCGACCGCAACACGCTCCAAAGGCAGGTCGGCGTCGATGCCGTATGCGAGCGGGTCGAACCGGAACACGGCGCGCTCGATGGCGCCGGGGAGCTTCTCGATCGGCGGCTGCACGGGAAGTACGAGCTTGCTGCCGAGCGTGGCAGTGTCGAGCTGTATGGCCGGCCCGCTGTCGTAGTTGAGCGACAGGCTGGCGCCGGGGGGGACCACGAACAGGCGTCGCACGACCGGCAGCGCGGGGGCGCCGACCTCGCCGGCGAGGGAGGCGTCCGGCCAGCCCAGCGCGACGAAGTCACCGGCCGAGCGGCCGGCCAGATCCACGGTCAGGCCCGGCGTCATGACAGCAACTGACAGCGCCTGATGGTCGGAGGTCAGCACGGCGACGTCCGGCGCGGCGGGCGTGCCAAGCGGGTCAATGGCCGGACCACCGGCGGCGGACAGGTCGAGCCAGGTTGCGGCGGGGGCGGCGACGACCAGGACGACGGCGGCCACGAGCGGCGCGCACGTCCGGCGCAGAAACAGGGTGCGACTCATGTGCATGCGACTCCTTCCTCGCAGTCGCGCGGCGCCGCGGCGGCGGCGCGCGAAACCAAGCCGGCCGCCCGCCCGGGGTCGAACGCGGACGAGCCGCGGCGTCGGCCGGCGTGCTCAGCAAGCGCAGCGGCCGACCGGTACCGGGCCACCGCCGAGGCGGGAGGCCGGGGACTCGATCGGCCGCACAACACACCACCGATAGCTTAAGCGAAGCAGAACTAGAGATAAAGAGAGTTCCAGGCGCGGACACGGTGCGCGCGGCCTGCGCGGTCGGAGCGGGACTCGGCGGGTTGGTTCGGGCCGGTGCGCAACTGCGTGCGCTGCCGGCGGTTGGCGCCCGCCCCTTCCGATAAGCCGACCGCTCCGGGAGGTGACGACCGGGCAGGGTTGCCGCGGCGCGGCCGACCGGACGACGGCACGGTCCGCCCGTACAATGCCCGCGGTTGTCGAGTTATCGGAGAGCCCCATGCAGACGACGCTCGAGCGCACCCTGGCGGCGGAACTTCATCAGCTTCGTGAGACCGGGCAGTACAAGCAGTGCAACGAGGTGCAGCGGCCCCAGGGACCGCGGACGCGGATGGACGGCCGCGATGTCATCGTCCTCTCGTCCAACAACTACCTCGGGCTGGCCAATCACCCGCGGGTGGTCGCGGCCGGCCGAGAGGCGCTCGACAAGTTCGGGTTGGGCACCGCCTCGGTGCGCTTCATCTGCGGGACGATGAGCTGTCACGTGGAGCTGGAGCGGAAGATCTGCGCCTTCATCGGTTGCGAGGCGGCGACGACGTTCATCAGTTGCTGGGACGCGAATGCGGGACTGATCCCGACACTGGCGAACTCCCCCGAAGACGCGATCTTCTCCGACGCACTGAACCACGCGTCGATCATCGACGCGATCCGGCTGAGCAAGGGGCAGCGTTTCATCTACAAGCACGCCGACCTCAAGCAGCTCGAGGAGATGCTCAGCACGCCGGAGGCGAAGAAGGCCCGCAACAAGCTGATCATTACCGACGGCGTGTTCAGCATGGAAGGGGACGTGGCCGACCTGCCTGCGCTCAAGGAACTCGCCAACAGGCACGACGCGCTGCTCGTGATCGACGAGTCGCACGCGACCGGCGTGCTGGGCGAGACGGGCCGCGGCACGGCGGAGCACTTCGGCGTGATCGACCACAACACCGTCCAGACCAGCACGCTGGGCAAGGCCCTGGGCGGCTCGTGCGGGGGCTACGTGGCGGGCCAGCAGGTCGTCTGCGAGTACCTGGTGCAGAAAGCCCGCACACAACTCTTCAGCAACGCCCTGCCGCCGACCGTGTGCTACGGGTCGATGGCCGCGATCGACGTGCTCATGAGTGGGCACGAAGGCACACACGCAGGCACTGGGGGAAGGCACGCAGGCACGCAGGCACAAAGGCACGAAGGGGAGGGCCAGCGAGCAACCGGCGCGACGGATCCGAACCGCGACCTGGGCGGAGCGGCGGGCACCGCATTCGAAGCCCTCAGCGGTCGCCAACTTCTCGCCCGGCTGCGGGCGAACGTCGCGCGGTGCCGCGCCGGCGTCGAGGCGCTGGGGCTCCATACGATCCCCGGCATCACGCCGATCGTGCCCGTCATCGTCGGCGAGACGGCCACCGCGATCCGGATGCAGAAGGCGCTCTTCGAGGAAGGCGTGTTCGTGAGCGGATTCGGCTTCCCGGTCGTGCCCAAGGGCGAGGCCCGCCTGCGCTGCCAGATCTCCGCCGCGCACAGCTTCGAGGACATCGACGTGGCGCTGCGAGCGCTGGCGAAGGTGGCGGAGCGGTTCCCCGAGGCGCGGGGGGGGCGCTAGACCGGGTACGCCGTGCTTGGGAGAATGCGGCCTGCCTCGAGAGCGCGCCGGTGGCGTTGCCGCGGCGGCCCCGCGGCGATGATCGCGAGTTCCTGACAGGGATAAGGTGCATGGACAGCCGCTGCGTATTGAGGCTCGCCCTCCGAAACTACAAGAGCGTGGAGCAGTGTGACATCGAACTTGCCCCCATCGTCCTGCTCGTTGGTCGGAACGGCGTCGGCAAGAGCAACATCATCGACTCGCTTCGATTCGTGACCGATGCCACCCGAAACACGCTGGAGTACGCGATTCGCGAGCGCGGCGGCATCGATCAGGTCCGACGCAAGTCCCTTGGAGGACGTCCTACACATCCCGGCATTGCCTTGGAACTCCAGCTCCCGCAGGGCCGTCGAGCGAAGTACGAGTTCCGGATCGCAGCGGTGCAGGGACGAGGCTTCAGGGTCGACCACGAGTCGTGCGAGGTACGGGGATCTGACGGCAGCCCAGAACATGCGTACCGCGTGGACGATGGGAAAGTGGCAGAGTGGACGCCCAAGCCGACAGCGCCGCCGGTCGCCCACGATCGACTCTATCTTGTGGCTGCGTCGGGGCTACCGGAGTTCCGGCCCGTCTACGACGTGTTGACGCGAATGACGTTTCACAATCTCAATCCGGAGGTGATGAAGTCGCCGCAACGTCCTGAGCCGGGTGCGTTGCTCGCGCACGATGGGCGCAATCTCGCCAGTGTCATTAAGCAGCTCGAGTCTGCGAGCCCCGAGAGTCTCGAGCGCGTGCAGCACTATCTCAAGGCGATCGGTGTGCCGATTAGTCGGATGAGGCATAAACAGGCGGGTGCGCTGGAGACCTTCGAGGTGTCAATGGAGTGGGCTGTTCGCGAGGGTTCGCGGAATTCGAATTTCGACGCGTTTGCGCTGTCCGATGGCACAATCCGAGCGCTGGGGATTCTGATATCACTCGTGTCCGCCCAGGCCGGCGGATCGAGTGGGCCGTCGCTTGTCGGAATCGAGGAGCCGGAGACCGCGCTCCATCCTGCGGCGGCTGGGGCGCTGATGGAGGGACTTACGGAGGGTGCGGCAAGCACCCAGTTGATGATCACTTGCCACAGCCCGGACTTGCTCGACCACGAGGGCGTTACGCCTGAGATGATCCGCCCGGTGATACTCGACAATGGCCGCACCGTCGTTGGACGGTTAAGTCCGGCCAAAGCAGAACTCCTGAAGCAGCACCTGTCGACGGCCGGCGAGCTGCTTCGCCTCGACCAACTCGAGCCCGACCCTGAGGACGTCGCGCGTCAGCGTGACGCGCAAGGAACGCTCTGGGAGGGCGTAGCGTGAGCGTCGAAGTTGCCCCGATCGTCGAGGGGCACGGGGACGTTGAGGCTGTGCCGGTTCTCCTGCGCTTGATCGAGCCCCGAGTGGACGTCAAGAGGCCCGTGCGGTTTCCGCGCGCGAGGCTGCTCGAGGAGCAGGAGCTAATCCGCGCCGGGCGAATCGCGGCATCGAACATCACCGGGGCCGGTGCGGTGCTCCTGGTCATCGATGCTGACGAAGACTGCGCAGCCGATCTTGGATCTCGGCTCGAGACCATCCTCACGCGCGCTCTCCAAGGAGTCACCTGCCGGGTTGCACTCGCTGTTCGGGAGTTCGAGGCGTGGATCGTAGGAGGCGATGCAGGCTACAACGTCGACAACCCGGATGAAGTGGGCCGCTTGAAGGGGCGCATCGCCGCGAGGCATGGCCGGTACAAGGAAACCGCAGATCAGGCTCGCTTCACTGCCCGAATTGACGTCGCCAGGCTGCAAGCTTCGTCCAGGTCGTTTCGCAGGCTCCAGGCGTGCATCGCGGCGATAGTGGAAGCGCATAGTGATTCGGATGAGCCTGGGTGAACCACTGGAGCCCAAGCTTGCTCGCTCAACGTCTTGATCGCCCCTGCGCTCCCGCTACCGGCTGGGGCGATCATCGACGCGCGCAGGAGGGCGGAGCCGGAGAACCGCAGCGCGGTCGGAACCCCGAGCCCGGGCGAGGGCGCTTGAGGGGCAGGCTGGTCCCTCACTCATGTGAAGAGGCAGCTTTCACGCAGAGGCGACGAGATCGCTGCGTGCCGGGGTGCCGCTTACGCAAATCACGGTGGTCGCTTGGCCGCGTTGCCGCTGGCTTCACAGGGGTTCGTGTTGCATACAACCCGACTCAACACCGTTCACCTCTCAGCGATCTCCGCGTCTCTGCGTGAGTTTCTTCTCGTCGGCTACGGTGCGTCGTCCTCCCCCTGACGCCGGCCGCGCCCGCGGCGGCGCCGGCCGCGCGGCCGGGGCGTGTCGCCCGGGAGAATCGGCTGGTTCTTTGGATGCCGCGACTCGCCCGCGCTGGTCACGCGGATCGCCGGGCGGTCTTTGAAAGGGCACACGTTCTCGCAAATGCCGCAGCCGATGCAGCGCTCCGGGTCGATGTGCGGCTCGAGCACCTTCCGCGGCTCCTCCCCGTCCTCGACGGGCAGCTCCACCTCGCGGAAGTAGATCGCCTTTCGCGGCACGGGGCAGTGCTCCTCGCACACCATGCAATTGCGGCCCAGCGCGTACGGCAGGCAGCGCGATGTGTCGAACATCGCCAGACCAATTCGAAGCGACTGCTTCTTGGCCAGCGGCGTCGGCGCGATCGCCCCCGTCGGGCAGACCTGCCCGCAGCGGGCGCACTCGTAGTCGCAGTAGCCGATCGTGGGCACGAGCCGTGGCGTCCAGAGCCCCGCCAATCCCGCCTGGTGCAGCGCGGGTTGCAGCCCGCCTGTCGGGCAGATCTTCATGCACAGCCCGCACGCCGTGCAGCGCTCCAGGAAGTCCGCCTCGGCCCGCGCCCCGGGCGGGCGGATCAGGTCGGGGTGAAACGTTTTGCCGCGGGCCTGCGGCGTCGTGCGCAGGACAATCGCCCCGACCACGCCGGCGGCCGCGGCGGAGAGCAGCTCCCGGCGGCGCAGGTCGATCGACTCGACGCCCGCGTGCCCGTCGATGGCCGGCGATGGTTGCCAGGGCGGCCTGAAGCGGAACTTCAGCCCCGCCGCGGTGCAGGACTCGGTGCAGCTCAGGCAGCCGAGGCACTCCTGCGGCTTCCATCCGGCGCCGGGGGCGGTCGTGGCGGCGGCCGGGCAGCGCATACCGCACAGGTCGCACTGGTTGCAGGCCTCGGCGTTCGTTTCGCGTCGCAGCCACGGCCGCCAGGCGAGGAGTCCGAGCAGTCCGCCCAGCGGGCAGACGTAGCGGCACCAGAATCTCGGGCGCAAGACGTTGAGCGCCAGGATGAGGAGCAGGAACGCCAGGATGAGGCCGCTGCTGAGAAACGATTGCCGCGTTGTGACGAAGACGTTGTCGCGGAGCCAGCGGTAGGGGGGCTCGGTCAGGCTCGTCAGCTTCCAGTCGCCGATCGCCGGATCGGCCTGGTAGATGCCGGCGGCGGCGTCCTCGATCATCCACTGCACACCCGGGACGATCGCGGTCGTCGTCGTGCGATAGAGGATGACGATGGGGTCGACAAGCACGAGCCACGGGACCCCGAGCAGCGCCAGCACGAGCATCGCCGCGAGCACGTAGTACTTGGCGAGTTGCCAGCGCGACCAGCGCTGGGGTTCGTGGCGGGGGCGCCAGCCGCGCGTCAGGCGACTGGCGATCGCGTGCAGCGTGCCGAGCGGGCAGAACCAGCCGCAGAACACGCGGCCCAGCAGCACAGTCACGCCGACCGTGATGAGGGCTAGCCAGGCGAGCGGTTCGATGCTCCAGGTCGCGACGGCGGTCGAGCAGAGGATGAGCGGGTCGAGGTGGAAGAAGAGCTTGAGCAGCCAGCTGGGTTCCGCTCCCGTGCTCGGCCGGGCCGCCAGCAGCAGTCCGAAGAACGCCGCCAGCACGAGAAGCTGCACCGCATGCCGCCAGCGCGCTGCGCTGCGGCCGGGCCCCTTCCGTACGCGGCGCTGGGTTGCCGCCGAAGCGCTCGCCGCGGCCGCACCGCCAGTCGCTACGCCAGGAGGAGCGCCTGAGCGGCTCACGAGAGACTGAGCTCCTTCGGGCGAAGGGAGCGGTAGTCGATCGTGCCGAGGCCGTACCGGGCACCCATGGTCACCGTCTCGATGTCTTCCGGCTTGTTGTCGAGCAGTTCGCTGCCGAACGCGTCGAGCGCGACGATGTCGACGCTGGCGGCCACGCAGTTCAACGTCCGCACGTCCTTGAGATCGCCGCCGGTCGGGCCGTGCCGGACGAGCGCGCGGGTCGCGTCGAGCACGCTGAGCCGCGGCTTGAAGAAGCGCGTGATGTCGGCGACGGTCGTGGGGAGGTCCTGGTGGAACGTGCCGCGGTCGTCGACGCAGCCCATGTAATTCTTCATGGCGAGCGAGACCGTGGTCGAGCCGTGGTGCTTGCACACCGGGACATTGATGAGCAGGTCGCACTCGACCATCTCGGGGTACACGGGATGGTCCTTCAACCGCTCGCCGCCGATCTTCATCTTGCGGAAGCGGTCCGTGTCGATGAAGACGATCTCGGCTCCGGCCTTGCGGGCGGCCGGGGCGACGCCGCTGTTCTCGTAGCTGGCCTTGGCCTCGTTGCAGGTGTAGTCGCCGACCTTGACCTTCTTGGCCCCGGCCTCGAGGCACAGCCGCACCAGCGTCGCGACCACGTCCGGGTGCGTGTTGGCGGCATACTCCGGCCGGCGGTTCCAGCCGATGTTCGGCTTGACCCATACCACTTCGCCGCGCTTGACGAACCGCGACATCCCGCCGAGCTCGACGATGACGCGCTCGGTGAGCTGGGAGGCGATGGTGCGGGGCGCGTCGCCGGTGCCGGTCCAGCGGCCAATCGTCATGGCCGGCGGCACGGGTCCGGTCGTCGGGACGTCATCGGCCAGGAGCCAGCGCGGGCCGGCCAGGGCCGTCAGCCCGACGGCGGCGGAAGTCTCCAGAAACTCGCGGCGGGACAGGTGCGACGGCGGCGGGCTTGCGGACCTTCGGTTCATGGGCGGGCTCCAGCCGAGATGAAGGTATCGCTATCTCGTGAGAACCGTCATACCGACGACCCGCTTCCCGCACAAGCGAAATTGGCAACTCGCACTGTTCTGGAGCGGTTGCCGGAGCTGTGTGCCCTTGCCGAGGTGCGTAGGGTCACGTGGTCGCGCCGCCGGTCCACGCGACGTAGCGCTTGAGCGGACCGCCGGCGAGCGCGTTGGCCAGGCGTCGGTCGGACGTGAGAACGCGTCCGCGCAGTCGCACGGCCAGCGCCAGGTAGATCGCGTCGTACACTGTGCGGCCGGTCATGAGGGCGAGCCGCAGCGCGTCCGGGCAGAGGTCGCCGGTGGGAGTGACTGACAGCGGCAACCGGAGCACGTCCTGCATCAGTTCGACGGCTTCGCCCGGCTCCAGCTCGCCACGCCGCGTGCGCTTCCAAGTGACGTTCCCAATCTCGGTGTAGATCAGCCCGGGAGCCGAGACGGTGCGTCGGCTGACGAGCAGGCTGCGCACTCGTTGCGCGCCGGGCTCCTGAAACAGCACCGCGCCGAGCGCGCTCGCGTCGAGCACGATTGGCTTCATCGCCGCCGGTCTTCGCGGATCAATGTCACGGTCTTTGACATGCGTCGGCCGCCGAACCGCGTACGCCAGCGGTCGAGGATGGCGCTCACGAGGTTGGCGTCAGCTCCCGCGGCCTGCTCCAGAACGCGCTTGGCCTCACCCTGGAGCGAGCGGCCGTGTCGCCGCGCGCGTGTCTTCAGTTTCCGCACCGTTGCGGCGTCAAGTCCGCGTACGAGGATATCGGGCATGGTGCTGATCCTCCGCCCAACGTCCTCAATGATAGCACTTCGCTAGCGACGCTGGAAAGCGACGTAGCGACCTGGTGCGCAAGCCTGTGCGGTCCTGCGTGGACGGTGAAGCCCGCGCGACTACCCCTTGATCACGCCGATCGGCCGCAGGCGGGCGACCTTGCGGGCCAGTCCCGCGTCGTGGCACACCTGCGCAACGTGACTCACGTCCTTGTACGCCGCGGGCTGCTCCTCGGCCAGGCCCGTGCGCCCACGCGCCCGGGCCACTACGCCGCGGTCGCGCAGCTCCTGCTCGATCGAGCGTCCGTGCGCCTTGCGGATCGCCTCGCCGCGCGACATGACGCGCCCGGCCCCGTGGCAGCAGCTTCCGAACGTCTGCTCCATCGCTCCGGGCTGACCGACCAGGATCCAGCTCGAGCGCCCCATGTCCCCCGGCACCAGTACCGGCTGGCCAACGTCGCGATAGGCCGCCGGCAGCTCGGGATGCCCGGCCGGAAACGCCCGCGTCGCACCCTTGCGGTGGACGCACAACGGTCGCCGCACGCCGTCCACCTCGTACGGCTCCATCTTGGCGATGTTGTGCGCCACGTCATACAGCAGGGACATGCCCAGTTCCTCGGCGGGCCGGCCGAAGACTTCGCTGAATACCTCCCGCGCCAGGTGTGTCATGATCTGCCGATTGCACCAGGCGAAGTTGGCCGCGGCACGCATCGCCGCGAGGTACCGCTGCCCCTCCGGCGAGTTCACCGGGGCGCAGGCCAACTGCCGGTCGGGTAGCTCGATGCCATACTTCTTCGGCACGTCGCGCAGCTCGCGCAGGTAGTCCTCACAGACCTGGTAGCCCAGGCCGCGCGACCCGCTGTGAATCATCACGCACACGCGGCCGGCCTCGAGCCCGAGCGCCGCCGCCAGCTCCGTGTCCGCGATCTCCTCGACCACCTGCACTTCCAGGAAGTGGTTGCCGCTGCCCAATGTTCCGCACTGGTCGCCACCGCGCGTGCAGGCCACGTCGGAGACGAGTTCCGGGTCGGCGTCGGGCAGACAGCCGCCGGCCTCGGTGTGCTCGGCGTCGTCCGGCCATCCGTAGCCGCGCTGAATCACGTACGGCGA
>CAADGM010000253.1 GCA_900696535.1 uncultured Planctomycetota bacterium
AGTGCAGCAGCAGCGGCAACCCCTTCTGCACGACATTGGACGCCACGTTGATGATCTTGCCCCGCCCCTGCGCCTTCATCACGCCCACGACGGCCTTCACACAGTTGAAGACACCGACGACGTTGACACCCAGCACGTCCTCCCAATCGCGGGGTGTCAGCGCTTCCAGCGGCTGGCGCTTCAGTGCCGTAAACAGGGCCGCGTTATTGACCAGGATGTCGACTCGGCCGAACTCCCGGCGCGTTTCGTCGGCGAGCCGCGCGCAATGCTCCGGACTGCGAACGTCACAACGCACGAACCGCACCCTCGCCCCGGAACCCGCCAGCCGCGCGAAATCCTCCCCGCCCTCGGTCAGGTCGGCCAGCACGACCGCGGCGCCCTCGTTGGCCAGTCGCTGCCCGTACGCCAGGCCGATGCCTCGCGCTCCGCCCGTCACGATCGCCACCTGCTGGGCCAGTCGCACACTTACCCCTTGAGCCGGATGCAGACGCTCTTGACCTGCGTGTAATGCTCGAGTGCCTCGACGCCACGCTCGCGGCCGAAGCCGCTGCGCTTCATGCCGCCGAACGGGCAGGCCACCGAGCCACTGAAGTAGTCGTTGATGAAGACCTGACCGGCGTGCAGGCCGGCAGCGAGCTTGTGGGCGCGGTCCAGGTCGCGGGTCCAAATCGCGGCGACCAGACCGTACTGAGACGCGTTCGCAAGC
The DNA here is from genome assembly GCA_900696535.1 of uncultured Planctomycetota bacterium. Taxonomy (GTDB): domain Bacteria; phylum Planctomycetota; class Phycisphaerae; order UBA1845; family Fen-1342; genus CAADGM01. The sequence continues at coordinate 707 of CAADGM010000253.1, forward strand.
CGGAGCGCCTCGTCCTCGTCGTCGAAGCGAACGATCGCGAGCACCGGGCCGAAGATCTCTTCCTGCGCCAGGCGCGAGTCGTTGGTCGTGGCAACCAGCGTCGGCTCGACAAAGTAGCCTCGGGCGCAGGCCGGATCGCGCGGCACGCCACCGCCGACGAGAATCCGCGCGCCCTCGGTGCGGCCCGTCTCCAGGTGCGCCAGGACGCCGCGCCGCTGACGGTCCGAGATGAGCGGCCCCATGTCGGGGTCGGCGAGTCCGGGACCGAGGCGCAGCCGGCCGGCGCGCTCGGCCAGGCGCTCGACAAAGCGATCGTACACGGGCGCCGCGAGCAGCAGTCGCGAGCCCGCCAGGCAAACCTGGCCCGCGTTGGTGAAAATCGCTTTGATCGCGCCGTCGAGAGCCAGGTCCAGATCCGCGTCGGCGAAGACGATGTTCGGCGACTTCCCGCCCAGTTCCAGCGTGACGGGCACGACGTTGTCGGCGGCGGCCTTCATGACGGCGATCCCGGTCGGCACCGAGCCGGTGAACGCGACGTGGTTGATGTCGCGGTGCCCCGCGAGTGCCGCGCCGGCCTCGGCTCCGAGCCCGGGCACGACGTTGAACACACCCGGCGGCACGCCGGCCTCCGCGAGCAGCGGCCCAAGCCGCAAGCAGCTCAGCGGGGCCTGCTCCGCGGGCTTGAGCACGACCGTGTTGCCCGCGGCCAGGGCCGGCGCCACGCTGCGAATCGCCAGCCGGAGCGGGAAGTTCCACGGGGCGATGTGGGCCGTCACACCCACCGGCTCGCGCAGCGTGTAGCTCAGGTACTGAGGCGAGATGGGGATGGTGCGGCCGAACAGCTTGTCGGCCAGGCCGGCGTAAAAGTCGAACGCATCACCCGATTTGGCCGCGTCGGCGCGGGCCTCGCGCAGTGGCTTGCCCACGTCCACGCACTCGAGCTGCGCCAGCTCCTCCGCGGCCCGCTCCAGTCGCCGCGCCACCTCGTACAGAATGCGGGCACGGCGGGCGGTCGGCAGACCCGCCCACGCGGGCAATGCGGCGCGTGCGGCGCGAACGGCGGCGTCCACGTCGGCCTGGCGCCCGCGGGCCACCTCGCACAGCACCTCGCCTGTCGACGGGTCAATGTCGGTGAACCACTCTCCGGCCGCGGCGGGGCGCGCCTCGCCCTCGACCCACATCGACCAGCGCGGCTCGATGCGCGGCCCGGCGGTTGTCGCGGCCGTGTCGGTGGTGTGGTTGGGGCAGGACGGCAACGCGGCGACTCCGTCAGCAGCCGGGTCTCAGGCTCGCCACGACGCGCCGCACGTCGGCGAACGTCTCCATCTCGAGCGCCTGCTCCGGGGCGATCTCGACGCCGAACTCCTTGCGCAGCGCTTCGAGCAATTCGAGATGCCCCAGCGAGTCCCAGGCTTCGAGCGAGCCGCGGCGCGTGCGGTCGCTCAGGTCCTTCGGCGCGATCTTGAAGACGCGCTGAAAGAGCGCCCTGAGGGCGGCGTCCAACGATGATGACACGGGCGTGGACATGCGTGATCTTCCCTGGACTGGGCGGGCCGACCCAGCGTCGGCGGTCGCCGATGATAACGCGGGCATAGCGAAACGCCCGCCTGGCCGGGGGGCCGGGCGGACGCCTCGCAGCCTGGATGGTGCCTTTGCGGCGCGACTGCCTCGTCGGACGCGCAGGTCCGACGCTGCCCGCACCTGCAAACGACGTTAGTTCCCGGCGGCAGCCGGCAGGGCCGCGCCGCGCTGGGCGGTCATCGAATTGACCAGGTCGACGAAGCGGTTCGTCTTCTCGACCGAGATGCGCGACGTGCGGTCCTTGCCCTCGCACACGACGCCCCGGACGCCGATCAGGTCCGGGTTGATGTCGAAGAGCATGTCGAGATGCTCGAACTTGAGCGAGCCGGCCAGGGCGACGCCCATGCCGTGCTTGCGGGCCAGCGCGCAGAAGTCCTTCAGCTCCTGGACCGACATGTTGTCGAACAGCGTCTTGCCGTCCTTGATCGCCGTGTCGACCATCACCAGGTCGCACTTCGCGTCCGCGGAAGCCAGGACCAGGTCCTCAGCCGAGAGCCCGCCGAATCGACGCCAGTCGGCGTAGCCGGCGGCCACGACGTCGGCCGTGTCGCTGACCATGCGAACCGCCTTGCGGACGGCATCCATCATCTGGAACGCCTCGTCGCGCGTCTTGCAGCCGTACAGGCCGGCCTTGACGTACGTCACGCCGCAGGTCGCCACGCCAAACGCGGCCAGCGCGGCGGTGCCGGGCTTGAAGGGCAGGTCACCCAGCGTAGCGGACGTCTTGATGCCGCGGGGGGCGGTGTGCTCGACGACGCGCTTGGTGTTCCAGGGGAACTGCGCGCCGAGCGAGCCTTCCTTCGTGTTCTTCACGTCGAGGATGTCCATCTTGCAGTCAATGATGGACAGGGCCTCCTCAACCGACTCGGGACTGATCAAAACCTTCATCGCTGACCCTCCTCCTCTTGGGAGTTTCTCGTGCCCGAAACTGGCGTGACGCTGGCGGCCGCCCGCTCTCTGGCGAGCTCCGACCGCAGGATCTTGCCGACTGCCGACTTCGGCAGGGAAGTCCGAAAGTGGATCTTGCCCGGCAGCTTGTAGGGCTCGATCTGCTGCCGAGCGAACGAAAGCAACTCCTCCTCCGTCGCGGCGGCGCCGCGGTGGAGAACGACAAACGCATGTAGCTGGGTCTCGAAGACGCCGTTGGGGTCGCTCACCGCCGCGACCGCCGAGTCCGCAACCGCGGGATGGCGAGCCAGAGCCACCTCGACCTCGGTCGGGTTCACCTTGCGGCCGCCGATCTTGAGCATGTCATCCATCCGGCCGAGGAGCTCGACGGAGCCGTCGGGCATGAGCCGGCCGAGGTCGCCGGTGGCAAAGCCGTTGGCCTTGTAGTGCTCGAAGTGCTCGCCCGACTGGCCCCAGTAGCCGAGCATCAGCCCCTGGCCGCGCAGCACGATGTTGCCGGTCTGCCCGGACGCAACCCGCTGTCCGTCCGCATCGATCACGAAGAGCTCCAGGCCCGTCGCGACCGTGGCGATTCGGTTGTACGCACCCTCGGAGCCGCGCTCGAGGAAGCCCACGCGGGCCTCGGTCAGACCGTAGGGCAAGTGCACCTTGGTGTGCGGCAGCAGTTCGCGAAAACGGGCCAGCCGCTCAGGAGCGAAGGCCGCCGAGCCGACTTCCACGTACCGCAGATGCCGGCTCGCCTCACCGAGCACGGCCGCGAAGTGGTCGAGCACCAGGTTTGCAGCCGCGGGCACGAGCACCAGGGCCGTCGGGTGGTAGTCCTTGAGCAGCCGCAGCGCCTGGTAGATGTCCGTGGCGAGGATGATGGTCGCGTCGGAAAGGGCGTAAGCGAATAGCTGGCGGAAGGCCAGCCCGTGGTGCAGCGGCAGGGGGATGACGATGCTGTCGGCGGGGCCAACCGCGTGGAACCGCCGCGTGAACTCGGCACCGGCCAGCACGCTCTCGTGCGTGTGCATGACGCCCTTGGGCGTGCCGGTCGAGCCGCTCGTGTAGTTGAGCAGGACGACCTGGTCGGGACGGGCATGGACCGGCTTGAAGCCCTTCTCGAGGGCCGCGTCGTCCAGGAGCTCGTTCAGCGCGTGGACGGCGACCGACTCCAGGCCCGAGAGCGTGAAGGTCGCATCCTTGATGAGGATCGCGCGGACGCCGTCGAGCGGCAGCTCGGCCCGAAGCTCGTCGATCCGCTGCGCCACCGGGTCGTCCACGATCAGGGCGCTGGGGCGCGCGTCCGCGAGCATGTGCCGCAGGTTGGGCGGGCGGATGCCGACGAACTCGGGGACCGCGATGGCACCGAGTTTCCAGATCGCAAAGCACGCCACCAGAAACTCGCTGCACGTCGGCAGGATGACAACGACCCGGTCGCCGGCCGCGACGCCGTCCCGACGCAGGGCCGCCGCGAGGCGCGTGGCGCTCCGGTCGAGTTCCTCGTAGCCGTGCCGGAGGGCGCCGCAAACGACACCGCCCCTTCGCGGACCGCCGGTGGTCAGCACCTCGGTCAGGAGCGCGACATTCGATGGCGGCGCGCCGGAAGGCTGGTAGCGGCGGGACTGGATGAATGCATCGACGTCCGCTTCGTAGAACCGCCAGAGATTTCCGATCTTGAGCCCGCGGATGCGGCCGGAGCGCGCGTAGCGATACAGGGTGTCCAGCTCGATCCCGAGCTGGAGGGCCACCTCTTCGGCTGTCAGCAAGCGCGCGGTCATGAAGTCCTGCGGCCTCTCAGAACAGCGTTTCCCGGTCTATCCCGGTTGAATCAGCTTCGGCCCGACACCAGCGTGATCTGGTGCGCTTGCTATCTGTTTACCCGGCGTCAGTTTCAGAAGCAAGAAATAGTTTCAAAAAAGGTCGGATAGTCTGGAAAACGCTGATTCGCGATCGCCGCGTGCCGAGAGCGCTCCCGATTCGCGCGCCGACCAAACCTGGGGTTGGCGGCGTCAGTCCGATATAATGCGAAGCCCCTATTGCCGGATGGTTACCGGGCTATCGCCCCGCTCTCGCTCACCGAGCCGCGCCAAGAGGTCCGGCGCCCTCTGGTGACCGTCTGCGCCCCCAAAATGTACACCTGGCGGCGGGACGACGGCCGCTCGGAATCGCGTTGAAGGTGGCGATGGGATTCGAACCCATGAATCGCGGATTTGCAATCCGCTCCCTTAGTCCACTCGGGCACGCCACCACGTGGCACTCGGGGCCGCACCGGCCGCCCACTCCTGCGCCGCTCGGTGCTCCGCCGTGCCGAACGTATCATGCTACTCCCGAGGCACGGCCAGGTAAAGCCGGCGGCCACGGCGCAGCAACGATACCCACCGCCGGCGTGCCAGGACGACGTCGCCAGATGAGGGCGCCAGCAGGCGCATGTCTTTGACGAGTGTGACCGGCTATCGCGCGTGTCCCCTGCGGAGGCGGCCAGCGACCGCGCGTGTCCGCGACTAAGGCGACCGGCTATCGCGCCTGTCCCCTGCGGAGGCGGCCAGCGACCGCGCGTGTCCGCGACTAAGGCGACCGGCGACCGCGCCTGCCCGCGGCTACTGCCCCCGGGTCGAGCGGCGGTTGTAAGGACGGCGTACATGCCCAGGATTCACGTGCGGCGAATCCTCGTGACCCTGGCGCTGATCGCCCTGCTCGCATTGCTGGCGAGGCTGCACGCATCGGCCTGCACGGGCGGGGCGCCCGAGTGGCGCTCGCTGACCGCGCCGGCAAGCGAGTAGCGCCGCACGCTCGGCCGAGGCGCGGCGGGCGGCGGCGGCGAGACGTGCCGCGCTCACTCCTTGAGCAGGTTGCGAAGCACGAGCGGCAGCACGCCGCCATGGCGGTAGTACGCGATATCGACCGGGGTATCGAGCCGGCAACGGACCTGGAACTCGGTCTTCTGGTCCTCGTCGGGCTTGCTGGCGATGACGGTCAGCACTTGTCCGGGCTGGATGTTGTCGCCCAGGTCGGGGATGTCGTAGAACCCGACGCCTGTCAGGTGGAGCGTCTCCGGCGACTGGCCCGGCAGGAACTGGAGCGGCAGGACGCCCATGCCGACCAGGTTCGCGCGGTGGATGCGCTCGAAGCTGACGGCGATGACCGCACGCACGCCCAGCAGCATCGTCCCCTTGGCAGCCCAGTCGCGCGAGCTGCCCATTCCGTAGTCCTTGCCGGCCAGGACGATCAGGGGCGTCTGGGCCTCCCGGTACTTCATCGCCGCGTCGTAGATCGACATCTGGATGCCGGTGGGCAGGTGGATCGTCTGCCCGCCCTCCGTGCCCGGCGCGAGCAGGTTTCGGATGCGCGGGTTGGCGAACGTGCCGCGCGTCATCACGCGGTCGTTGCCCCGCCGCGACCCGTAACTGTTAAAGTCGTCCCGCTCGATGCCGAGCGAGACGAGGTACTGGCCGGCCGGCGAGCGCGGGTCGATCTCGCCCGCCGGGCTGATGTGGTCCGTGGTGATGCTGTCGCCGAACATCGCCAAGCAGCGGGCGCCCCGGATCGGCGCAATTGCCGGGGGAACAGGCGGAAGGCCGACGAAGTACGGCGGCTCCTGGATATAGGTGCTGGCCTCGTCCCAGTTGTAGGTGAGCCCCTCGCCCACCGGGAGCTTCTGCCACTCGGGCGGCCCCGTGAACACGTCGGCGTAGCGCCTGCGGAACACCGAGCCATCGACGCAGCGGCTCACGGCGTCGGCGATCTCGCCCTGAGTCGGCCAGACATCGCGCAGATACACCGGCTGGCCGGAGCCGTCGCGGCCAAGCGGCTCGGTGGCCAGGTCACGGTCGACCGTGCCGGCGATCGCGTACGCAACAACGAGCGGCGGCGAGGCAAGATAGTTGGCCTTGATGTGCGGGTTGATACGGGCCTCGAAGTTGCGATTGCCGCTGAGCACCGACGCAACGACGAGGTCGCCCTTGAGCACCGCGTCGCGGATGTGGGCGGGAAGCGGGCCGCTGTTACCGATGCAGGTCGTGCAGCCGTAGCCCACCGTGTGGAAACCGAGTTGCTCGAGGAAGGGCGTCAGGCCGGCCTTCTCGAGATAGTCCGTCACAACTCGCGAGCCGGGCGCCAGAGACGTCTTGACCCACGGCTGGACGCGCAGGCCGCGCTCGACGGCCTTCCGCGCCAGCAGCCCGGCCGCGACCATCACCGAGGGGTTGCTCGTGTTGGTGCAGCTCGTGATGGCGGCGATGACGACGTCGCCGTGGCCGAGGCGGTAGGCGTTGCCATTCTCGCGGACGTCGACGCCGTCGGTCTTGTCAGCCGAGGGCTTCTTGCCGAGGCCGGCGAGGCTGCGATGCCACTCGGACTTCATGGCTCCCAGGTTGACGCGGTCCTGCGGACGCCGCGGACCGGCCAGGGCCGGTTCGACAGTCGACAGGTCCAGCTCCACGCTTGTCGTGTACTGCGGGTCCGGGCTGCCCGCGATGCGGAAGAGCCCTTGCGCCTTGCAGTACGTCTCGACCAGTTCGACTTCGTCGTCGGAGCGCCCGGTCAGACGCAGGTAGTCCAGCGTCCGCTCGTCGACGGGGAAGTAGCCCATTGTGGCGCCGTACTCGGGGGCCATGTTGGCAATCGTGGCCCGGTCGGCCACGCTGAGCGTCTCGAGCCCCTCGCCGAAGAACTCGACGAACTTGTCCACCACGCCGAGCTTGCGCAGCATCTCCGTCACGCGCAGCACGAGGTCCGTCGCGGTGGCGCCCTCGCGCAGCTTCCCGGTCAGCCGAAAGCCGACGACCTGCGGGACGAGCATGTACATGGGCTGGCCGAGCATGGCCGCCTCGGCCTCGATGCCACCAACGCCCCACCCGAGAACGCCGAGGCCGTTGATCATGGTCGTATGGCTGTCAGTTCCGACCAGCGTGTCGGGCATGGCCACTGCGGCCCCGTCGACCTCCATCCGCATCACGACCTTGGCGAGGTACTCGAGGTTGACCTGGTGCACGATGCCAGTGGCCGGCGGCACGACGCGGAAGTTGGCGAACGCCTTCTGGCCCCAGCGGAGAAACTCGTAGCGCTCGCGATTGCGCTGAAACTCGATCTTCGCGTTCAGGTCGAGCGCGTCCGGCCGCCCGAAGTAGTCCACCTGGACGGAGTGGTCGATCACGAGGTCGACCGGGCACTGCGGGTTGATGCGGGCCGGGTCGCCGCCCAGTCGCTGCATCGCCGAGCGCATCGCGGCCAGGTCCACGACGCACGGCACGCCGGTGAAGTCCTGGAGAATGACCCGCGCGGGCGTGAAGGGGACTTCGCGCTCGCCGGCGCCGGCCGGGCTCCACGCGGCCAGGGCGCGCACGTGCTCGTCCGTGACCGCGAAGCCGTCCACGTTTCGAAGGACGTTCTCCAACAGGACACGAATCGAATATGGCAGCCGCTCCAG
>CAADGM010000254.1 GCA_900696535.1 uncultured Planctomycetota bacterium
AGGCCGAGTCCGTCCTCATCGACGAGCCCCAGCAGCGCGTGCTGCTCTGCGACGAGACCACTCGGAACGTCAAGGTCTACGACCTCGACGGCAAGTTCAGCGGGCGGACCTTCGGCGACGGACTGGTGGTCGGCGACCCGGAGGGACTCGTCATCGTGGAAACTCGCGGGGGCCGCTGCGTGATCCTGACCGACCAGCGGAAGGACCTATCCGTCTGGCACGTCTTTGACGCCAAAGACTACAAGCACCTGGGCTCGTGGACCGGCGAGCCGACTATCGCGAACACGGACGGCATCGCGGTCTTTCCGCATGCGTTCGAGGGCTTCCCGCACGGGGCGCTCTTCGCGGTCGACAACGACTTCGAGGTTCACGCCTACCGACTTGAGGACATCCTTGCCGCGGTCAAGCTGGAGCCGGCGACGAAGGAGCGGCAGTAGCGGGGGCTGGCCCTGACGGTGCGGCAGAACGTCGGGCCGACGCGGACAGGACAGCCTGCGGCGGCCCCGGCGGCGAATTGCGCCGCCAATCTGACCGGTCACCAATCCGAGCCGACGGCGCAACCCGTCGGAGCGTCCGATTGCAATCCGAGCCGACAGCGCGAGCTGTGGGACATGCGCGCCGGGGCAATCCGAGCCGACAGCGGAAGCTGTCGGAGAGCTCATCGTCCGATCGCTTGCGCGATCGGCTCGGACGATCCGACGGACCGATCGCTTGCGCGATCGGCTCGGACCTCCAGACGGACCGATCGCTTGCGCGATCGGCTCGGACGATCCGACGGACCGATCGCTTGCGCGATCGGCTCGGATGGCTGCGGGGGCGCGCAGCATGCAGGTTTCGGAGTGGCAATCCGCTGCAGTGGCATGAAAACGGCCCGGATCGCTCCGGGCCGCGCTCGACGCCCCCAAGGGGACTCGAACCCCTGTCTCCAGGATGAGAACCTGATATCCTAGGCCACTAGACGATGGGGGCGAGGCATCACACAGGTTCGAGTTTCGGAAGGATAGCCCGCCGCCGCTCGGTCGTCAACCGCGGCGGCTCAGCAGCGTTCCGGGCGCCACGGGGCCACGCGGCCACGCGCTACGGAGCCAGCACGAAGGTGGAGGGCTTCAACAGCAAGTCGACACGGGTGACGCCTGGCGGCGTCGTGGGCATGGGCGGCTCAGGTGCGCGTCGCGACCGCGCGGCGGCGGTGTTGCTCGGTGACCGGGCATCGGCATCGCTTGAGAGCGGGGGTGCGGCGCTGCTCGACGGCCCGGCGGTTGTGTCGGTTGAAGCCGCGGCGGGGGCACGCCGGAGCCCGCGGTTGATCAGGATGGCGACCGGCGTGCGGCCGCGCGGCTCGGCGCCCGCGTCGGCGGCTTGCACGTACCAAGGCTGAGCGCGGCTGGGTCGCGGCGTGTCCAGGGCGTCGCGCAGCTCGCTGGAGTCGCCGCGGTCCTCGCGGAGGATTCGGAGCGGCTCGCCGGCCGGTGGGCAAGAGAACGCGCCGGTGACGAGCAGTGCCTGCCCGCCGAGGGCATCCGCGAATCGCCGCACGAGCCGGGCGGACTCGCGCCGCGCGACCTCGCCTTGGGGGTCGAAGCGGACGTTAACAACTCGCAGGTCGGTCTGCGGGGCGTCGAGCGGCCGAAGCTGGATCCACGTCGCAACGCGCGCCTCGGCCGCGTCCCAGCCGATCGTTCCCGGGCGACGCGGCTGCTCGCTGAGCCAGAACGCGCCCTCGTCGACGCGCGTGAATCGGCTGCGGCGATAGAGGATGGGCGTCATGTCCCCCGCGCTGCTGCCGTCGTCGGCCCCGACCGCGACCGCGGCGTAGTCACCCATCCGTGGCTGGAGGTCGGTGAGCTGTGCGCCGCCGACGTTCTGAAGCGCGAGGATGTCGGGACGCTCGGAGCGAATGAGGTCGAGCAGGAGCGTGCGCTGCGCTTCCCAGTCGGGGGCGGCCGACGTGAGGCCCATGTCCGCCAGGTTGACCGAGACCACTCGGACGGGGGCTGGCGCGCAGCCAAGCTGCAGTAGAACGACTCCGCACGCGAGGAAGAGCCCGGCGACGACTACGTTTGAGCGATGCATGATCGCTGTGTACGTCGGCAGCGTGCGTCGGTCAAATCCAGCGCGACGCCTGATCTACCGGGCCGGCGCGATTCCGGCCGGAACCGCCGGCCCAATCGGCGCCGTCTTTCGGTGCGGATGGCGCAGGACCATACCGATGGCGGCGGCGACCAGGCACGCCACGCCAGCGATAATGAACGGTGTCTGCCAGGCCGCCAGCGCCGCAGCGAGCTTGTCGGACTGCGTAGCGGCGCCCTCGACGGCGTGTCGGGCGGCGTCGCGGAACCAGCCTGCCATGATGGGCCCGACGATCCCGCCGACGCCGTACGCCGTGAACAGCCAGCCGTAGTTCTTGCCCACGTTCTTGTTGCCGAAGTAGTCGGCCGTGGCGGCGGGGCAGAGCGCCAGGGTGCCGCCGAAGTTGAATCCGATGCACGCGGCCCCGACGAACAGGCCGACGACGTATCCGCCGGCGTAGTAGAACGTGAGCACGATGGCGCCCTGCAGGGCGAGCATGAGCGTCAAGGCCGCTTTGCGACCGATCGTGTCGCTGATCGTGCCCCAGGCGATCCGGCCAACGCCGTTGAATATCGCAAAGAACACACCCATGGCCGTGGCGGCCAGGCCGGCCGCGGCCGCCTCGCTCATGCCGGAGCGGGCCTGGAGCGCGTCGACGCCGAAGAGCTTGATGATGCCGATGACCATCAGCCCGGCCAGCGCGCCGCAGGTGTACATGATCCACATCAGCCAGAACTGGTATGTTCCGAGCATCTCCCCAGACTCGAACTCCTCGCCCGCGCGGCCGGCCGTGGTGGACTTGGCCGACCAGCCGGGCGGTGTCCAGCCCTGCGGCGGATTGACCATCCAGGTCGACCCGAGGAGGACAAAGACGAGGAAGACGAGGCCGTAGATCAGGAACACGTTCGAGACGCCAAAGCGTTCGAGGAGACCCGTCCAGGCGACCGGGCCGGCGCTCCAGGACGAGGCGAGCTGGACCCAGAGTAGGGCGCCGAAACCGAAGCCGGCGACGGCCAGCCCGGTGATGAGACCCTTCTTGTCAGGGAACCACTTGACCCCGACGGCGATGGGAACGACGTAGGCCAGTCCGCTACCGGCGCCGCCGATCAGCCCGATCGCGATGACCATGCCGACAAAGGACGTCTGGAAGGCCCATGCGAGAATGTAGCCAAGGGCGAGGAGCACGCCGCCAAGCCGGGCGCAGTTGGTGGGTCCGAGTCGGCCCTGGAGGCGTCCGGCGATGATGGTGAAGGCGGCGAAGGTGCCCAGGGCGACCGAGAAGATGACCTGGGTCTGCGTGGCGGAGAAGGCGTAGGGGGGCGCCGTGAGGTGCTTGGTGAAGGCCGACCAGGCGTAAATTGCACCAAGACACATCTGAATGATAATAGCCCCAATGACGACAAGCCAACGGTTCATAACCTGTTCACGCATGGTCAGTCTCGCTTAGCGGCTCCGCCCCGATTCCTCGGTAACCCGGTGGACAAGCAACGGCGTGCCGGCGCGACGGACCGCGGGCGACTGTCGCCCAACGTCGTCATGCGGCTCACGCTCACTGCTTGTCCACCGTGAGAACTCCACACTTCCTGGTCCTGCCGTGCCGTTACTTGTGCTGCAGCAGGTGCTCGACGACCGTCGGATCGGCCAGCGTCGAGGTGTCCCCAATCTGATCGGGCTGACCCTCGGCAATCTTGCGCAGAATCCGCCGCATGATCTTCCCGCTGCGCGTCTTGGGCAGGCCGGGCGCCCAGTGGATGACGTCCGGCCGGGCGTGCGGGCCGATCTCCTTGCCGACGTGCAGGGCCAGCTCCTTGCGCAGCGCCTCGGTGTACTCCTGGCCCATCTTGAGCGTCACGTACGCGTAGATGCCCTGGCCCTTCAGGTCGTGCGGGTAGCCGACGACGGCGGCCTCGGCGACCGCCGGGTGCGACACGAGCGCACTCTCGATTTCGGCCGTGCCCAGGCGGTGGCCGGAGACGTTGATGACGTCGTCGATGCGGCCGGTGATCCAGTAGTACCCGTCCTCGTCACGCCTGCAGCCGTCGCCGGTGAAGTAGTAGCCCGGGACGCGGCTGAAGTAGGTCTCCTTGAAGCGCTCGTGCTGCCCGTAGACGGTGCGCATGATGCCGGGCCAGGGCTCGGCGATGAACAGCGCCCCGCTGGCCGGACCGTGCACCTCGTTGCCCCTCTCGTCGAGAATCACCGGCTTGACGCCGAAGAACGGCAGCGTGGCTGAGCCCGGCTTCTGGGGGATGGCGCCCGGCAGGGGGGTGATGAGGATGCCGCCGGTCTCGGTCTGCCACCAGGTATCGACGATGGGGCAGCGTCCGCGGCCGACGTACTTGTGGTACCAGAGCCAGGCCTCGGGGTTGATGGGCTCGCCGACGGTGCCGAGCAGCTTGAGGCTGGAGAGATTGCGTTTGAGCACGTGCGACTCGCCCTCGCGCATCAGGGCGCGGATGGCCGTCGGGGCGGTGTAGAACTGCGTCACCTTGTACTTGTCGACCACGTCCCAGAAGCGGCCCGGATCGGGGTAGTTTGGCACGCCCTCGAACATGATGCTCGTCGCGCCGGTCGCGAGCGGGCCGTAGACGATGTACGAATGCCCGGTGACCCAGCCGATGTCCGCCGTGCACCAGAAGATGTCCCCGTCGTGGTAGTCGAAGATGTACTTGAAGGTGAGGGCGGCGTAGACCATGTAGCCGCCGGTGGTGTGCAGCACGCCCTTGGGCTTGCCGGTCGAGCCGCTCGTGTAGAGGATGAACAGCGGATCCTCCGCATCGACCCACTCGGGCTCGCAGTGCGGATCGGCCTTGGCCATCAGGTCGTGCCACCACAGGTCGCGGCCGGCCTTCATGGGCACCTCGTGCCCGGTGCGCTTGACGACGACGACCTTCTCGATGGACGGGCACTGGGCGACGGCGGCGTCGCCCTTGGTCTTCATGGGGATGTCGTTCTTGGCCCCGCGCAGGGCGGTGTCCTGCGTGATGAGGACCTTGCAGGTCGAGTCCTGGATCCGGTCCCGCAGCGAGTCCTCGCTGAACGCCCCGAATACGACCGAGTGGATCGCCCCGATGCGGGCGCAGGCCAGCATCGCCACCGGCAGCTCGGGAATCATCTGCATGTACAGGCAGACGCGATCGCCCTTCTTGACGCCCAGGCCCTTGAGCACGTTGGCGAACTTGCACACGCGCTCGTGCACCTCCTGGTAGGTCAGCTTGGAGTCGTTGCCCGGCTCGTTGCCCTCCCAGATCAGGGCGGTCTGCTTGGCCCGCTCGGGCAGGTGCCGATCCACGCAGTTGTACGAGATGTTCGTCTTGCCGCCGAGGAAGTACTTGACCGTGATCTTGTCCTTCCACTCGTACTCGCGCACCTTGGTCCACTTCTGCTTCCAGAAGAAGCCCGCGGCGACCTCGCTCCAGAACCCGTCCGGATCCTTGATCGAGCGGTCGTACATCCGCCGGTACTCGTCCATCGACTTGAGGTAGGCCCGCTGGACGAACTCGGGGGGTGTCTGGAAGATCTTCTCGCCGGCTGCCGTGGTATCCAGGGTTGCGCTGCTCGTCATCGTGTTTCGTCCTCGTACGGGCTGTACGTTAAACAGACCAGAAAGTTGAGTTTAGGGGCTGGGCCGACCGGCGCCAACCCCCCTGATTCCATCGGCCGATTCCGCGCCTCGCCGCCGGCCATGGCCGCGCGAATCCACCGCGGCGCGGCCGGGTGAGGGGCTCGCCCGCTAAGTCCTGCCGCGGCAAACGAGTATAGCCGCGACCGCGTGGCGGGCGGCCCGCGGCGTGCCGGGGCGCTTCGCCCGCCGGGAGCGCCCCGGTAACATGCCGGTCCGGCCTAGGGCCCGTGCTCGCGGCCGGACGCGCCCGCCGTGCGCGGGCGGCGCCTCACCGCGAGACGGTGCGCATGGTGCAGTTCCTCGGTTTGGAAATCGAGCCGATCATCGGGCTGGAAATCCACGTCCAGCTCGCAACGCGCACGAAAATGTGGTGCGCGTGTCCGCTTGAATTCGGGGCCGAGCCCAACACCCGCGTGTGCCCGACGTGCCTGGGACTGCCGGGCGCGCTGCCGGTCATGAACCGGCAGGCGGTCGAGTTGGCGGTCAAGGCGGCGCTGGCGTTGGGCTGCCGGATCGCCACCTTCACGAAGTGGGACCGCAAGGGCTACTACTACCCCGACCTGCCAAAGAACTACCAGATTTCCCAGTATGATCTCCCGCTGGCGGACAGCGGGTTGTTCGAGTTCCGGTTCAGCGAGCGCATCACTCGGGTCCGCATCATCCGCGCGCACCTCGAAGAGGACGCCGGCAAGAACGTTCACGACTTCCCCGGCTTCACCGGGGTCGATCTCAATCGCGCCGGCACGCCGCTGCTCGAGATCGTGACCGCGCCCGACCTGCACTCGGCCGAGGAGGCCCGCGACTTCGCCCGCGAGCTTCAGCGCCTCGTGAGCTACCTGGGCGTCAGCGAAGCGAACATGCAGAAGGGCCAGATGCGGTTCGAGCCCAACATCAACCTCAGAATCACGAAGGAGGGCCGCGAGTACCGCACGCCGATCGTGGAGGTCAAGAACCTGAACTCCTTCCGCTCGGTCCACCTGGCCATCCAGTACGAGATCCGCCGTCAAGCCGAGGAGTGGCTGGAGACGGGCGTGGTCGCCGCCACGGGCAACAAGTCCAACCGTGGCTGGGACGACGAACGTGAGATCACGGTGCCGCAGCGGGAGAAGGAGGAGGCCCACGATTACCGCTACTTCCCGGATCCGGACCTGGTGCCGGTTACGACCGACTCGCGCTGGGTCGCTCAGCTCAAGGACCAGATGCCGGAGCTGCCGGCCTGCCGCACCGAGCGGCTCATCAGCGAGTACAAGGTCCCCGCGCGCGACGCCCCCGCGCTCGTAGACGACCGGGCGTCGGCCGACCTGCTGGATGAGGCGGCGGCGCTGTGCGGCGAGAAGGTCGCCGTTGCCAAGCACTTCATGAGCTTCTGGGCGAAGCTGGCCAACGAGCGGCAAACGAGCATTTCGCAACTGGGCGTGCCGGCGGCGTGCATGGCTGAGCTGACCCGCTTGCAGTGTGACGGGGTCATCAACGCGTCGGCCGCGGCCCAGATCGCGGAGCACATGGCGCAGGCCGTGTGGCCGGTGGAAGAGGGGGCGGAGGAGCGAAGGGGCGAAGGAGCGGAGGAGGGGAGGGGCAAAGAGGAGGAGGGGGACGGGCTGGTCGGAAAGCGCGCCGCCGGCGAGCTGGCGGCGCCGATTCGGCCGCAGGGGGGCCGCGCGTGCCCGTCTCCCCGGGCGCTGGCGGAGCAACTGGGGTTGATCCAAAGCCAGGACACGGGACAGATCGCGGCCTGGGTTGACGCGGCCTTCGCCAGGCCGGAGAACCAGAAGGCCATCCAGGACGCGATCGCGAACCGCAACCCGAAGAAGCTTCAGGCCGCGCGAGGCTTCCTGCTCGGGCAGGTCATGAAGATCTCAGGCGGCAAGGCGGACCCGAAGATCGTCGGGGGGCTGGTTGACGAGCGGCTGGCGGCGCTGGCGGGTGAGGCTGGCGGCTGAGCCCGACGCGAACGATGGAGCGGATCGACTCTACCCGAGTGGAGTGAGTGCATGCGCACGCAAGTGGCGGAGAAGTCGACGCACCCCGTGATCAGCTATCTCATCGCCTATCTCAAGGACTTTCGCGTCCTGCGTGAGACGCGAATCGAATACTGGGCGTTGCAGATCGTCAACTTCCTCGACTGCACGATCTTCTTCGCGATGCTCAACATCGCCACCGTCATGCTGTCGGATGACTTCGGCTTCAGCGACAAGCAGGCCGGCTGGGTGCTCACGGCGTTCTCGTCGGGCACGACGATCTGCCTGCTGTTCTCGGGGCTGGTGACCGACTGGCTCGGCATCCGTGTCTCGATGTACGTCGCGATGGGCGCGATGCTGCTCCTGCGGGTGGTCGTCGTGTGGGTCGGGCTGGACCACAGCGTCCCGTTCCGCGGGACGATCGTGACCGGCGCCTTCATCCTCATGGCGCCGTTCATGGCCATGATCCAAACGATGTTCCAGGCTGCGAACAAGCGCTTCACGACGGGCAAGTCGCGCAGCGCAGGCTTCAATCTCTGGTACCTGTTCATGAATGTCGGCGCCGCCGCCGGTGGGTTCCTCATCGACATCGTGTGGCTGTGGCTCGAGCTGCCCAACGCCCACATCTTCACCTACGGCGTGTTCGCCGCCGTCGCCAGCATCGTCATGACGCTGTTCTTCATCCGCCGGGAGGAGCAGCTCTATGGTCCGAGCGAGCAGCCGGCGGTTCCCGCCGCGGCCGCCGAGCCCGTCAAGCGTCTCTCGCCGTGGGAGAACTTCACCCGCGTCATGGCGTCGCAGGTGTTTTGGCGGTTCACGATTCTGATCACGCTGCTGCTCGGCGTGCGGGCGGTCTTCGCCTACATGTATCTGCTGTTTCCCAAGTACTGGCTGCGCGTGATCGGGCCCGACGCCAAGATGGGAACGCTCCAGGCCATCAACCCCATCCTCATCATCTTCGGCCTCATCGTGCTCATCCCGATTCTGCATCGGTTCAACGTCTACAAGATGCTGGTTTACGGCGCCATGATCTCGGCGCTGTCGCTCTTCATCATGGCGATCCCGTCCTACGGCGTGGAGACGTACTACGTCTCGATCGCCGCGCTCATCGCGCTCTCGATCGGCGAGCTGATCTGGTCGCCGCGGCTGACCGAGTACACGGCCGCCATCGCCCCGGAGGGGCAGGAAGGCGTGTACCTGGGCCTGTCGATGCTGCCGTGGTTCTTCGCCAAGATGTACGTCAGCTTCTTCTCCGGCTACTGGCTCGAGCGCTTTGTGCCGGAGCTGCCCGAGGGCGAACTGCTGCGCGACCGGCTGGCGGCGGGCGCCGTCTCGTTCTGGGACTCGCCAAGCGCGCTATGGATTTACCTCGGCATCCCGGCGATCCTGGGACCGCTTGTGGCGCTGCTCTTCAAGAGCTTCTTCACAAAGGGCGCGAAGTTCGAGAAGTCCGCCGCCGCCGCCCACTAGCCGGCGTGCCGGCTGCCGAGAGTGCCGCCAGCGCACGCCCCGTGCCTGCCCGCTGAGGCGCGCCGCGATCGTTCGACTGAAACCTGGAGCCCCGACATGTCGACCGCCGTCACCGAGCCGAAGCCCGACCCGATCGTCGAATACTTCCGCGGATTCGCCGTGCTTCGCGAAACGCGAATGGAGTACTGGGCGATTCAGCTTATCAACTTCCTGGATCACACGGCGTACTTCGCCCTGTACGGCATCGTCGTCGTGCTCCTCTCGGATGACTTCGGCCTGAGCGACGTTCACGCCGGGTATGTCTTCACCGCGTTCACGCTGACGGTCACGGCCTCGCTCTGGGTGAGCGGGTTCTTCACGGACTGGCTCGGCATCCGCAAGGCGATCATCCTTGCGATGGTTGCGTCGCTGGGGCTGCGGGCACTGGTCGTCTGGGCCGCGCTCACGCCGGCGCTGTCGTACCGCGTGCCGCTCGCATGCGCCGCGATCATCGGCATGGCACCGTTCATGGCCATGACGGCCACGATCTTTCAGGCGGCCAATCGTCGCTTCACCACCGGCAAGTCACGCGGCGCGGGCTTCAATCTCTGGTACCTGTTCATGAACGTGGGGGCGTTCTGCGGCGGCGTGCTGATCGACCTGGTGCGCCGCGACCTGGGCCTGCCCAACGCGTACATCCTCGCTTTCGGGCTGGGGTCCGCCGTGGTCTGCACCCTGGCCGCGATCGTGCTGATCCGACGTGAGGACCAGCTCTACGGGGAAGGCGAGGCGGCCGCGGAGCCGGCGAAAGCAGCCGAGAAGCGGAACCCGCTCCAGATCGCGATGGCGGTAGCGCAGGAGCCTGTGTTTTGGCGCTTCCTCGTCCTGATCACGCTGCTGCTAGGCGTGCGGGCTGTGTTTCTGTACCTGCACCTGCTCTGCCCGAAGTACTGGCTCCGTGTGATCGGGCCGGATGCGCCAATCGGGTGGCTTCAGGCAGTCAACCCGTTGCTCGTCGTCATCGGGCTGATGCTCGTCATTCCCGTGCTCACGCGCTTCAGCGTCTACAGCATGCTCACCTACGGAGCCCTCGTCTCCTCCTTGTCGCTCTTCGTGCTGGCGATACCGGGGCACGGGCAGGACGCACTCTGGCTCTCGTACGGGTTCCTCCTGGTACTCACGATCGGCGAGATCGTCTGGTCGCCGCGCTTGACCGAGTACACCGCCGCCATCGCGCCCAAGGGGCAGGAGGGCACCTACCTGGGGCTCTCGATGGTCCCCTGGTTCGGCGCCAAGACCATCGTCGCCGCGGCCTCGGGGCACCTGCTGAATCGGTGGGTCCCGCAGACGGAAGAGGGCCAGACGCCGCTCCTCGAGCGGCTCGCCGCCGGCGAGGTGGCGTACTGGGACTCCCCGGCCGCCATGTGGCTCGTGCTGGGGGTGATCACCCTCGTCGGACCGCTCATTGCAATCGCGTTGCGCGGCTTCTTCACGAAGGGTGCCCACTTCGAGAAGCACGCGAACGCGCACTAGCGAGACGGGCCTCGGCGGCCGCCGGCCGTCCGGACCCTTGACGCACCCGCAAGCACCGCTAGACTTCCGCGCCTGCGACTACCGGCGGCTTTGCGGGGCCGCGTCGGGGCCGCCATACCCCGCCTCGACGAGCATCCCACCTTGCCGCGCCGGGTTTTCGACCGGGTGGTGCAACTGGCATCGTCCGCGCCTGTATTGCAGCCGAACCCTGGAGGTCCGCGCGTGATCGAGGTTCGCAACCTGAGCAAGGCGTACGGCGTCTACAAGGCGGTAGACGACATCTCGTTCTCGGTTCAGGAGGGCGAGATCGTCGGTTTTCTCGGACCTAATGGCGCCGGCAAGACGACGACGATTCGAATCCTGACGTGCTTCATGCCCGCCACCTCAGGCTCGGCGAGTGTGGCCGGGTTCGACGTGCTGACGCAGTCGATGGATGTCCGGCGGTGCGTCGGGTACCTGCCGGAATCGGTCCCGCTCTACCCCGAGATGCGCGTGCGGGAGGACCTGAACTTCCGCGGCAAGCTGCACGGGCTCAATCCGGGCGAACGGGCGGCTGCCATCACGCGCGTGGCGGATCGGTGCTGGCTGGGGGAGGTGATCGACCGCCCCATCGGCCATCTCTCGAAGGGCTATCGCCAGCGCGTGGGGTTGGCCGACGCACTGCTGCACAACCCGAAGATCCTGATCCTCGACGAGCCGACGGTCGGCCTCGACCCGACGCAGATTCGCGAGACGCGCTCACTGATCCGCGACCTGGCGCGCGAGCACACGGTCATGCTCAGCAGCCACATCCTGCCGGAGGTGGAGGCCACCTGCCAGCGAATCATCATCATCAACCGGGGGCGGCTGGTGGCCAGCGGCACGCCGGCGGAGTTGCGGACACGCGTCGCGGGCGAGGGCAAGCTGATCGCCGAGGTGAAGACGGCACCGCAGGAGGCGCTGGCCGCGGTGAAGGGCCTGGTGGGGGTGCAGGACGCGCATGCCGACGCGGTCGACGGGTGGGTGCGCGTGCAGGTCAGCGCGCAGCGCGACGTGCGCGAGGACATCGCCCGGCTGGCCGCGGAGAAGCGCTGGCCGCTGCGTGAGCTGCGCCGCGAGATCGCCACGCTCGAGGACTTCTTCGTCAAGATCGTCGCCGGCACGCGCGAGGAGCGCGAGGCGTAAGCGCCGTCGGCGCGGCGTGCGCGGGGGTGTGCGTGTGACGGTACGAGTTTGAGCGGAATCGAGGGCGAAGCGATGACGCAGAGCGGAGAAGCCGAATGAGGAACGTCCTGGCCATCATGCAGCGCGAGCTGCTCAGCCTCTTCTGCTCGCCGGTGGCCTACATCGTGATCGCGGGCTACCTGCTGATCACCGGCGTGTCGGTGCTGTGGAGCGGGGCGTTTGCGCCCGGTAAGCCCGCGTCGCTCGTGGAGGTGTTCTTCTGGGCGCCGTGGTTCCTAACGGTGATCGTCCCGGCGATCTGCATGCGGACGATCAGCGAGGAGTACCGCGCGGGCACCATGGAGAAGCTGATGACGGCGCCGCTGAGCGACTCTCAAATGGTGCTCGGCAAGTACCTGGCGTCGCTGGTCTTCTTCGTGGTCATGCTCGCACCGACGCTGGTGTACCTGTTCCTGATGCAGGCGTACGGCTCGCCGGATTGGGGCCAGTCGCTCGCGTCCTACCTGGGCCTGCTGCTCGTGGGCGTGGCGTTCACGGCCTTCGGCGTGTTCGCCAGCAGCCTGACCAGTAATCAGGTCGTGGCCTGGATCCTCGGCTGGGTCCCGCTGCTGCTCTTCGCGGTCCTGGCCCGTTTCGCGGCCAACCAGGTTGAGGGCATCTGGCGGGCGGTCTTCCAGCAGATCAACGTGGTGGGGCGCTACGAGACCTTCAGCAAGGGGCTGATCACGACCGACGGCGTGGTCTTCTTCCTCGCCGTCGCCATGCTGTTCATTTTCCTGACCGTCAAGGTGGTGGAGTCGCGACGATGGCGGTAGCAACGGCAACGCAAGCCGGGCAGCGGCGGGTCTTCTACGGCCTGAACACGGCCGTCCAGGTCGTGATCGTGCTCGTCATCACGGTCGGGGCGGCGTACCTGGCCCAGCGCTTCCAGGGCAAGCTGGACGTCACCCGCTCGCGGATCAACAGCCTGAGCCCGCGCACGGAGAAGCTGCTCCGCTCGCTCAAGGATGACGTTCGCATCACCGCCCTCTACACGGTGCTCAGCGAGTACGACCAGCGGGCCCAGAAGCGGCAGGACATGGTTCGCGATCTGCTGCGGCTCTACGAGTCCGCCGCCCGCGGCAAGGTGACCGCGCGGCTGATCGACCCGATGAAGGACCGCAGCGAGCTGCCGGCCCTGCTTCGCCGTCTGCGCGACAAGCCGGCGTACAAGGAAGAGGCCCGCGCCCACCTCGATATCCTGGAGAGCTACGCCCCGCTTAACCAGAAGATTCTCGAACTGCTCGATCGCCAGCGCGGCGAGGCCGAACGGCTTGTCGCCGCGGCCGGCGAGCAGGCCGGCGTGCTGCCCGAGGTCGTCCGCTCGCTCGAGCAGTTCACCGAGCAGGCCGGTGAGGTCGCGCGCACACTGACCGAGCTCCAGGCCGAAGACCTGCCCCGCTATGGCTCCCAGGTCGAGACGGTACGGGCTTACCTCGACGGCGTCACGCGCTTCTTCAACTCGGTCAAGGACTGGGTCGACAAGCGCGGCAACCAGGACGCCCGGACCCCGCCCGACGTGCTGAAGTTCCTCCAGGTAGCGGCGGGGGATTATGTCGCCCTGCTGCCAGAGATCACGGCGCTGACGACGCGCGCGCAGGAGCTCAAGCCGCTCGCGCTCGATGATCTGGCCGCGCAGCTTCGCGGCTGGGCCAACGCCCCGCCGATCATCGTGGAGACCGCTGAGCGGGCCGAGGTCGTCTCCTTCTGGGAGGCCTGGCCCTACCGCGCCGACGGGCAACTCAGCAAGGACGGCGACGATCGCGACTTCGCCGGCGAGCAGGGCGTCTCCTCGGCGATCCTCAAGCTCACCGAGAAGGAGAAGACCGGCGTCATCTTCACGCGCTTCGGTGGACCGTCGCCGATCGTGCCAGACTTCTCCCGGGCCCAGTTCGGCCAGTTTCCCCGCGCCCCGTACGGCACGCTCAACGAGGCGCTTCAGAAGGCCAACTTCGTCACGGCCGACTGGGATGTGCAGGTCTCAAAGCAGCCGCCCGATGTCCCGGATGCCGTTCGGAAGATTTACGTCGTCTTCCCCCCGGCGCCGCCCCCGCAGCCCGATCCGCGCCGCCCGCAGCCTCCGCCACAGGGCATGACCCCGGCGGACGTGGAGATCGTCCGCAAGGCCGTCGAGGAATCGGGCATGGCGATCTTCCTGGCGGCGTTCGTCCCGTCGAGTTCGCCGATCCCCGAGATGGGCGCGGGCAAGTATGAGTACGGCGACTACCTCCGGTCGACCTGGGGCGTCGAGGTCGAGCACAACTACATCGTTCTGCCGTTCACGCCCGCGCTGGACACGCCGGGCGGTTACTGGCCGGCCCGATTCGCCAGCCGCGCCGTGCTCGAATCAACACTCTTTGAGTTGACGGATCACGCCATCTCGCGGCCCCTCGCGGCGTCGCCGATCGGCATGGATGTCGTTTGTCCGCTGTCGATCGTGCCCGCGAGCACTCGCCCGGCGGGTCTGAGCGTCGAGCCGGTGGTCCTGGTGCGAAAGGGGGCGGATGCCTGGGGCGTGAGCGACCTGACGGCGCTCAACGAGGAGCTTCGGACCCGGCAGTACGCGACCCGCAAGGACACCGATCGCGCGCCGCCGTTCCCCGTCGCGGTCGCCGCGGAGCGTGCCGCATCACCGGCTGCGGAGGGGCAAGCGCCGACGCCGGCGAAGCGGCTGGTCGTGTTCGGCAGTGCGACGTTCATCAGCAACTCGCTTCTGGAGATGCCGGGTGGCATCATGCTGAGCGGGGCGGGGTTCCAGTCGTACGCGGCGTTTCCAGGCATCCCGGACCTGTTCATCAACGCGCTGCACTGGGTGACGCACGACGCGGACCGGATCTCGGTCGGCGTCCGCGGCAGCGAGGTACCCCGGCTGGACAAGCTCAAGGACGACGCCTGGCTGACGTTCTGGCGGGTCTTTCTGGTGGGTCTGTGGCCGGGCGCCGCGCTGCTGGTTGGCGCCGGCGTGTGGCTCATGCGGCGCAGGTAACTCGAGCCATGAACATCAAGACGACCATCGTTCTCCTGATCGCGCTGCTCGTCGGCGTGGTACTTTTCTTCCTGGTGCCTGCCCCGAAGGGCGAAGACGCCCAGCCTGCGTCTCCCAGACCGGCCGCCGGCGAGAGCAAGCCGCTCTTCGAGGCCCGGCCGACGGAAGGCGCAATCCGCCGCGTCGAAATCGAGATTCCCGATC
This sequence comes from uncultured Planctomycetota bacterium, assembly GCA_900696535.1. Lineage (GTDB taxonomy): Bacteria > Planctomycetota > Phycisphaerae > UBA1845 > Fen-1342 > CAADGM01. The sequence goes on from CAADGM010000254.1 coordinate 15,029, forward strand.
GCCCGCGGATGGCTTTCGAGCGCATCGCCGCCGAGCCGAACGCGCCGGCGGGCGCGCAGGCCGAGTACCGCCTCGTCGAGCCCAGCGCCGGCGCCACCGAGGGCTGGGTGGTCCGGGGTGTAATCAGTGCCGTGCTGTTCGTGGATGTGCGCGAGCGCTTCGAGCCCGGCGCCGGCGGGCAGCCCACCGCGGCCGAGGCCGGCTTCGAGCCGCCGCAAGCGGTGGTTCGCCTGACCGACGACGGTGGCAAGACGTACGCCGTCGAGATCGGCCGCAAGGTGGTCATGTCGGACGACACGTACGTGCGGATTCCCGGCGAAAAGTTGATCCAGATCGCCAAGCGCGACCTGCTGCCCCAGGTCCGAAAGGAGCTGGGCGAGTTCCGCAGCAAGCGCCTGTTCGAAGCGAAGCCTGATGAGGTGGTTGCCCTGCGAATCGAGAGCGAGGGGCGCACGATTGCGCTGGACAGGGACGCCGCGGGGGACTGGACATTCTCGTCTCCCTTCCGGGCGCATGCGGACCGGGAGAAGGTCCGGCAGCTCGCGACCCGCGCCACGCAGCTTCGCGTGGACACATTCGTGGCTGATACGCCGCAGTCGCTGGTGATGTACGGCCTCGAGCCGCCGGCGCTGACCTTCGAGATGACAACGGAGAAGGCGCCGCCACCGCCGCCGGCCGACGCAGGCGAGGAAGCCGCTCCGAAGCCGCAGCCGGCCCGCGTCACGATGAAGGCCCTGCTTGCATCGCCGGGCGGGATCGACGCGACGAAGCGGCACGTGAAGCTTGCCGACCTGCCTTGGGTCGCGACGGTCAGTGACGCCAGCGTGACGGGGCTGATCCCCGACCTCAAGGACCTGCGCGATCATCGCGTTGTCCGCGTCCGTGCTGCGGATGTCACGCGCGTCGAGCTCACCGGCAGCGGCGGGTCCGTGACGGCCGAGAAGGTCGACGGCGTCTGGACAGGCAGCGGCGATGCCGGCGCGGTCGACTCCGCCGCCGTGGTCGAGCTGCTCGCCGAGATCGAGGGGCTCCGTGCGATTGACTTCATCGACGATGTCGGCGGCGACCCTCGGTCACCCGGCGCCCCGTACGGCCTGGCCGAGCCGCGCTCGATCGTGACGCTGACTGCGACCGGGCTGGTCGAGCCGATCACCCTCCGCGTCGGCGCTCGTACGCCCCGTGGGCAGAGCGCGTACATTCAGCGCGGCGACGAGCCGTCGGTGCTGGTGGTTGGCGAGGCACAGGCGGGGCGGCTGGCCGCCGGCGCGGCGGGACTGCGCTCGCGGCAGGTCTTCCATTTTGCCGCCGACCAGCTTCAAGCGCTCGAGCTTGATCGCGACGGGCTGTCGCTCCGCGTGGAGCGAGCCGGCGACGGATGGACGGCGACCGCCCCGCAGGGCGCAGTGATCAACGCCGCCGCCGTCAGCATGCTGGCCAGTAATCTGGCGCGACTGCGGGCCCGCGGCATTGCGACCGGCGACGCGGGTGAGCCCGGGCTCGAGCGCCCCGCGGTCGAGTTTCGCTTCATGGTCACGCCGCCCGAAGATGAATCGGCTGCGGGGCCGCTGGCGCCGGTCGAGCACCGGCTGCGGCTGGCATTCCGGGACGGCGTGGGCCTGGCCCAGGCCGGTGACAACGCCACCGTCTACGAGTTGGACGAAGGCGTGTACCGTCTGCTGACGAGCGAGCTGCTCGATACCCGGCTGTTTACGTTCGCAGCCGATGACGTTGTCGCGTTCACGGTCCGTTCGCCGGCGGACACGCTCGAGTTTCGCCGCGAGCCGGACGGCACCTGGAAGTTCGTGCCGGACCCGTACGTCTCCGTCCCGGCCGAGAAGGTCAAGCAGGTCATCGAGAAGATTGCGCAGCTTCGCGTCGAGCGGTATGAGCGATACGAAAATGCGGATCTCGCGGCGGTCGGTCTGGCGGAGGGGACGCCCGCGGGGCTGAGCGTTGAGCTGAAGAGCGGCGAGCACTTTGTGGCGAACTTCACGACGCTGGCGGGTGAGTCATGCACGCGTTTCGGCGCGCGACCGGACGTGCGGCGCACGTTCCGGATACTCCAGCCGGATTGCGAGGCGATCTTCACGACGCTTGAAGCGCTGCAGAAAGCCGACGCCCCGAAGGCTGCAACGCCCGGGACGCGGTAGCTCGCGCCGCGCGCAGCACCGGCGCTACGGCGTGAGCATGAGCCACGCCGCCCCGGCGACTGCGAGCAGCGCGCCGCACACCGCCCGCACGCCCACGCGCTCACGATAGAGGATGGCCGCAATCGGCAGCACCAGCACCGGCGGCAGCGACGCGAGCGTCTGCGCAAGTCCGAGCGGGATCCGGTGCGCCGCCTCGAGAGACATCCACACGCCCAGGTACGGCCCCACAAGCGAGCCGCAGAACGTCAGCCCGATGCCCGCGTAGAACGCATGGCCAGGCGCCGGCGTCGGCCCGCCCGCGGGCGCTCGGCTCGCGCGGCGCAGTCGCCACGCGACGATCGGCACGGCCAGTACGGCGGCGCCGGCCATGCGCAGGAGCGTTGCGGCCTGGGGTTGCAGGTGCTGCTGGTCAGGCAGCCAGCCGTGGCCGATTCCCTGCTTGCTGAGGAGGAACCCACCGGCCTGGCACAGTGCCGCGAGCAAGCCGAGCGCGATGCCGGCGCCGAATTGCGGTCTGGGCGCGGAGCGCGTGTCGCCCACTTGGCGACCGAGGACGACCCACGCCACGCCGGCCAGCATCGCCGCGACACCCAGCCACCCGGCGGCGGGAATCGTCTCGCCGAGCACGAGCCAGCCGAGCAGGGCGGCGAAGAGCGGCGCGCCGGTCGTCATCATCAGCATGGCCGTGCGCGGCCCGACCCGCTCGAAGGCCATGAAGAGCGCCTGGTCCCCGAGATTGAGCCCGATCCACCCGGACAGGACGAGGAAAGCAACTTGGCCGACTTGCGCGGGCGGGACCCACTGCCCCGCAAGCAGTCGGTGCGTCACGGCCAGCAGCACGACTGCGACGAGAATGCGCAGGCCGTTGACGAGCGTGGCTCCGATCCGCCGCGCGGCCTCGTTGAAGAACACCGAAGTGGCCGTCCATAGGACCGACGTGGCGAGGGCCGCCGCGTAGCCCCACGCGACGGCGAGTTGGATCGCGGGCTCATCGAAGTCGGCCGGCACGGGGGCGTATCATACGCGTGAGCCCGGAACCGGCGTGAAGAGGCCAAGGCTGCCGCGTTCGAGGTCTTGTGCGGGTGTGCGGGTGAGTGGGTGTGGACGTGTGGAGGTGCGTGGGGCCGCGGGATCGGGCGTGCAGGGTGCAATGATGCGGGCGGTCGTGCAGCGCGTGTTGTCGGCGAAGGTCACGGTGGATGACGAGGTCGTGGGCGCCATTGACGCCGGGCTGCTCGTGTATGCCGGCGCGGCCGCGGACGACGGCGAGGCCGACGTGCGCTACATTGCCGAGAAGGTAAGCGGCCTGCGAATCTTTCCCGACGGGGCGGGCAAAATGAACCTGAGCGTCGCCGAGGTCGGCGGGGCGGTGCTGCTCGTCAGCGCGTTCACGGTGACCGCCGACGCGCGGCGGGGGCGACGCCCGTCATTCGACTCGTCGGCGTCGGGCGAGGTGGCGCGGCCGCTGATCGAGGCGCTGGAGGGGGCGCTGCGGGCGGCCGGGTTGCGCGTGGCCACGGGACGGTTCGCGGAGCACATGCACGTGGAGAGCCTGAATGACGGACCGATCTGCATACTGCTCGATTCACGGCGCATCGTGTGAGTGAGTGGGGGTGGTGCAGGCTACCACGCCGACTGGGTGGCGCGGACGTCATGACTGCACGGGTGGCGCGGACATCCAACAAGCGGCCTGCCTGGGCCCGGAGCCGTGAGATCGAACAGCCCGAGCCGCCGAGATGGACACAGGGCTCAACCCTCCCCCATCCCCCTCACTGAGAGGGAGGGGAGTTAACGGATAGCGGCTACGCGCCGTCGAGGGGAAACAGCCTTGTCCAGAACAGCCATGCCACCGGTGCGGCCAGCAGCGGCGAATCAAACACATCCAGCACGCCGCCGAGTCCTGGGAAGGCGTGGCCCGAGTCCTTCACGCGTGCGTCGCGTTTGAGGAGCGAGGCGCACAGGTCGCCGGCCACGGAGAAGACGCCGAGCAGCAGGCCCAGCAGGGCGAACGAGGCGACCGGATGGAGCGCGTGCGGCGCCAGCCGCGTGACCTCGGCCTCATGCAGCCAGAGCCCCAGGCCCACCGAGACGGCAACCGCCGTGGCCATGCCGCCGGCGAAACCTTCCCACGTCTTCTTGGGGCTGAGCCACTCGATCATCTTGTGCCGGCCCAGGGCCCTTCCGACGAAATAGGCCCCCGTGTCGGTCATCTTGACGATGAACATGGAGAAGAGCAGCACGAGGACGCCGGTGGTTCCGCCAATCTCCATCCGCAGCCGTGTCATGAAGCTGGCCAGGCAGCCGGCGTAAAAGATGATGAAGAGCGTCGTGGCCAGATTCTCCATGGCGCTCTCGGTTCGGTGGCGAACGACCTGGACGACGAACGTGATCGCCACGGCGCAGGCCATCACGAGCAGCCCCCACGAGTCACCGTGACTCGAGTCGCCACGCGCCAGGTGGAAACTGAGATAGGGCCCGAGCACGAGAATCGCGGTAAAGAGCAGGGCGAGCTTGCCGAAGGGTTTGTACCCGCGGGCCCGGGCCAGGACCACGAGCTCGTGCGTGGTCGCCAGCGTCAGCAGGAGCACGACCAGCGTCGAGATGGCGCCGTGCCGGACCCAGTCCGAGGGTGGCGAGACGGAGATCGCCCGGCCGCCTACCCCCGGGCCGGACAGGTAGCCATCCACGAGCAGCGCCGCGATGATGCCCGCGGCGAGCGTCAATCCCACGACCAGTCGGGTCCGCATGTTTTCCGTTGAGCCTTCCCTGGCCAATCCAGGCCCGGCGGATGTTCCGCGTCGCGGGCTCAGCTTGCAAGCGGTCGAGCGCGGTGGGCGACTTCCTTCAGCGCGAACTGACGCATCCCCGATGCGGCACAAGACCGGCCGGTGGCCGGTTCCTCAGGGTGTGGGCCACGAGCCTGCTGCCCTGGGACACGATCCCGGGGCAAGACGCCGAGCGAGCTCGTCAGGCGCTCCTATCGAGGCGCGATGGCCGGAGTTGGCGCCGGCCCGGCGGTCGTGGTCGGCCCGGGCACGAGTGCCGGGGCTTCCGCCGGCCCCGCGACGCCTTGCACGTCCCCGAAGCGGCGCTCGCGCTCGGCGAACGCCCGCAGGGCCGCGAAGAGCTCCGACTCGCGAAAGTCGGGCCAAAGCACCGGGGTGACGTACAGCTCGGCGTAACTGATTTGCCAGAGCAGGAAGTTGCTGATGCGCATCTCGCCGGCCGTGCGGATCACCAGGGCCGGATCCGGGATGCCGGAGGTGTAGAGCGCGTTGGAGAGGTGCGTTTCGGTGATGTCGCCCGGCTCGAGCTGCCCGCGGCGAACCTGCTCGGCGAGGCGCCGCACGGCGTCCACGATCTCCGCGCGCGAGCCATAATTCAGCGCCAGGCAGAGTGTCAGCCCGCGGTTGCCGCGCGTGAGCTCGCTGGTCGCGTCCAGCTCGCGAAGAACCTCGGCGGGCAGCCCTTCGCGCCGGCCCACCTGGACGACGCGAACGTCGTTGTCGAGCATGAGCTGCCGCTCGGACACCAGGTACTGGGCGTAGAGCGACATCAGCCCCTGCACCTCGTCACGCGGTCGGCGCCAGTTCTCCAGGCTGAAGCTGTAAAGCGTCAGGTAGCCGATGCCGAGCTGGGCACAGCGCTCGACCGTCTCACGCACGGCTGTCGAGGCGTTGCGGTGGCCCTCGATGCGGGGCAGGCCGCGCTGGCGGGCCCAGCGCCCGTTGCCGTCCATGATGATGGCGACGTGCCGCGGAAGTGCCACGCGCGGGATCCCGAGCGTGGCCAGTGGATCGAGCGGCGGCTTGGTGGGCATGGGCAACTACGCCGAGTGGCCGTCCTCCACAATGATAACCTGGTCGCGTGCCGGGCCGACTCCGATCATACGAACGGGCACACCCAGACGTTCGCCGATCAGCCGAACGTATCTCCGGGCGCTCTCAGGAAGATCGGCTAGTCGCCGGCAGCCGCCGATATCCTCGGACCAGCCCGGAAGGGTCTCGTAGACCGGCTCAACCTGCTCGAGTACCTGGACATCGCACGGGAACTGGGCCAGGTGGGCGCCGCCCAGGCGATAAGCCGTGCAGACGCGCAGCTTGTCCACGCCGGCCAGCGTGTCCAGGTGCAGCAGCGCCAGGAACGTCGGTCCCGTGAACATGGCCGCGTACGACGCCGCAACCGCGTCGAACCAGCCGCATCGCCGCGGTCGGCCCGTTGTGGTGCCGTACTCGCCGCCGCGCTCCCGAATTGCCGCGCCGACCTCGTCGTTTAGCTCGGTCGGGAAGGGCCCGGCGCCGACCCGCGTGGCGTAGGCTTTGACCACGCCGACCGCGGACTGGACCGCCGAGATCGGCACGCCGGAGCCGCTGACCACCCCGCCCACGCCGGCGCTGGAACTGGTGACGAAGGGATACGTGCCGTGATCGACGTCCAGCAGGCAGCCCTGCGCGCCCTCGAACAGCACGCGCTTCCCGTCCCGAACCATCTCGTTAAGCAGGTAGGTCGTGTCGCAAACGAACGGCCGCAACGCCTCGGCGAACGCCAGGTACTCGCTGGCCAGGCGCTCCGCGTCGAACAACTCGGCGCGACCGTAGACGGTCGCGAGGTACGTGTTCTTGTGGGCCACGATGGCCGCGAGTCGCTCACGGAAGCGGGCCTCGGGGAACAGGTCGCACACCCGCACCGCCCAGTGCCGGGCGTACTTGTCCGCGTAGCACGGGCCGATCCCGCGGGCGGTCGTCCCGATCCGCTCGCCGATCCGGGCCGCCGACTCCGACAGGGCGTCTTCGCGGCGGTGGTAAGGAAAGACCAGGTGTGCCCGCTGGCTGATGCGCAGGTTGCGCGCGCCCACCGCGACCCCGCGCTCGCGCAGCGCGGCAATCTCGCCCAGCAGGACGGCAGGATCAAGCACCGAGCCGCCGGCGATCACGCAGGTGATGTTCGGTCGCAGAATCCCACTGGGGAGTTGATGCAGCGCGAACTTCTCGCCGTCCACGACGATGGTGTGACCGGCGTTCGCCCCGCCGGAGTAGCGCACCACCGCGTCATAGTCCTCCAGAAGCAGGTCGACGACCTTGCCCTTGCCCTCATCCCCCCACTGCAGGCCGAAAACGCACGTGTTGCCCAGGTCGCGAAATCGCATGGCCGTCGAGGTCCCTCGTCGCTGCGGCGCACAGCCCGGGGGTTTTAGCACGAAGGCTGGAGACAGGCAAACCGCCCGCCCACGGTTGCATTCGAGGCTCCGCCCGGGTCTAGTGCCCGGCGTGGGTGCGGTCTGGAGAAGCTGGCTGGCTCCCCTGTCGGCGGCGTACGCCGGCGTGATGACCCTGCGCAACCGGCACTACGACCGCCCCGGCGCCACCCGCCGCGCGACGGTCCCCGTCATCAGCGTCGGTAATCTGACGGTAGGCGGGACTGGCAAGACACCGATGGTGATCGACCTGGCTCGGCGCCTGCGCGACCTGGGCCACCGGCCGGCGATCCTGACGCGGGGGTACAAGGCCCGCGCGGGCGAGACCGCCGACGAGGTGCTCGAGTTCCACACGGCCATTCCCGGAGTGGCGGTCGTCGTGGATCCCGATCGCGTCAGGGGCGCAGAGACGGCCAGCGCGCAGCACGGTGCCGACTGTGTAGTGCTCGACGATGGCTTTCAGCACCGGCGCCTGTCCCGCGATCTCGACATCGTCTTGATTGACGCCCTGGACGCGTGGGGCGGTGGGCGCGTGCTGCCGGCCGGGCGGCTGCGCGAACCACAGGCGGGGCTGCGCCGGGCGTCGCTCATCGTCCTGACCCGAACAAACCAGGTGGAACCAAGTCAGGTCGCCGCGATTGCCGCGGAGTGTGCCCGGCTTGCGCCGCGCGTGAAAGTCCTTCAGGCGGGCGTCGAGATCGACGCGTGCGTTCGGCGCGATGGCACGCGCATCGACGAGGACGCGCTACGCCGCGGCGGGGCGGTGGCGGTATGCGGCCTTGGGAATCCGGAGACGTTTCAACGTCTTGTGGGGGACTTCGTGCTTCCGACGCCGCGGATCGTCTTCGGCGACCATCATCGTTACACGGCCACCGACGCGCGGTTCATTCAGGCGCGGGCCGCCGACGCGGGGGCGAGCTGGGTGGTGACAACGCGCAAGGATTGGGTGAAACTGCTGGCGCTGTGGCCCGATGACGGGCCCGAACTCGTGCGCATCGACATCCGCCTGCGGTGGGCGGACGGTGAGGACGTGTTGCTCGGGCTGCTGCGCGGGGTATTCGCGGCGGGACGATGAGCCGCCCGGCCGCCGCATGTCTGGTGCGACGCCCGCGCGCGGGTGTACGGGCAGGCCGGCGAGACGCTCGGTCGGTGTGGACGGAGAGCCAAAGGAGGCGACGGCATTGAGCGATCCGCAACCGCAGCCCGCACCGCGGCAGCCGCTCGACTGGTCGCGCCTGCGCATGCGCTCGCGCGAGGTCCGTGCGCACAAGGTCGCGGCGGCTTGCGTGGCCGGCACGCCACCGCCACGGGCGTCGTTCGCCGAGTGGCTGGCATCGCTGCCGCACTTCCTTGGGGCGGAGGAGCTGCGCCGGACAGCGGACGCGATCGTCGGGGCCCGGCGAGCCGGGCGCCCGGTGGTCTTCGCGTTCGGGGGGCACGTGATCAAGACCGGCTGCGGGCCCATCGTCATCGACCTGATTCAGCGCGGCATTGTCACGGCCCTGGCGACGAACGGCTCCGGCGCGATTCACGATCTTGAGCTGGCCGAGGCGGGGCAAACGAGCGAAGAAGTCGCCGAGACGATTCGTGACGGCACATTCGGCTTCGTCCACGAGACCTGCGATCGCATGAACGCCGCGGCCAGGGACGGGGCGGCCGGCGACGGACTCGGGCGGGCCCTGGGCCGGCTGGTGGCGAACGGCGCCGTGCCCTTCAAGCACCTGAGCGTCTTCGCGGCGGCGTTCGAGGCAGGCATCCCGGTGACCGTTCACGTCGCGCTGGGCACGGACACGGTGCACATGCCCGCGGCGGCGGACGGCGCCGCGATCGGGGCCGCCACGATGCACGATTTCCGCACGCTGTGCGAGGTCGTGGCCGCGATGGGGGCCGAGCAGGGCGAGGCGAGGCCGGGCGGTGGCGCGGCCGCCGGCGGAGTGTGGCTGAACGTGGGCTCGGCGGTCATCCTGCCCGAGGTCTTTCTCAAGGCTGTGTCCGTCGCGCGTAACCTGGGCTTCCCGCTCCGCGGGATGCACACGGCCAACTTCGACATGCTGCGGCACTACCGGCCGACGCAGAACGTGCTGGTGCGACCGGTTGAGCCGGGGCACGGGCACGCCGTGGTCGGCCAGCACGAGATTCTGCTGCCGCTCCTGCGCCAGGCCGTCATCGAGGTGATGTGACGCACGCTGTCGCGGGCGCCCGGCCGTCGCGCGCCGGGCGGCACCCGGAATCTGCGTGGGTGTTCCAGTGCTACGTCCGTGACAACGGCGCCGGACCGTTCATAATGTGTGTGAGGTGATGCATGGGGACTGAGCCGCGCGACAGCCTGTTGGGCGTGGCCGTGCCGCCGACCGAGAGCGGGAGCCCCCGCGAAGGTGCGCAGCCGGGGGAGCCGGCCCCGTCGCCGCGCTATGCGATGGCCGACACCGAGGGAGGGCGCGTCGTCGCGGCACTGGGGCGCATCGAAGAGAAGCTGGAGGATCTTCGTCGACGCGTTGAGACGCTGACTCGTGAGCAGCAGCACAAGGACTTCTCGTGGCTGCTGGCGGCGGGAATTGTGGTCCAGGTGATCGCGGCGGGATTCATCCTGGCGGCGCTTGCGGACTGGGTTTTTGCGGCGGACCCGGCCAAGCAGCTCATCAAGCTGATGTTCGCGGGGGTGCTCCAGGTCGGTGCGCTGACGGCATTCCTCTGGACGCGCCGGCCTCGGTAGCTCCGGGTGGGACGGGCTTCCTGCCCGCAGGGCCTGCAAGCGGGCGGGCTTCCAACCCGCAGGGCGGCCGGGCAGCGCCCCGTGCAGAAGGTCGCGCGCGGCCGCGGCTCTCCCGCCCGGCGAGCTTTCAGCGCGCTGGGCTCTCAGCCCGCCAGGCGGCGCCCCGCGCGGAGGGTCGCGCGCGGCCGCGACCTTCCCGCCGGGTGAGCTTTTAGCGCGCTGGTCTCTCAGCCCGCCAGCGGCCGCGACCTTCCCGCCGGGCGAGCTTTCAGCGCGCTGGTCTCTCAGCCCGCAGGGCTGATCGATCGTAGCCGGGGGCAAGGCGAGGCGCAGCCGAGCCGCCGCCCCCGGGACTGTGCCCCCGCGGCACCCCGACCCTGAAAGGGTCGGCGAAACCCGCTTCGCGTGAACTGCGCGCCTCGGACCGCGGCTTGCGTCGTGGGGTTGTCACGCGCCGTGACGTCGCCGCGCGCCGTGTCCTCGCGCCGCACCGTGGCTTCGGAGCGCACCGTGGCTTCGACGACCCTTACAGGGTCGTGCTCGTGTTCGCCGCGCTCGTCCGTGGGCGGCGTCCGCCTGCGGCGGACTGGCCCACGGCTACGACCGAGCAGCCCTCCGGGCTGCGGGGAGGCGGAGCGCGTACGAGAGGTCACGCGCGGCGGCCGCGGCCCCTCAGCCCGAAGGGTAGCGGGGCAGAACCGCACGCGCAGAAGGTCGCGCGCGGCCGCGGCTTACCCGCCCGGCGAGCTTTCAGCGCGCTGGTCTCTCAGCCCGCCAGGCGGCGCCCCGCGCGGAGGGTCGCGCGCGGCCGCGGCTTACCCGCCCGGCGAGCTTTCAGCGCGCTGGTCTCTCAGCCCGCCAGGCGGCGCCCCGCGCGGAGGGTCGCGCGCGGCCGCGGCTTTCCCGCCCGGCGAGCTTTCAGCGCGCTGGTCTCTCAGCCCGCAGGGCTGATCGATCGTAGCCGGGGGCAAGGCGAGGCGCAGCCGAGCCGCCGCCCCCGGGAATGTGCCCCCGCGGCACCCCGACCCTGAAAGGGTCGGCGAAACCCGCTTCGCGTGAACTGCGCGCCTCGGACCGCGGCTTGCGGCGTGGGGTTGTCACGCGCCGTGAGGTCGCCCTGCAGCCCCGAGGCGTCGATGCGGGGCAATGCCGAAGCGCCTACCATCGGTGTCTCGGGCGGGCTTGGCTGCGCGCCCCTCGGCTATGACTGACAAGCGAACGGAGGACCGGATCCATGGTGAACATCGCCGTCGTATATCACAGCCAGTACGGACACACCAAGGCCGTCGCCGAGGCGGTCGCGCGCGGGGCGGCATCGGTTGCCGGCGCGAGCGTCGAGTTGGTGTCCGCCGACGATCTGCCGGCGCCGGACAAGGACCGGAAGCTCGGCGGCAAGTGGCCGGTCCTCAGCGTCGCCGACGCGATCATCTTCGGCTGCCCGACTTACATGGGCTCGATCAGCGCCGGGCTCAAGCGCGTGTTCGAGGCCAGCTCGGGCCTGTGGATGCAGCAGGCGTGGAAGGACAAGGTGGCGGCCGGGTTCACGAACTCGGGCTCCTGGCACGGCGATAAGCTCAACACGCTTCAGGACGTCGTGCACTTCGCGATGCAGCACGGCATGATCTGGGTCGGGCTTGACCTTCTCCCCGGCGCGAATTCGAGCAAAGGCAGTCCGACCGATCTGAACCGAATCGGCTCTTCAACCGGCGTCATGACGCAGTCCAACGTGGACCAAGGGCCGGATGTCGCCCCGCCCGAGAACGACCGCAAGACGGCCGAGCGGCTCGGCCAACGCGTGGCTGAGGCGACGTTGCGCTGGAAGCGCGGCGGGTAGGCGCTGGATCGCCACGGGGCGACGGGAGCAGCCCGGAATCTTAAGGGGTAGATAGTCGACGAGAGGGATTCCGCGGCGTCGAACGCGCGGCCGAAGCGCGACAGCGCTACGGGACGCTGCGATCTTGCTTAGCTCGCGGCGGCCGGGAGGTGAGCTGCTCGCGAATCACGGCCAGCAGACGCTCGGGCTCGACCAGGCGGCCGGCGCCGTACGTCCCGCAGGCCAGCCAGCCCTCCTCCGGTCCGACGATCGCGAACTGGTGCTCGCGCAGGAAGGCGACGTTTCGCTGGACGGCGGGGTGCTGCCACATGCGGGTGTTCATCGCGGGGGCGAGCAGGACGGGGCAGTCGGCCCCCAGCAGCAGCGTGCTGACCAGGTCATCCGCGATGCCGCCGGCGAGCTTGCCGAGGATGTTCGCCGTTGCGGGGGCCACGACGACAAGGTCGGCCTTCTCGGTGGGGTCGAGGTGCGGCATGTCGCCGGAGCGGGTCCACAGCGACGTGAGCACGGCTCGCCCGGAGAGTCCCTGGAACGTTGCCGCCCCCACGAGCCGCCGGGCTGAATGGGTCATGGCCACGGTGACGCCGCAGCCTTCCTGCGCAAGCTGCGAGACCACGGCGGCCGCCTTGTAGGCGGCGATGCCACCGGTCACGCACACGAGCACTTCGTAGTCGGCGAGAATCGGGCCCATGCGTCATCCGCGGCCGCACGCCGAGGCGTGCGTGCCGGAGCGGGGGGTTAGTCGCGGCTGGCGTGCTCGGGCGGGCTCAGGTTGGAGGCGTCGTAGTCGATCGACACCTTGCCCTGGAGAATCTCGTCGATAACCACTTCAAGCGGGGTCTTGCCGGCGGTGTCGACGAGGGGCCGCGCGCCGCGCATGATCTCGAGCCAGCGCTTCTGGATCAGGCTGGTGAGCTTGAAGCGGCCGCCGACCTTCTCGATCACGTCGTCATGCTTGAGGGCTTCGATCATCGTGCGTGTCGTCTCCGCAGGATGTCCAGGATCTCGTTGACCGAATCCTCCAGTATATCATTGGTCACGAAGAAATCATAGGCCCCGCTAGTGCGGGCGAAAGCGATCTCGCCGTCGGCCTCCGCCAGCCGCTTCTCCTGGAGGGCCGCGCTCTCCGTGTGCCGACCCGCCAGACGGGCCCGCAGCGTGTCCATCGTCGGCGGCAGCACAAAGACACGTACCGACTCCGGCATCTTGCGGGCAATCTGCGCCCCGCCTTGCACATCGATCTCCAGCACGATCGTTTCTCCCGCCCGGATGGCCTCCTCGACGGGCGCGCGCGGCGTGCCGTACCAGTTGCCCAGGTACTCCGCCGACTCCAGCAGGGCCCCCTCGGCTTCCAGCCGGCGAAACTCCTCCGGGCTGATGAAGCGGTACGACTGGCCGTCCACCTCGGTCCCGCGCGGCGGGCGCGTCGTGACCGAGACGGACCAGCGGCTGTTCGGAATGCGCCGCAGCAGTTCGTTGCAGATCGAGGTCTTGCCAGCCCCCGAGGGGCCACTGATCACCACGAGCGTGCCCGGCGGGCTTGCTGTCATCGGTGCCGCCTCTCCACCATCGCACTGAGCTTACGGATGTGCTCCGGGCCGATCCCGCAGCAGCCGCCGATGATATTCGCTCCGGCGTCGATGAGCGCGGGGACGTGGTGGACAAACTCGTCGGGCGTAAGGGTGTAGACGAGCCGCCCGTCGTCGAGTTCGGGCGGGCCGGCGCTGGGCTTGACCCAGAGCGGACGGCTGGTCGCGGCCCGCAGCGCGACGACGCTGGGCAGCGCGTGGGCGACGCCGGCCCCGCAGTTGCAGCCGACCACATCGGCTCCGGCCTCATCGAGGGCCGCCCCGCAAGCATCCGCCGTCTCGCCCATGAGCGTCGCGGTCCGCTGCGGGCCGGAATCGAAGGACAGCGACGCGATGACCGGCAGGCCGGTGGCCTCCTTCGCGACCTTCAGCGCCAGGAGCAGCTCCTCAAGCTCCGAGAAGGTCTCGAGCAACAGGGCATCGACCCCGCCCGCGGCCAGCTCGAGCGCGTGCCGGCGGAACGCCTCCACGATCGCACCACGGTCACCATCGCGGACCCGAAGCATGCGGCCGCTCGGGCCCATCGTGCCGACGATCAGTGTGTCCGTGCCGGTCGCAGCCTCCCGCGCGAGCTCGACGCCGCGGCGATTCCAGCGCTCGGGGTCTTCGTGCACGCCGCGCTGGGTCAGCGCGACGCGATTACACGCGAAGGTGTTGGTTGACAGGATCCGCGCCCCGGCCGCGAGGTACGCGGTCGCCAGTTCGAGGACCAGCTCGGGTTGGCGTACGTTCGCGGCTTCGGCGAGCGTTCGCGCGGGCAGGCCCCGCTGACGGAGCAGCGTCGCCCAGGCCCCGTCGGCCACGGTCAGCGTCTCGCGAAGCCGGTTGGCATCGAAGCGCGTCACGGCGTCGGCTCGCCAGCACACGGCGACGCACCCAACAGGATCGCCCGCAGCCGCTCGCAGGTCGCTCGGGTCGGCGCGTTGCCCTCGTAGGTCATGGGACCGTCGTAGCCGCTGCGCCGCAAGGCCGCCACGACCGCCGGCCAGTTGACGCTGCCCTCGCCGAGGGGGCAGAAGCCCGCGGCGCCGGGGCGCGATAGGTCGTAGTCCTTGGCATGCACGCGGACGATGCGCCGCCCCAGAACCGCAATCCAGTCTTCGGGGTAGCCGTACGCAAGAACATTCCCCACATCGAAGTACCAGCCGACGTGGGGCGATCCGACCTCGTCGATCAGCCGCGCGGCCTCCAGAGGCGAGAGCAGGAATCGGTTCCACACGTTTTCGATGCCGATCGTCACCGCCCGCGCCTCGGCCTCGTGCCGCAGCGAGCACATGGCGTCGAATGTGCGGTTGTAAGCGTCGGCGTAGCTCACCCGGGGGCGGACCTCGCCGGCGCGGCCCACGACCGCCGGGATGACGAGGATCGCGTCGATCTCGCACGCGGCGGCGTGATCGAGCATCCAGAGCGTCAGGTCGCGGGCGGCGGCGCGGTCCGCAGGCTCCGGCGACCCATAGTTCTTCTCCAGGAAGGCAGCACTGGCCAGGCCGACGAGCTTCAGGCCGTGCTCAGCGGCCCGCTCGGGCAAGTGCTGCCACACTTCTTCGGGTGTGTTCTGCGTGAGTGGGCCCTCGGCGGAGAGCACCAGCTCGATTCCCTCGAAGCCGGCCGACGCGGCACGCTCGAACCACGCCGCAGGCGTGGGCTCGTCGCGGTAGGCTCCGGCGGAAACGGCTGGGTACATGGCTGCGCTGCGTCCTGGCTGGCGCGCGCGTCGGCGGCGACCTTGGCCGGACGACGTGGATTATTCGGGGCATCCGACTCCCAATACAAGGCCGACGCCTCCGACAAGCGGAAGCGCCGGCCGCTTCTGCGGACCCCTCCGGGTCGCACCGTTGAATGGCTCCTGGACTGACGACGGCGTCGGCGAGTGCCGCGCCGCCGGCTCCTGTCGCTGGTGAGTGTTCAAAACGGCCGGCGGGGGCGGCAAGGTCGGCGGGGGAATTCCGTCGCGTTGGGCCCGGCGGCGTTGACACGCGCGGCGCAGTGCTAATAATCCCTGCCCATCCGCTTCCAGCGACTGCAGCCCCGAGGGGCGCGGACGCAAGTCGGCAGCACGCGGAAGTGCGAGCGTTCTCCGCCCCGGCGTGATCGACCCTGGCCTATTGGCAGGAGGGCTGCGAATGCTGCCGCTCGTCCCGACGAAGATCTTCTTTACCCACGGTGTCGGCATCCACCGGCACAATCTCGAATCGTTCGAGGCCGCCCTGCGCGACGCGGGCATCGCCCAGTGCAACCTGGTGAAGGTCTCGAGCATCTACCCGCCCGGCTGCAAGATGGTTCCTCGCAAGCAGGGCCTGGCCAAGCTCATTCCCGGCCAGATCGCCTTCTGCGTCATGGCCGAGACACGCACCAACGAGCCCAACCGCCTCGTTTCCGCCGGCATCGGTCTGGCCATCCCCGCCAAGGGCGACCAGTTCGGCTATATCTCCGAGCATCACGGCTACGGCATGACCGAGAAGCGGACCGCCGACTTCGTCGAGGACATGGCCGCCAGCATGCTCGCGACCACGCTGGGCATCGAGTTCGACCCCGAGGCGGCCTACGACGCCCGGCGGGAGGTCTACAAGATGAGCGGCCAGATCGTCCACACCCGCGCGGTCGTGCAGACCGCCGAGGGCGACAAAAACGGCAAGTGGACGACCGTGGTCGCCGCGGCGATCTTCCTGTTTGACTGAGGCGCTCATTCACTGAGTCGCTCCGGTGCGCGTGATCCCGCGGTTCGGGTCGGACGGGCCGGGGGCGCCTGGTCCCGGGTAACGAGTCCAGCGGGGAGTGAGAGCCGATGTCGGAAGGCACGCCAGACAACTTTCTCGGCTTGGAGCGGCGGCACAGCGACTATGCGCGCGCCCGCTTCGCCGTCCTGCCGATTCCCTACGACGCGACAACCAGCTTCGGGGCAGGGACGCGCTACGGCCCGCGGGCGATCATCACGGCGTCGCAGCAGGTCGAGCTGTACGACGAGCGGCTGGGACGCGAGAGCTTCGCCGCCGGCGCGGCAACGCTGGATGCGGTGCAACCTGACGCCAGCGGCCCGGAGGCGACGCTCAAGCGGGTCTACCGCGCGGCGCGCCGGCCCGTGCGGGACGGCAAGTTCCTCATCGGCCTGGGCGGCGAGCACAGCGTGACCTCGGGGCTTGTCCGCGCCGCTCGCGAGCGCTACAAGCGGCTGAGCGTCCTCCAGGTCGACGCTCACGCGGACCTGCGCGACACGTACCAAGGTACGCCGTGGAGCCATGCCTGCGTCATGCGCCGGGTTCACGATCTCGGCGTTCCGGCGGTCGGCGTCGGCATCCGAAACTACTCTGCCGAGGAAGCCCGCTTCATCCGCAAGACAGGCAAGCCCATCTTCTCGGCGCTGGCGTGCCGCGAGTCCAAGTCGTGGATGCAGTCCGTCCTCGAGCACCTCACGGACGAGGTGTACGTGACGATCGACATCGACGGGTTTGACCCGGCCTATGCCCCCGGCACCGGCACGCCCGAGCCCGGCGGACTGGACTGGTACCAGGTGACCGAGCTGCTCGCACGCGTGGCCGCGGAGCGGCGGATCGTGGCCGCGGACGTGGTCGAGGTCAGCCCGCAACCGCCGAGCACGGTGACCGAGTTCCTCGCGGCCAAGCTGATCTATCGCCTGATCGGACTCGTCGCTGCCCGGCGCTCGGGCTGAGCGCGCCGGAGCCGAATGGCGCGCCCCGGCCGGACGCAGCGCCGACCTCCCCACCCCCTCACCTCTTCATCTCTGCTCTGCACCACGCGCGTGCTCCGCCCACTCGATCCAGAGCTGTGCGCGGGGAAAGTCGATCGTCACGCGGCGCGTCTCGCGGAACAGCGGCATGCCCAGCAGGATATTCGTCTGCACGCCCAGCACCGGGGAGATGAGCGTGTCGAGCACGTCGAGACCCAGGCCGCCGTAGTTAGGGAACGTCCGCCCGCCCAGCTTCATTTCGACGCCGGGGCCGATGGCGATCTGCGGCGTGTCGTCGCCGCCAACGCCCAGCGCCAAGCCGGGGTCGTAGCGGGGGATGTGGCGGTCGGGGAAGAGTCGCTCGAGCTTCGAGGGCGCCAGGGCGATCGCGTCGGCGCCGGAGTCAAGCATGGCGACGGCGGGCTGCCCACCGAGCTCGACCAGCGCCATGACTTTGGCGTCGCCAATGATCCGAGCGTCCGTACGGACGCCCGGGCCGGGCTCGTCGGTCGACGGTGAGACGGTCAGCCGCCCGTCGACGAAGTCAAGCGTGATCCGACTGTCGGCGAAGATGCCCGTGCCGATGATCCCGTCGGCCGAGTTGAACAGCGCGCTGCGAACGTCGAACGTTCTGCCCATCACGCGGCGACAGCGGATTGAGCCGATCGTGACCTGGTCGAAAAGCACCTGGCCGGTCTCCTGCCGGCCGGAGACGCCGCGCACCGACGCCGGCGCGATCGACTTCAGCCCCAGCTCCTCGGCGACGGTTTCATCGAGCGAGAGCATGATGCTGCCGCCGGTGTCCAGCACCAGGCGGTAGGGGCCGCGCCCGTTGATCTCGATCTGTACCGCCGGCAGGCCGATCATCACGAGCGGCGTCAGCGGGGCGCTACCGTGGGCCACGACCTGGTTGAGCGGCTGCGGGCCGGTCGCATCGTGGAAAGCCGACAGGCCCTGGACGGCATCGCTCACCAGAATGTCGGGGTAGCCGTTGTTCGGGTCGATGGAGCGCTCGGCTTTTCTGGCGAGATCAGCAAGGCGCTCGGATTGGCGCAGGACGAAGGCCGCCGAGTAGAGCTGGTAGATGTCCTCTCCGTCGGGGGCGGCCCGGCCCGCCAGGCGCTCGGCCCAGCGGCGGGCCTCGTCGTGCCGACCGCGAGCAAGTTCGATACCCAGTCGCATGCGCAGCGCGATCGCGTCGTCGCTCGAATCAAGCTTGTCGGCGAGCGTCTCGGCCTCAATGACCAGCCCGGCGCGGTACAGCGCCCGCGCCACCCGGCTACGCAGGGCCGGCTCGTCGGCAAGGTCGCGCTGCGCCCGGCGGGCGAGTTCCAGGCCGCGCTCCCAATCATCGGCGCGCCAGGCCACGTCGAGCGCGTCGGCGAACGCACCGGCCGTCCTCGTCGCGTAGGCCCGCTCGACCGCCGCGGGGACCTTCGATCGCCAGGGGTTTTCCGCGGCCGGCGTGGGGCAGGGCAGCAGCATCAGCAAGCTCGCAGTCAGTGCCAGTCGTTGCATGGTCATCCTTGTTCACGGCGGGTGCGGCCCGCAATCCGCGCGATCGACATCATGGCCGCCGGCGGGGCTGGGGCGGGGTGTCGCCCGATCCAGGCTTGTCACCTGGCCCCTGGGACCTTGCCCGCCTCAGGCCGCGGGCCTCGGCCTCGGCTGCGGAGGAATAGACGCGCAGGTTCGTCGGCGAAATCTGGGCGATCCACTCGGAGCCCTTCAGATGGTATACGTCGCTGTTGATCGAGCCGTAGACTGGCTGCTCCGCGGGCTGACCGAGTGCCTTGCGGAGGAAGTCGACCACGTCGCGCTCGACGTGCGGGACCTTGCCGAGCATGTCCGTCCCGTGGGCCCGCAGGTCGCGGTAGATTTTGACCTCAACGTCGCGTCCACGCGAGCGCAAGGTGTACGGCGCGTCGCGCTCGTCTTCCGTGGCCAGCATCAGTACGGATCGGCCCGTGATCTGGGCGATGTCGCCGGCCGAGTCGAGACCCAGGTAGTCCAGGCCGGGAGAGAGGCAGACGACCGCGTCGACGCTGCGGTCCTTGGCGGCGCACTGAAGCGCGACGCTGGCACCCACGCTCGCGCCGACCAGCGCGAATCGCGCGCGGTCGATGTGCGGTTGCGTCACGATCCAGTCGTACGCGCCGCGCAGGTCAGCCTGCATCTCGCGGAAAATTGCCGACTCGCGCGCGATGACCCGGTCGCGCGACTCCGTCGTGGCGCTCTCGCCGTGCCCGCGCAGGTCGAGGGCCAGGATCGCCAGCCCGGCCGCGTGCAGCGGCTCGATCAGTGGCGCCCAGGCCGTCCGGTCGGTGCGGTACATGTGCAGGAGGATCACGAAGGGTGCATCGCCGGCGGTCGAGGAGGGCGGATAATAGTCGGCGCTCAGTCGGAATCCGTCCGCGGCCTGGAAGCTGACCGCCTGACCCGCTGGCGGTGCGGCCGACGCTCCGGCTGCGGCGTACCACACTAGACCGCAGAGGCCGGCGAAGCAGGACAGACGCAAGCGAGGGCTTTGGAGCAAGGTCATCCCGCGGACCCCTGTCTCGATCGGAGCCAGAATCGCGCGTGGATTCTAAGTCGCCGGTCTGGTCCAACCTCTTGTCCCGGCTCATAATAGGAGCGAGTCGTGTCGGGAATTGTAGCGCGTTTCCGCCGGTTACCCGAGGAGGCACGCCTGCGCAGTCCGCGGGCGGCAGGATGATGGACCCCAAAGGCCGGAACACCTTTGAGGCCGTGGCGATGCCACACCTGCCGTTGCTATACCGCGTTGCGCGGCGGCTGACGCGTGACGAACATCACGCGGAGGACTTGGTTCAGGAGACGTATCTCAAGGCTTATCGGGCGTTCAACTCGTTCGAGCTGCGCTCGTTCGGGATCAAGCCTTGGCTGCTCAAGATCCTGAACAATACGTTCCTGAATCGCCAGGCCAAGGAGAACCGTGGTCCGCGAAGCGTTGACCACAGCACGCTCGAGGAGACGCACGCGGCAGACGAGACCACGGTGCTTCCGGAGCTGGACCTGGAGCACGTGGATGAGGAACTCAAGGCGGCCCTGGACGGGCTGTCGCCGGACTTCAGGTCGGTCCTGTTGCTGTGGGCTACGATGGAGCTGAGCTACCAGGAGATCGCGGACATCCTCGGGTTGCCGATCGGGACCGTGATGAGCCGCCTGCACCGGGCTCGGCAACATGTGACGCGGCAGTTGGGCGAATTCGCCCGTGAAAACCGATTGCAGCGAGTGAAGAAGTAGCGTGGACGCGGAACTGCGAAAACACCTCACGGCCTACGCCGACGGCGAGCTGCCCGCCGAGCTTCGCCCACGCATTGAGTCGCTGCTCGCGGCCGACGCGGAGGCGCAGGCGGAGGTGCGCTGGTGGCAGTCGCTGCGTCGCCAAGCTCGCCGCGTGCTCGACGCGGAGGCCGTTCCGCCGGGTCTGGCGGCGGGAATTCTCCGGCAGCTTCGGCCGCCGGTGCCGGCCGTGCGAAAGTGGACGTTGCGTCTGGGCGTGCCCGGAGTGGCGGCGGCGGCGATCCTGCTGACCGTTTTCTTCCTTGTTCGCCCCGCCGAGACGACGCCGATTACGCCGGCCAGCCTGGTCGCGATCCACGATGCCTGCGCCGTGCACGGGCGGCACGACTCGCTCGGCGTGCGAAAGGCGGCCGGCAAGGGCTCGTGTGCGAGCGTCAAGAGCCAGGCCAAGTTCGCCTGCCGCGTGCCGGACGTGTCGGCCTGCGGCCCGTATCACCTCGATGGTGCCTGCGACTGTGCGCCGAAGCGGGACGTGCGGGTGGTACATGCGTACTTCCGCAGCACGACGGCGCCCGAGGTTGTCGTCTCGGCGTTCGCGATCGACCGCTCGATCCGGTTCTGCGGCTCAGACGGGTCGAAGTGCGGGTCGTGCCGAAGCTCGAAGCGTCGGCAATACGACGAGAGCACACTCCAGAACGTGTCGCTGCTCTGCTGGAAGGAAGGCGACCGGAGCTACGTACTCGTCGCTCGGCTGCCTGCCCAGCAGCTCTCGGCCTTGGCCGACGGCGTGACGCTGGCCGGCATGCAGCGGCTTCTGAGTGACGGGCGAGAGGTCGCGGTTGCGGCGTCGACAGCTACGGCGCCCTGAACGATCGGCTTGGGGGGGCCTGCTTCTCGTGGCCCGGGATTCCACCACACTCGCATCGTCGATAGACTTCGCGCGCCAGCCGCGGATGGACCGGCGTTTCTCGGGCTGGTCGGGATCGCTGCCATGCTGGACCTGAGCCTCGGGCTTGCGGATGTCCTCGGCCGGATCGGCCTGGCGGTGCTCTTCGGGGGGCTGATCGGTCTCGAGCGTCACCAGCGCAACAAGCCCGCGGGCATCCGCACGATGATGCTCATTGCGCTCGGATCATGCGTGTTCGTCATCGCCGCGGAAGAGACGCTGACCAGCCGCGCTTCGGAGCACGCCGCGGACTCGCTCGCGCGGGTCTTGGCGGGCATCATCGGGGGCGTCGGATTTCTGGGCGCCGGCGTGATTCTCCGGGACGCCGGCCGGGTTGCAGGCATGACCACTGCCGCGGCCATCTGGGTCACCGCCGGCCTGGGCGTGGTTTGCGGGCTGGGCGAGTTCGGACTGGCGCTGCTGAGCGCGGGGGCCGCGATTGCGACGTTGGTCGTGGTGCGCGTGGCGGAGGACCGCCTGCTGCGTGGCGCTGTTCAGAAGCCGAGTGGCGCCGATCCGCCGAGCGAGTCGCTATAGAGACGCTCCGAGGACCTGTGGAGCACCTGCGATCAGCGGGTGCTAGCGGCTTTCAGCCGAGTGGCAGGCCGCGATTCAGGCCGCTCTGTCGTCCGTCCTGTGCAACACCCGCCGGTAGCGGGTGCTCCGCGTCGTGCTCCGCAGAGTTCTGGGATCGGTCCGTCGGTCCCCATCTCACTGCGTGAACGCTGGAGACGACGCCGGCGCGGCCCGCGCCGCCAGGCACAGGTGGATCAGGTCGTAAACGGCGGCCCGCAGGGTCGCGGAGTCGCACGTGTCCGCGGCGAGAACCTGCACGCGAACCGCTTCATCCGTGATCGTCGGGAAGCCATACGAGCCGGCTGATGCCCGCATGTCGCGGGCCAGCTCATGCACGGCGGCGCCGTCTCCTCGTTCCACCGCCAGTGCCAGCTCGCGCGCCCGGTCGCGCAGCGTCTCGACGAAGCGGGCCACGAGCGGCGCCGCACGCGCGTCGCCGCTCAGTGTGCTGACCAGGGGCTCGGGCGTCAGTGAGCGAAGCAGGCCGTCGAGCGACTCGCGCGTGAGCGGCCGGGCCAGGTAACCGGTGAAGCCCGCGGCGGCACAGCGCGATGCGAGCGCTTCGCCGGTGTCGACCGCGAGCCCGACGATCGGGCCGAGGAAGCCGGCACGGCGGAGATCGCGGCAGGTGCCGAGCGGATCGAGCCCGCCCTGGTCGAGGTTCATCAGGATCAGGTCGGGCACCCGGGCCAGGGCCAGCGCGGCCGCGTCGATGCGGTTGGCGGCACAGGCGATCTCGATGTGTGGCCGATCGAGCAGGCATTCGAGCAGCGCGTGGTTGTCGCGGTCCTCGTCAACCAGCAGGACGCGCAGGGATCGCGCCTCGGGAATGAACAGCTGCGGGACCAGCGTCGTGTCGAAACGGATGCCGGCCTCGTGGAGCACGGGTGGCCCCGGCAGGTAGCGGCAGCGCACGACCTGTCCGCGCACTAGTTCCGCGCCTCCCTGGCTCAGCGGCAGCGAGAGCCGGCAGCGCTGCCCTGCGAACACGAACTGGCTGAGCAGGACGCCGACGCCGCCGGCACTGAGGTTGCGGGTGACGACTTCGACCGCGTGGGCCGGCGGCTCGTCGCGCAGCAGCTCGATCGAGATGCGCCCCGGCCGGTATCGGAACCGCGCGTGCCGGCGCAGGTCGATCCCGTTGGACGGCCCAGCCCGACCGTCCAAGCGGTCGAGGACGCGTTCGAGCGTCGCGGCGTCGGCGCGCAGCCTGGCCAGTGTCGTCTGGGCAGGTGCGCCCGCCGACGGGCCCGCGGGCGGGGCGTCCGGCGACCGATGCCCGGTCGAAGAAGAGGCGTCTACAGGCATGACCGCTGGTTGTATCGGTCGCGGTCGGGCTCAGCGCTGAGCGGCGCTTCGGCCCAGTGGGGCGTGGTCCGCGCCGGCGAACGGGGCGCGCCACGTGGCCGGCAGCTTGTGCGCGTGCCATAATGCGCGGACCCTCGCCGCCGGCGGCCGCCGGCCACGCCCGGTTGTCCGCAGAGGCGACCGGGGTGCGTCGCGAGGGGGCAGGAGTGCGACCGATGACCGACCCGCGGATGACGAAGCTGGCCGACGTGCTCGTGAACTACTCGTGTGCGGTGAAGCCGGGTGAGAAGCTGCTCATCGAGGCGATCGACATCCCGCACGACTTCACCGCCGAGTGCGTCAAGACGTGCTTTAAGGCGGGGGGGCATCCGCTGGTGCTGCTCAAGAGCAACCAGATCAACCGTGCGCTGATGATGAACGGCACGGAGCCGCAGTGGAACCTGATGGCGGACGTGGAGCGGCTCCAGATGGAGAACGTCCAGTGCTACATGGGGGTCCGCGGCAACTGGAACGTGAGCGAGCTGTCGGACGTGCCGAGTGAGAAGCAGAAGCTCTACGAGGGCACGGTCTGGAAGCGCGTGCACACCGAGGTGCGCGTGCCGAAGACGCGCTGGGTGGTGCTGCGCTGGCCGCACCCGAGCATGGCACAGCTCGCCGGCATGTCCACCGAGGCGTTCGAGGACTTCTACTTCAACGTCTGCACGCTCGACTACGCGAAGATGGGCCGCGCGATGCAGGCTCTCAAGAAGCGCATGGAGGCCACCGACAAGGTGCACCTCAAGGGCCCGCGCGACACCGACCTGCGCTTCTCGATCAAGGGCATCCCGGCCATCTGCTGCGACGGCAAGGTCAACATCCCCGACGGTGAGGTGTTCACCGCACCGGTTCGCGACAGCGTCAACGGCGTGATCCACTTCAACGCGCCGACGCTCTACCGCGGCGAGACGCACGAGAATATCCGGCTGGTCTTCAAGGACGGCAAGATCGTCGAGGCGACCAGCTCGAACACGCCCAAGCTCAACGAAGTGCTCGACGCCGACGAGGGCGCCCGCTACGTTGGCGAGTTCGCGGTCGGCTTCAACCCCTTCATCACCCGCGCCATGAAGGACATCCTCTTCGACGAGAAGATCGCCGGCAGCATCCATTTCACGCCCGGCAACGCGTACGACGAGGCCTTCAACGGCAACAAGAGCCAGATCCACTGGGACATGGTGCTCATCCAGACGCCCGAGTGGGGCGGTGGCGAGATCTACTTCGACGGCGAGCTGATCCGCAAGGATGGGCGCTTCGTGGTGGACGACCTGAAGCCGCTCAACCCCGAGAACCTGAAGTAGGCGGCCGCGCCTGGGAGTCGGACTCGCTCGCGCGCGTCTGTGCCAGCCGTGCGAGCATGACGCGGATATCGCGCGCGCCGCGGATGGCCACGTAAACCGTGACGGTGGCGTACCAGGCCAGGCAGGCCAACGTCAGCAGCCACCAGAACCAGGGCTGTTTCATCGCGCCGCCTCCCGCGCCGCGGTCGGCTTGAGCAGGGAGCCCACGATCATCGCCACCCACACGCAGGCGTACGTCAGGATGTTGACCATCCAGTCGCCCAGGTAGTGCTTGGCCATGCCGACCTCCCGCACTGCGTCGGCCGCCTCGACCTCGACCTTCGCGAACAGGTCCAGCGAGAGCGCCGCGACCGGCAGCGCGGCCCCGACCACGATCGCCGCGATCGCGCCCCAGTTGTTGGCCCGCTTCCAGTAGCAGCAGGCCACCAGCAGCGTCGACATGGATGCGAGGTAGATCGTGCCGGTCGTCTGGAGGTACGCCCACAGGTCGCCTTCCAGCTTGTACCACAGCCCCCAGAACAGCAGGAACACCCCGATACAGGCCACGATGAAGCGATTGACCAGGATGCCGCGGCGCTCGGACCACGGCTTGCGTCGCCGGAACGGGGCCAGGATGTCGTTGTAGATCACGCCGCCCCACGTCAGCATGTACGAGGAGTCCGTTGACATCTCCGCCGCGAGCATCGCGGCTACGAGGATGCCCATCAGCCCGAGAGGCACGAGCTGGCTGACCAGCAGCGGCATGGCGTAGAGCGTGCCGGGGTCGCCAGGGTGCCCCAGGGCCGCGGCCGTGCCCGCCAGACGGGCATCGCTCAGGGCCGGCGCGGCCAGGGCGGCCATCGCCCACAGCCCCGGCAGAATCCAGCGGCAGACGAAGAAGAACGCGGTGCCAGTGTAGACGCGGCGGCCGGTGCGGCTGTCGCGGGCCGCCAGCACGCGCGAGATGACGGTTTGCCAAGTGAGCACGGCGGCGGCGCTGGTGAGGGTTTGCGCGACGACGTAGTCCCAGCCGAGCTCGGGGTGGATGAAGGGGTTGAAGCCCGCCGGGCCGTGCCGGGCGTCGACAGCCTGCACGATGGAGTCCCAACCGACCTGGCTGAGGACGAGCAGCGTGACGGCGATGAGGCCGACGCTCATGACGACGAACTGGAGGAAGTCGGTTACCAGCACCGAGAGCATGCCGCCGAGGACGGTGTACGTCGCGACGGCGAGCAGCAGCACGCTCATGACGATCTTGATCGTCAGGTCGGCGGACTGGAGGTCGAGCCCGCAGCACACGATCAGGAACTCACCCCCGACCCGCAGGAACACGCCCATGTTCAGCAGGCCGCCCAGAACGATCACCACGCCCGCCAGCCAGCGCACTGTCGCCCCATAGCGGTGCTCGAACAGCTCTGGAATGGTCATCACGCCGGCTTCGCGCAACGGCTTGATCCCGAAGCCCGTGATGCCGATGACCGCCATCACGATCGCGTTGGTGATGCCCGGCGTGGCCCCGGCGAAGCCGTACTTGTAGCCCGCCTGCGCCGTGTACATGCAGGTGACGATGCCGAACTCGGTCGCCGCGAGCGAGGCGATGCCCAGGTAGATGTTCATCTCGCGGCCGGCGACGAGGAAGTGCTCGACCCGCCCCACGTAGCGCCGGACCATGATCCCCGCTACCATCGTTGCCAGCAGGTAGAGACCGACGATGCTGCCGTCGAGTGCCCAGTTGAAGTTCGACATGCGGCGTTTCCCGCGCAGCGAGCGATGGCGGACGGGCGACTGGCGGGTCTTATACCCGACGCGGGCCCGTCGTGCGCCCCTGCCGCGGTGAGTGGTGCGGCGGACGGCGCGACAGCGGCGGCTGCCGAGACGATCCTCCGTCCGTGTTGACAATCGACTTCGGTCGGAAAGAATCAGCCGTGCTTGGGCGGGCCTGCCCGCGAGCACGAAGAGACCCGTTCCCGGACCCCACCAGACTGCCGTTTGGCCCCCGGGATGCCCCTGCTGCCCCCCTGGGAGCTGCCGTGACACGATTCCTGGTCGCCATACCGGTCTTCAATGAGGAGCGTTACGTGCGGGGCGTGGTCGGCGCCGTGCGGCGTCACGCGCGGCATGTGCTCGTCGTGGACGACGGATCGAGCGATCGGACGCCGGAGATCCTGGCCGAGCTGGGCGGCGTGCACGTGATTCGGCACGGGCGGAATCGCGGCTACGGGCAGAGCATGATCGACGCGATC
>CAADGM010000255.1 GCA_900696535.1 uncultured Planctomycetota bacterium
CCGGAGCCGTATCGCACCTACGTCGTCGACCGGAACATCAACTACGCCAACGTCTGCACGGCCAAGTGCATCTTCTGCAACTTCTACCGCAAGCCCGGGCACGGCGAGGCGTACATCCTCACGTACGAGCAGATCGGCGAGAAGATCGAGGAGCTGATCGCCATCGGCGGCACGCAAATCCTGATGCAGGGCGGGCTGGTCCCCGACGCGGCGCACCCCAGCGGCCACGGCCTGCCCTTCGAGTGGTACCTCGATCTGCTGCGCTTCATTCGGACCAACTACCCGGCGATTCACATCCACGCCTTCAGCCCGCCGGAGATCTGGGCCTTCCACCAGGTCTACCGGATGCCGCTGCGCGACGTGCTGGCGCGGCTCCAGGAGGCAGGTTTGGCCACGATCCCGGGCGGCGGCGGCGAGATTCTCGTCGACCGAGTCCGCGCGAAGATCGGGCAGGGCAAGACCATGTCCGACGAGTGGCTCTCCGTCATGCGCGAAGCCCACAAGCTCGGCATGCAGACGAGCTGCACGATGATGTTCGGCCACATCGAGACCATCCCGGAGCGCATCGAGCACCTGCGCCGACTTCGTGACCTCCAGGACGAGACCGGCGGCTTCATTGCCTTCATCCACTGGCCCTTCCAGCCGGAGAACACGCCGCTGGGACGCTGGAAGCGACCGCCAGAGGAAGTGAGAAGTGAGAACGGAGAAGTGAGGAGTGAGAAGTCGGAAGTCGGGAGCGGGCACCGAGAGTCAGCCGGCGCCTCTCACTTCTCACTTCTCGCTTCTCAATTCTCGTCTCTGCCGCGCCGCATTCCGGACGGCGAGCATCTCTACTTGGCCGACGCGCACGAGTACCTGCGCATGCTGGCGGTCGCGCGGCTGTACCTCGACAACATTCCGAACATCCAGTCGAGCTGGGTCACGATGGGGCCGAAGATCGGGCAGCTCGCCCTGTTCTTTGGTGCCAACGACATGGGCTCGGTCATGATGGAGGAGAACGTCGTGTCGGCGGCGGGCACGACCTACCGTCTCAGCGAGGACGAGATCCGCCGGCTGAGCGCCGATGCCGGCTGGACTCCGCAGCAACGGGACCAGTACTACCGTCCGATCACGACGCGGCGGCTGGCGACCGGGCTGCCGATCGCGGGGCGGTGATGGCCGCTCGGCGCCCGCGGCTAATAGTGCGGGAGTAGCCGCGATGTCTGCGATCGTACCGCACGACGCCGCCGCCGACGCCTCGTACATGGGCTTGCGCTTGACGAGCGAAGAATTCTTCGCCCTTGCTGATGACGGCCGCAAGTACGAGCTGGTGGACGGAGTCCTACTCGGGTCGCCAGGTCCAACACCTCGCCACCAACTGACAGCGGCGGAGGTCCTCGACCAGCTTCGTCGGCACGTCAGCCGACAGCGTCTCGGCGTCGTCTTGTATGAAACCGACGTATTGCTCGGCTGCCGCGTACGCGAGCCAGGTTGTCCCCGGATTCACGCTCGACCTGGCCGGCGTCCGGGCGGCGTTCCACGCCTTGCCGCGCTGACGCGGTCTCGGGCTGTCCGCTGACGTGCGCCGGATGCGGGTCTCGGACGGCCGCCTCAAGCGAAGAGTGCTTTCACGGCCTGCACGATCAAGTCCCACATGATCACCGCGAGCGCGACCTGCCCCAGCACGATCGCGTGGCAGATCGCGACCAGCAGCCCGTCATCTTCGAGGACCGCGATGGCGTAGAGAATCACGGGAATCGCGAAAATCAGGTTCGAGCCGGGGATCGGCAGCGGCAGGGCCAGGCCCAGGCCCTGCAAGATCACAGCCAGCCCACACAGCGACCACAGCGGCCCGCGAAGCAGAAACGTCAGTCGTGGCCGCACCATCCGGGCCAGCCACTGCGTCCAGCGCGGCAGCGTCTCGTGCATCCAGTGAAGCAGCCGAATCGGAAGCCGGCGGCGCCGGATGAGGCCGGGCATCCAGGGGCTGCGAAGCCCCACCACCATCTGCACACCGCCGATCGCCAGGGCCAGCCCGAATGGCGTTGACAGCCCCACCGCCGGGATTGAGAGCACCGCGAGCAGCGCGAAGAGAAACCCGAACCCCGCATGCTGTGCCTGGTCGAGGAGGTCGCCGACGGTGACGTCGTCCTTGCGCTGATGGCCGGGCTCCGCGTCTGGCGGCGCGTGCGCAGCGCCTTCACGCGCCGCGGCGCTGCCGGCAACGTCCATCGGCGCGTCCGAGATGCCGCCAGCACGCGGTCCACGCCAATCAGGCGCTTGGCGCGCCGCTTGTGTCGCGCGCGACGACGCACGCCGCCGGCGGACGAGCCCGGCGACGATGCGCAGTAACTTCAATCGACGGCGCGGACCGGTGGGCCGCTGATTCACGTTGCTCACCGGTCCGAGATTGTACCGAACTGACTCCGTGCGGCGCCGGTCGCCAACCGATGCGCTCCGGTGGCACCGGCATTCAACCGGTGCGAGCGCTTTTTGGCACGCTACGCCTCGGGCGCCGCTCGCGGTGTCTTCTGCGAACTGCTTTCTCCGGCTTCGGCGCTACCAGCCCGCCGTCGGGCACGGGACGCCCAGGGTACCGACGAACGGGTCAATGTCATCGAAGTCAACGTCGCCGTCGCCGTCGATGTCGCCCGGGCAGCAGGGCGCGGGGTCGGGCGTGCCCAGCCGCACGGTCGTGTAGTAGTCGCGCTGGTAGCGGCTGGCTCCCGTGCAGCCCACGCGCGAGTTGTCCGTCACGCGAAGCAGCAGGACGTACGAGCACGCCGGCAGCCCGGCGGTGTTCCAGCTTGCCAGTACGCCGTTGAGCACGTTGGCCGAGCCGCTGGCCAGCGTCGTGAGCTGATGACCGGCTCCGCCCGAGTAGTAGAGCACCCAGCTTGCCAGGTGCGCGTCCGCAGCGGTGCCGCGGACGGTGATGATGCTGCCTGGGGCGAAGACGGCGCAGTTGCTCGGCAGCGTGATCTCGCTCGTCGGAAGCGTGTTGTCGACAACAACGGGCACGAGCGTGGAGGTTGTCGAGCCGCAAGCAGTGCTGCCGACCACGCGCAACTGGTAGTTGCCGTCCACGACAGCCGACGTATTCCAGGTTGCCAGCGTGTTGTTGATCACCGACCCGGGGTACACCGGCGTGCCGGGATTCACCGGCAGCCAGGATCCACCGATCGCGCGGTAGTCCACCGTGTATCCGGTCATCGGGCACACGCCGTCGTAGGCGCTGCCGTCAATGCACACTGTGCCGCCGATGACCAGCGGATTGTTCGGATCATTCGTGGGATAGCTGATGCTGGCGCCCGGCCCGGAGTCAATGTGCACGAGCCGCTGGAAGAACGACGACTTGCCGCACGAGTCGAAGACGGTCAGGTTCAGCATGTAGTAGCCGTCCGACGAGCCGAAGTTCCAGCCGCCAGGCACGAGGCTGCCGTTGATCACGGCCCCGGTGACGTTGACCGTCACGACGGCCGCGGGGTTGTTCACCGGGTACACGCTGACCTGGTGATAGGCGTAGTTGCCGTCCGGGTCAGTGGCCGTGCCGACGATGTTGACCACGCCGCAGACACACTGGAAGTCGGTGGGGGTGGTGATGCTGGCCGTGGGCCGGTGGACATCGCTCAGGCAGGCGTCGAAGACGTTCAGCGTGTAGTCCTCGACCTCGCCCCAGGTCGTCTCGCCGCAGGGGAAGATCGTGGTCGGCGTCTTGTTGTAGTCCAGCCGGATGCGCATGCGGACGGGGCCGAGCGTGGCGCCCGCGGGCGGCGTGATCGTGACGACGTACGGTCCGATGCCGGTGAGCGACGTGGTGATGGTCTCGCCGGGATCGTCGAAGTCGAGGTCGTTGTTCCAGTCGACCCAGACGGCGCCGTCATCGGCGATGTAGGGGTTCCCGAGCGTGATCGTGAGCGTGTAGTTACGGCCGATCGCCACGTCGGTCGACAGGCTCGTGAAGTTGGACCACTGGCCGCAGCCGCTGCTGTTGTTGATCGACCCGATCGTGACGTTGGCGATGTACTCGTAGGTGCTGGTGCAGTTGCCGTACGCCGGGCAATACGGGTCGAGGTTGTCCTCGAGCACCTCCAGGCGGTAGTTTCCGATCGCATTGCCGAAGCCGGACACACGGACGTAGTACGACTCACCGCCAAGCGTGCTGAACGTCAGGCTCGTGAAGTTGGAGTTGACGCCGCAGAACAGGTCGTCGTCGCTGCACGCGATCTGCGTGAGGTTGCTGCACGTCCCGGTGTAGGCCGCCAGCACGGTGTCGAAGTTGGTGTAATCATCGCACGTTGTGATGGTCACCGTGCCGCTGCCCGGGGCGGTGTAGCAGAACCACTCGTCGATCAGGTCGTTGCTGCCGCCGCAGGTGCTCAGGTTCGAGCAGCCCGAGTTGTTCGTCGTGTAGCCGTTGAACCCGAGGGGGTAGTTGTTCAGGTTCCAGCAGTTCGTGCACGTGTCGCCGTTGGCCTCGGTGGCGGGCGTGGCGAGCAGCTCGTAGCTGCCCTGCTGACCATTCCAGCCGGCCAGGCGCACGCGGTACTCGGTGCCCGCCACGAGCGCGACGGTGAACTGCGACTGGTTGCCGCAGAACTGGTCATTGCAGGCCAGTTCCGTCCCGCCGCAAGCGTCGTAAATCGAGAGCACGGTGTCGAAGCCGGCCAGGCTGCAGGTCGAGAAGGTGACGTTGCCGGAGACCGGCGCGTAGTAGCGGAACCAGACGTCGTGGACGTCAGTCCCGTTGCCGCACGAGGCGGTGCCGAAGCCGGAGTACGAGGCGCCGAGCGTCGTGCCGCTCACAACCACGCCGGGCTCGAGGCAGATCGGCGCGTTGCAGCTATCGCCCAGCGGGCGAACCGGCGCGAAGCGGTAGTTATTCGGGATCGACGTCACTTCGTCGTTGATCGTGTTCGTGCAGTCCGGGCCGCAGTCGCCGTCGGCGCCCGAGTAGTTCTCCATGCCGATCGTCGCGTCGTCGGCCGTGTCCGCGTTCCAATGGATCCCCACCTGGCCGATGTGAATCTCGACGTTGTTACTCGACTCGAAGAGCTTGATCTGGAAGAAGTGGTAGTCGGTGCTGCTGTCCGGGGGCGTTTCGCCGCCGCGACGCGAGATCGAGTACCACTCGACCGTGAGCACGCGGCTACCAACCGACCCCTCCGTCTTGTAGGAGATCTTGTCATTGGTGCCCTGGGCGACCATCACGATCAGATCGTCCCAGTTGCCCGCGATGTAGCCGTCGGGGTCGATCGTGCTCGTGATGGGGTCGTTGGTCCAGTCCGTGCCGAGCAGGGCCCCGCCGCCGCGCTGAAAGAACGAGATGTAGCCGTTCGTCGAGACGCGCACCTGCGTGCTCGCGTTGGCGTCCTCGCAACTGTAGAAGTAGAAACGCGGGAATCCGAGCGAAATGTCGGCCGAGGCGTCGTCCGTACCGTCCGTCTCCCAGAGAATCGTCGGCGCGGCCAGCGGCGTGAGGCCGCGGGCGAAGGTCGACTTCGTGTAGCACCCCGAGGGCGTGGTGCGCGATTCCTCGATCGCAACGTGGTAGAGCGTCTCCGGCGCCACGCCGCGCGAGACGACGAAGTCGAGCACGTCGGCGCTGTGCTCGGTCGGCGTATAGACGTAGGTCTCGTCGCCGGAGTGCAGGAGGCGCTGCGCTTCGTAAAACTGAAGCCCCGAGATGATCGCGCGGGCCACCTCGTCGCTCACCCGGCTGCGGTCGTGCAGGTCAACGAGGTCGTCAATCGCGATCCGCCGCACGAGCGCGTGGGCGATGTGGCCGCCCAGGACGGAGTCGAGTTCGCGCCGCGTGCTTCCGACCAGGCGCTCGCGCTCCTCGAGCATGCTGGCGATCGTCGTACGCAGGTCGTCGATGTCCCGCTGCGCCCAGTCCGGAAGGCCGGGCGTCTCGTTGACGATCGGGTTCCCGTACGAGTCGACCTTGGCGCCCGGCGGCGCTCCGAGCTGCCAGTCGGCCGGCAGCACGTCCACGATGTGCTCGACGGTCAGCTCGCTGCGCGCCACGTCGACGCCGTCGAGCCGGCCGCCCGCCTGGCGCTCGGCGAGCTGCTCCGCTGAGAGGGGAATCCGCTGAAGCATGCGCTGCCGCGGGAGGCCGGCCGGGTAACGGGCGAGTTCCTCCGCCAGCCGGGCGGCGACGTTGGCCGGATCATCGAAGCCGTCCACCTGGTAGGTGCCGAGCGCGGCAGGCGGCGGCTCCGCAGGCTCGACGAAGCCCACCTGGCCCATGGCCAGGGGCGACAGCAAGAGCACGACAGTCAGTGACCATTTCATGGATCCCTGCTCCTTTCGAGTTCGCAGCACGCGGCTGACCGGCAGTCGGCGCGGCGTTGCACCTGCCCCGCGAGGTGAGCTGGTCAGCCGAGCGGCACGTGTCGCCCACGACAAAACCAGCGCAAAGGGGGAATTATACAATCGAAGATCAGGAATTCCTTGTTAGGAAGTTTCCGGATGGGAGTTGCACGGGATGGCCGTTCTCCGGCAGGTCGCGAGCAGGACCCCGACCATGTGGCAGAAATCTTCCGGTCCGCTGCGGGGTGGCGGGCGGTGGTGCCCGCTCGCCGGCGTAACACCCGCTACAGGAGTGGAGCACCGCCTCTAAGAGTGGAGCGCCCGCTCTAAGAATGGAGCGCCCGCTGTCAGCGGGTGTCTGCGCCGCCGGGTTGGAGCCCCCGTGATGCGCGTAGAGCCCCCGTCACGGGGGTTGGACCACCCGCTATCAGCGGGTGTCCCCCCGTGAACCGCGTCGTTGCCCACGCCACCGGCCGCGGGACAGACGGGATGGGCGAGTGGCGCAGGGGGCCACCCGCCCACTGAATTGTCGTCAACCTACCGCGACGCTCAAGTGCTACTCACGCCAGCACTTACGGACAGCTCAAGCCGATCCGGGCCACGAACGGATCGATGTCGTCGAACGTGACGGCGCCGCTCGCGTCGCAATCAGCGTTCAGCCAGGCGCAGTTGTGCGGCCAGTTCGCCGGCCCGCTGTAGCCCAGCGCCTCCACGAACAGGTCGATATCGTCGAAGTCGACCACGCCGTCGCAGTGCATATCGCCGGGGCACAGGGCGGGGCCCTGACCGAAGAAGATGAAGATGCACGGTTGGCCCGAGTTGCCTACGGCCAGGTCGGGGAAGTTGTCGCCGTTGAGATCACCGACGGCCAGCGCCGAGCCGGCGCCGGGCGAGTCGTACGTCCAGGAGGGCACGGTCTCCAGCGCGCCGCCGTTGTTCATGTGCAACCGGACCATCCCGGTCGAGAACTGGATTTCGACGAAGTCGTCGTCGCCGTCGCGGTCGACGTCGGCCAGCCGCATGTCCTGCGGGGCCGAGGAGTTCGTCTGGGCCGTCCAGGTCAGCGTCAGGATGCCGTTGGTGTTGTAGTACGCCTGCGGCGGCCCGTGCCCGATAACGAGGTCCGGCCAACCGTTGCCGTCGAGGTCCGACCAGCGCGCCCCGCGCTCGGTGCTGCTCTGGCCGGTGGTCCACACGGGCAGGGTCTGGAGCGTGCCGCCGGCGCTCTTGTACACGCCGCTCTGGTGGCCGTTGGTCCACTTCGAGACGGCCAGGTCTTCCCAGCCGTCTCCGTCGTAGTCGGCGAAGTCCACGCCGCCGGTGATGCTCTCATCATCCGATTGCCAGTACGGCGTAGGGTTTACGACGCCGCCGTCGTTGCGGAAGCCGTAGATCCTGCGGAACGGCGTCGGGGATACGCCCTGGTTGCCGGTGAACACGTCGAGGTCGCCGTCGTGATCGATGTCGAACAACGTGACCGCGTTGGTCCAGCAGTTGATCGGCTCGTTGCTGATCCAGCCGGGCGTCGGGCTTGGTCCCGCCGGGCCGCCGAAGTAGATCACGTTCTTGGCCAGTCCGGCGCCGTTGCCGGCGAAGATGTCGAGGTATGCGTCCGCGTTCAGGCGGCCGAGCTTGATGTCGCTCGTAGAGACCTCGTCCGTCGAGACCCAGCTCGGATCGGCCGGCAGCGTGCCGCTTCCGGTGTTGTAGTAGATGAGGTTTTCCCAGTCAGTGTAGGGGGGGAAGCTCTGCGAGCTGTAGCAGCCGACCGCGAGGTCGTTCCAGCCGTCGTTGTTCAGGTCGCCGATTTCCAGCGAGCTGACCTGCCGCCGCAGGTTGTTCTGCCAATCCGGCGTGGTGCCGAAGGGTGCCCCGCCCCGGGTCGTGACGAGGCTGTCGGTGGGCGAGGGCTCGAGAACGACGACCTGCTGGCCGTCGGGCGAGACCTCGATGCGCAGTGCGGGCGGCCCGGCCTCGAGCACGGGGGCGGCGCCAAGAACCAGCAGGCAAACGACAAACAGGGATGGGCGGCGCAAGTGTGACATCGATGTTCCTCCTGGGGCTTCCCAAACCGCTCCGTTCAACCCTCCCCGGCCGGAAGGCCATTATACCGAGCCGGCCGCCAGGAAGGCGCGCGGATTCGAGCCGCAGCATGAAGGGCTTTCGCTCACCCCCTGTCTCTTGCAGGGAGCAGTTGGGGGGATGGTCGCTTTTTTCGGCGGAGCCACCAACTCCATTCTCCGGTGTGCCGCCTCGCAAGTACTGCGGCTTCTCAGGCACAGTGGGGCGGGCCTCCGTGCCCGCCGGCAGGCAGCGACGCCTGCCCCACTGCGCGCAGATGCGTCGCGGGAATTTGGAGGCAGTGCACGAACTGCCACAGATCCGGGCTCAGGAACGGCGCCTACCGCTGCTCGATCGCCAGGCGCACGACGTGCCCCTCGATCTTGAGCTCCGGCGCTGACGACGCGGCCGCGAAACGGATCTCCTCGACCAGGCACTCGTGTCGGATCGTTCCCGTAAAGTGCTCGACGACGCGCCGCAGGTCCGCGTCGGGCGTGTCGACGGTCAATGTGACCCGAGCTTCGTATGGCAGGTTCTGGTCTTTGCGCAGCCCCTGGACGTGGTGAACGAGCTCACGGGCCAGTCCCTCGTCGATCAGCTCCGGCGTCAGCTCCGTCCGCACCACGACGACGCCCGCGCGACCCTGCGCCGCCGACCAGCCGGGCTTGGCAGCCAGACGCACCTGCACCTCCGAACTACCCAGGCGGAGCGTCTCCCCGCCGACCTGCACGCTGACCGCGCCGTCGGTCTCGAGCGCGCGGCGAGCCGCGGCCGGGTCGAGCTTCTGCACAGCGGCCCCGATCTGTGGGGCGAGCTTGCCGAAGCGCGGGCCGATCACCTTGAAGTCCGGCTTGATCTCGTAGGTGACGTACTGGTCGGCCTGCGTGGTGAACTCCACGCGCTTGATGTTCAGCTCCTCGGCAATCAGCTCGCGATGGTCCTCGAGCCAGGCGGCGTGCTCGGAGCGGGCCAGCACGATCTCGCACTGGGCCAGCGGCTGACGCACCTTCAGCTTGGCCGACGTGCGGGCCGCGCGGCCGAGCGAGACGATGTCGCGGACGATGTCCATCTCGGCGGCAAGCTGCTCGTCGATGAGCGACTCGTCGGCGACGGGGTAGTCGCACAAGTGCACAGACACGGCACGAAGGCACGAAGGCACGGGGGCACGGAGGGAGGAGTTCGCGACATCGGCGGTACTGGGGGTGCCTGTGGCGTCGGTGGCGTGTTCGTCGCCCACAGCGTCCGCGCTCTTCGTGCCTCCGTCCGGTTGCACCTCCGTGCCTGCCAAGTTCTGATACATCACCTCCGCGAAGAACGGTGTGAAGGGCGCGATGAGCTTGCTCAGCTCCAGCAGCACGCCGTAGAGCGTGTGGTACGCGTCCCACTTGTCCTGGTCCGCGGGAGAGACCGGAACGTGTCCTCTGCTCCCTGTTCCCTGTTCCCTGTTCCCCGTTCCCTCCGTGCCTCCGTGCCTTCGTGCCTCCGTGCCTTCTCCCGAGTCCTTCGTGCCTCCGTGCCTTCGTGCCTCCGTGCCTTCCCCCTCCACCGGCCGCCAGAAGCGATCCCGCGACCGCCGGACGTACCAGTTGCTCAGCGCATCGACGAACTCGTTGATCCGCCCGGCGGCGGGGTAGTTCTCGAAGGCGTCGAGCTTCTCGCGCACGAATCGGACAGTGCGGAACAGCTCGCTGATGATCCAGCGGTCCAGCTCGCCGCGCTCGCGGGTCGGGCGCCAGGGCGAGCCCTGGGTCGGGTGGGGAATGAAGCCGTCGATATTCGCGTAGATGTTGAAGAAGCTGAAGACGTTGTACAGGCGGACGAGGAACTCGCGCTGCGCGTCGCGGATTGCGGCTTCGACGAAGCGCGTGCTGGTCCAGGGGACCTGGGCGCTGAAGAAGTACCAGCGCATGGCGTCGGCGCCGTAGGTGTCGAAGACGTAGGCGGGCTCGCGGTAGTTGCGCAGCCGCTTGGACATCTTGTTGCCGTCCTCGCCCATCATGTGACCGAGGACGATGCAGGCGCGGTAGGGATGGGGGAACGGCGAGGAGCCAGTAGCGAATGGCGAATTGCCGGTGGGGGCCCTGGCGGCTGAGCTGCCGGAGAAGAGCAGCGTGCTGATGCTGAGCAGTCCGTAGAACCAACCACGGGTCTGGTCGATGGCCTCGCTGATGAAGTCGGCCGGGAAGCGCTCGCGGAACGTCTCGATGCTGCCCGGGGCGTGCGGGAAGCCCCACTGCGCGAACGGCATGCTGCCCGCATCCCACCAGCAGTCGATGACGTCCGGCACCCGCCGCATCCGCGGCTTGCCCCCCCTCTGTTCCCTGTTCCGTGTTCCCTCTTCTCCCTTCGTGCCTTCGTGCCTTCGTGCCTGCGTGCCTTCTTCGTCAGCGAAGGGACTGTCATACGTCCACGCGTCGATGTAGGGCTTGTGGACCTGGAGATGATCCGGCAGCGTCGGGTCCTGCGCCTTCTTGGTGGCCCACATGCCGCCGGGATACTCGGGCGTCGCGTCGCTCGCGCCGGGCTTGGCCTTGAGCTCGGCCAGCGAGCCGATGGCCTCCATCCTGCCGGTCTTCTCGCAGACCCAGATGGGCAGGGGCGTGCCCCAGTAGCGCTCGCGCGACAGTGCCCAGTCTACGTTGTTGCGCAGGAAGTCGCCGAAGCGACCCTCGCGAATGTGCTCGGGCAGCCAGCGAATCTGCGCGTTGTTCTCGATGAACTGCTCACGGAACTGGCTCGTCCGGACGAACCAGCTCTGGCGGGCGTATTGGATCAGCGGGTCTTCGGGCGAGCGCGGGCAGAAGGGGTACTCGTGCTCGATCGTCTCCTGGTGCAGCAGCAGCCCGCGCTCGCGCAGCTCGCGGATGATCTCCTTGTCGCAGTCCTTCACCCAGCGGCCGCGGTACTGCGGCGGGGCGTCGTTGTTGAAGGTTCCGTTCGGTGCGACGGCATTGAGAAGCGGTATCACGTCCGGGCGGATGAAGCGTTTACGCTCTTCCAGCAGGAGGCCGAAGTCGACCTCGCCGTACGCCGGCGCGATGTGCACGATACCCGTGCCGGTGCCGAGCTCGACGAAGTCGGCCGGCACGACGCGCCACGCCAGCGTAGCCGAGCCGCCGGCACTCAGGGCGTCCGTCTGCCCCGCGAGTGATCGAGCGTACGCATCGAAGGGCGGCGCATAACCCAGACCGACCAACGCCTCTCCCTTACAGCGGGCCACGATCGGCAGCTCGCGCTTGATCCGCTGGGCGACATCGGCGACCAGGGCCTCGGCGATGACGAAGTACTCGTCGCCTGCCTGGTCGTGGACAATCGCGTAGTCGATCTCCGGCGCGACGGCCGCGAAGTGGTTGCTGACGAGCGTCCAGGGCGTGGTCGTCCAGACCAGCAGCGAGACGCGCTTGCCCGCCGGCACGCCCCACGCCGCCGGCCAGGTGCGGAGTCCGTCTTCTGCTCCCTGTTCCCTGTTCCCTGCTCCCTCTCCCCCCTCCGTGCCTTCGTGCCTTCGTGCCTCCGTGCCTCCACCTGTTCCCTGTTCCCCGTTCCCCGTTCCCTCTCCGCGCAGCGGGAACCGCACGTACACCGACGGATCCTGCACGGTGCGGTACCCCTCGCCGACCTCGCCGGCCGACAGCGCCGTGCCGCCCTGCGCCCACCACCAGACGACCTTGTGACCCTGGTAGAGCAGGCCGCGCTCGAACAGCGTCTTGAGGCTCCACCACACGCTCTCGACGTACTGCTGGTGGAACGTGACGTACGCGTCCTCGAGGTTGACCCAGAAGCCCAGCCTCCGCGTGAGCTCTTCCCACTCGCGCGTGTAGCGGAATACGCTCTCGATGCACTTGCGGTTGAACTTCTCGACGCCGTACGCCTCGATCTCCTCCTTCGTGTGGATGCCGAGCTCCTTGCAAACCTCGACCTCAACCGGCAGGCCGTGCGTGTCCCAACCGGCCTTACGCTCCACCAGCTTGCCGCACATGGTCTGGTAGCGGGGGAAGAGGTCCTTCATGGCCCGGGTCAGGCAGTGGCCGGGGTGCGGCAGGCCGTTCGCGGTCGGCGGGCCTTCGTAGAAGACGAAGCGCTGCGCGCCGCGGCGCAGCTCGAGGGATTGTTCGAAGATGCGATGCTTTTCCCAGAACGCGAGAATGCGCTTCTCGGCCTCGGGGAAGCTGAAGTCCTGTGGCAGCGGCTCGAACATGCTGGGCTCCGCGGGGCGTAAACCCAGTCACAATAACGGAAACGTCGCAACCAGCACAGCAGGGGCCGCTCGATGGAACAGCGCAGCCTGGCGGGCCGCTCGGGCGCAGCGCGTCCAAGGGCAGTCCGAGGAGTTGCTCGGCCGCAGGCCGTGGCGCGGCTACTGGCATCCAGCCCTTCGGGCTCAAGCCGCGACTGCTGCCCGATGCCTGGGCGCGATTCGGCCCGGGCGGGGTGCCGCCCCCGCCCGACGTCCGAATCTCAGAGGCTCTGTCAGTTACCAGTTGTCCGCGGACCTCGCCGCGGTGAAGATCGCGGGCCGCGCGAAGCGCCCCGCGCGTGGCGAGGCCGGCGACAGCGGAGGCGAGCATGGCCATTCCAGTTACCACCACGTTTACGATCGAGGGCTACCGGGTGCGGCAGTATCTGGGCGTCGTGCGCGGCATCATCGTCCGCGCCCCGACCATCGCGCAGGGCATCCTTGGTGGCCTGAAGACGATCGTGGGCGGACGAATCGGCGCGTACACCGAGATGTGCGAGCAGGCCCGCCAGCAGGCGTACGACCTGATGATCGACCACGCCGTCGCGCTGGGCGCCAACGCCGTCGTCGGGCTGCGCTACGACGCCTCCGACATCGGCCGCGCGTCGGCGGGCGCAACCGAAGTCCTCTGCTACGGCACGGCCGTCATCCTCGAGCCCGACGTGCCTTGAACGGGCCAGTCCGGCGGGTCGATGAGCGATCTTACGTGCCGTCACGGCGCCGCCGCCGCGGGCCAGGGCCGGCATCAAACGGCTGCGGCGCGGGCGGCAGGTGCCGCAGCGCGCGGTACCGCGCGATGAACCACTCCGGATCACGCCGATACTCGGCGATCAGCCGCCAGCTGTACGGCCGCCCGCACTCCGGGCAGCGATACCCGTCCGGCAGGCCGCTCAGGTCGTAGCCGCAGAAGATGCAGAACGGCTCGGTGCGGGCTCGGGCGGCGCGGCGGACGACGTAGCCCGCCAGCGAGAGGGCGATGGTGACCATGAGCCCCACGAGCTGGATCCCGGCCGCGAGGAGCGCCAGACGGAGGGGCCGCAACGGCGGTAGCCAGACCAGTCCGAACAGCACGCTGGGCAGCAGGAAGATCCAACGCCAGCCGACGTGCCGCAGTCCGTCGCGCCAGCCGGGTCGCCACCAGCGCGGCTCAGCATCCAACCCGCGGACATCGCTCGGTGTGGCCAGCGTTGGCGCGGGCACGCGCGCCGCGTCGGCCCGCGCCGATGCGGAAAGGATGCGATCCCACTCGGCTTCGCGGGTCGTCTCGCCAGCGGATTGCGGCACGCGCGTGTCTTCGGTGGGCGAGTTCACGCCGGCCGCCTTCAGTGTTGGTCAGGTTGCGAAGGCGCACCCACGCGCAGCTCGCGTCCCTGAAGCAACCGGCGGATGTTGTCGCGATGCCGCACGATGATGACGAGCGCGAGCAGCCCGGCGACCGTGTGCAGGGGCCAGTGCGTGGCCAGGGGCAGGCCGCGCAGCACGCAGTAGCCTGCCAGCGCCGCCGGGAAGACCACTGCCATCGCGAGCGAGCCAACAGACACGGCACCGGTCGCGAGGCGACCGGCGGCGTACGCCAGCAGAGCGACGGTCATCGCGACGGTGAAGTACGGCCACACGCCCATCGCGACGCCGATGGTCGTTGCCACGCCCTTGCCGCCGCGGAATCCAAGGTAGATCGGGAACACGTGTCCCAGGACGGCGGCCAGCGCGACGGCGAGCACGACGAGGAGCGACGTGGTGTCCGACCGCCCGCCGCCGAACACGAGCGACGCCGCGAGTGTCGGCCCGAAGCCCTTGAGGATGTCGAACGACAGACACAGGTGGCCCCAACGGCGACCGAGCACGCGGCCGACGTTGGTCGCGCCGATGTTGCCGCTGCCGTGGCG
>CAADGM010000256.1 GCA_900696535.1 uncultured Planctomycetota bacterium
CCGAGCGCCACGGTCTCGCCGCCGCTCGCGTCGCCCGGCGCGAAGGCCACGGAGTTCGCGGCCATGCGCTGCATGGGGAAGATGGGGCCGCTGGGCTCCTCGACGATCGTGATCGGCCGGCCGACGCGCTCATCGAGCACCTCGGCCATTTTCGTGGCCTTTTCACGCGCGGCGCGCAGCGCGTCGGTCCGGGCCTGCTCGCGGTGGCGAACCAACTCGCTGGACCGGAACTCGATACCGTGCACGCGGTTCAGCCCACCCTCGATCAGGGCTGCCAGCAATGCCTCGAACTTCGACACGTCGCGTAGTGTCAGACTGATTCCCTTGCGGACTTCGTAGCCCGTGAGCACGGTCTTCATGCCGCCCGGGGACTCGTAGCGCGGCGAGATCCACAGGTCGCCCGTTTGCACGTCCTCTGGCTGGACGCCGAGCTGCGTTGCGGTCGCCAGCACCTTCCGCACGCGCTCGTCGTTGTCGGCCTTGGCCGGGGCGATCTCCTTGGCGAAGCTCTCGACCCCCATCGAGAAGACGACCTCGTCTGGCACGACCTTGAGCTCGGCCGTGCCAGTGACCGTGATCGAGCGCGTAGGCGGGGTCGGATCGTGGCCCCATGTAACGCCGGTGATTCCCAACATCGACAGTGTGACGATCGCGACGACTCTCGTGCGTGACTGCATGCCTGGGTTCCTCCTGGTGGCTCGGAATTTCGTGGTCGTTCTGCCATGTCGTCGGGTCGGGCCGCGCGTACTGCGACCAGCCAGTCGGTCACGATGGCTCTGGCGCCGCCGCAGCGGACGCGCCTGCCGCGCGTGGCGGAGCGACCCGCGGTGACAGACGTTCTACGCCCGGGGGCTATTCAGGGTGCGAGCGACCTCGACCCGCACGCCCAGCGCGTCCCGCAGCCGGCCGGCCAACGCCTCCGCCTGAGCCCGACTGCCGACGAGTCTGAACAGGGCCGACCCCGACCCGGACATGCGCACGGGCCCACCGGCGATATCGGCCGCCCGCGCGTGCAGCGTTTCCAGCTCGGGGGCGACGGTGAAGGCGGCCGGCTCCAGGTCGTTGGCCAGGCGTGTCATGAGCTCGCTCGGGTGATCGAGGACGGCGAGCACGTCGGACAGCGCGGGGCTCAGCGGCTTGCCAGCGGTCGGCGCAGGCGATTCCGCGCTTGCCCGGTTGCTCGCGAGGCGGTCCCAGGCCCGGTAGACAGCGGGTGTCGCGCAGTGAATCCCCGGAAGCGCGAGCACGCACCACGCATCGAGTCGCGGCTCGACCGGCTCGACGATTTCCCCGCGCCCGCGAATTGCACACAACGGCGGCCCGAGAAACAGCGGCACATCCGACCCGAGCGTTGCCGCCAAGGCGTGCAGCCGCTCGTTCGGCAGGTTCAGCCCCCAGAGCGTG
This sequence comes from uncultured Planctomycetota bacterium, assembly GCA_900696535.1. GTDB lineage: Bacteria > Planctomycetota > Phycisphaerae > UBA1845 > Fen-1342 > CAADGM01. Next base: position 1,405 of record CAADGM010000256.1, read on the forward strand.
TTCAGCGCCCGCAGCGTCGCGGCGGCGTCGGAGCTGCCGCCCCCCAGCCCCGCCCCGGCCGGGATGCGCTTCTTCAGCACGAAATCGGCCCCGCGGTTGATGCCTGCGGCCCGCGCCAGCGCTCGGGCGGCCTGGAGCACGAGGTTGGAACCGTCATCGGGGAGAGTGGGATCGTCGCAGTCGAACCAGTAGCGCCCGTCTTCCTGCGGCGTGATCGAGAGCTCGTCGCAGAGGTCGATCTGGGCTACGAGCGACTCGAGTTTGTGCAGGCCGTCGGCCCGGACGCCGAGCACGCGCAGCGTCAGGTTGATCTTGGCCGGACAGCGCAGTGTGCACGCCGGCAGGGGTGGTGCGGACATGGCGAAGATGATAAGCCGGCGCCGGCCCAGGGCGACATCGACACACTCAGGCTACCTTGGCTCGCGCGCACGCGTCGCTTCCTGCTTCGGAGGTCACGCCTTCGCCGGCTCGGCCTTCTCCGGGTCGATGCCCAGGCTCTTGATGGCCGCGGGCAGCTTGGCGGCGTCGAACTGGCCGCGCGCGGCCAGCTCGGAGAGCGCGGCCAAGGCGACGTGCTCGGCATCGATTTCGAAGTGCCGGCGCAGGTTGGCGCGCGTCTCGCTGCGGCCGAATCCCTCGGTCCCCAGCGGGCAGATGCCCGCGGGGGTGAAGGGCGCCAGCCGCTCGGCCAGGACCGCCAGGTAGTCGCTGGTCGTGATCACCGGCCACGGCTCCTCGGCCAGTTGCTGCGTGATCCAGGGGACGCGCGGCTTCTCGCCCGGGTGCAGCCGGTTCCAGCGGCGGCAGCGCTGCGCGTCGCGGTAGAGTTCGTTGTAGCTGGTCGCGCTCCACACGTCGGCGGCGACGTTGAACTTCTCGCGGAGCAGCTCCTGGGCCCGAAGCGCCTCGTTGATAAGCGGGCCCGAGCCGAAGACGTGGCAGCGCGGCAGCTTGCCGGCCCCGGCCTTCTCGGCCGGGCGGACCTTGTAAAGCCCGCGGAGGATGCCCTCCCGGGTCTTGTCGCCGGGGTACTTCGGCTGCGCGTAGGTCTCGTTGTAGATCGTCAGGTAGTAGATGAGGTCCTCGCCCACCTCGTGCATGCGGCGCAGTCCCTCGCGCACCACCGTCGCCAGCTCGTAAGCGTACGCGCAGTCGTACGCGACGACGTTCGGCACGGTGCTGGCGTGCAGGTGGCTATGGCCGTCCTGGTGCTGGAGCCCCTCGCCGTTCAGCGTGGTCCGCCCGGCCGTGGCGCCGCACAGGAAACCCCGACAGCGCATGTCGGCCGCGGCCCAGATGCTGTCGCCGATCCGCTGGAATCCGAACATCGAGTAGAACAGGAAGAACGGGATCGTGTTGAGGCCGTGCGTGGCGTAGGCGCTGCCGGCGGCGATGAACGAGGCCATCGAGCCGGCCTCGGTGATGCCCTCCTCCAGGATCTGCCCGTTCTTGCGCTCCTCGTAGCGCATCAGCAGGTGAGAGTCGATAGGCTCGTAGAGCTGGCCCGCGTGGGCGTAGATGCCGTAGGTACGGAAGAGCGCCTCCATGCCGAACGTGCGGGCCTCGTCTGGCACGATGGGCACGATCAGCTTGCCGTAGGTCGGGTCGCTCATCAGCCGGGCGAGCATGCGCACCAGGGCCATCGTCGTGGCGGCCTTGCGATCGCCGGTGCCCTCGAGGAACTCGTCGAACACCTCGACCGGCGGGGCCGTCATGGTCACGTGCCGCACGCGGCGCTGCGGAACGGAGCCGCCCAGGGCAGCGCGGCGCTCGGCCAGGTACTGGTACTCGCGGCTCTTCCTGCTGAAGCGGCAGAACGGGGCCTCGTCGAGCTCGTCGTCGCGAACCGGGATGTCGAAACGATCGCGGAACGCGCGAATCTCGTCCTCGTTGAGCTTCTTCTGCTGGTGCGTGATGTTGCGGCCCTCGCCGGCCTCGCCCAGCCCGTAGCCCTTGATCGTGCGGGCGAGAATCACGGTGGGGCGGCCGACGTTGCCGACCGCGGCCGAGAAGGCGGCGTAGACCTTCTCCGGGTCGTGGCCGCCCAGGCGCAGACCGCGAATCTGGTCGTCGGTGAGGTGATCGACCAGCGCCAGGCAGCGCGGGTCGCGGCCGAAGAACTTGTCGCGCGTGTATGAGCCGGGCTCGACGCTGAAGCGCTGGAACTCGCCGTCGACGCAGGAGTGCAGCGCCTCGATGAGCGCTCCGTCGCGGTCCTTCTCGAAGAGCGGATCCCAGTCGCTGCCCCAGATGACCTTGATCACGTTCCAGCCGGCGCCGCGGAAGGCCGCTTCCAGCTCCTGGATAATGTTCCCGTTGCCGCGCACCGGGCCGTCGAGCCGCTGGAGATTGCAGTTGATGACCCAGGTGAGATTGTCGAGCTGCTCGCGCGCGGCGAGCGTGATGGCGCCGAGGCTTTCGGGCTCGTCCATCTCGCCGTCGCCGAGGAACGCCCACACGCGCGAGCCGGCTGTCCGGCACAGGCCGCGGTCTTCCAGGTAGCGGTTGAAGCGGGCCTGGTAGATCGAGTGGATGGGTCCGAGTCCCATCGAGACCGTGGGGAACTGCCAGAACTCGGGCATCAGCCACGGGTGCGGGTACGACGAGAGGCCGCCGCCCTCGCCCATCTCGCGACGGAAGTTCCGCAAGTGCTGCTCGTCGATACGGTACTCGAGGAACGCGCGGGCGTAGACGCCCGGCGAGGCGTGTCCCTGGAAGAAGATCTGGTCGCCGGCGCTGCTGTCGGTCGGCGCGCGGAAGAAGTGGTTAAAGCCGATCTCGTAGAGCGTCGCGGATGACGCGTAGGTGGAGATGTGCCCGCCGATGCCCTCGGACATGCGGTTGCCGCGAACGACCATGGCCATCGCGTTCCAGCGGACGAAGCTCTTGATCCGTCGCTCGAGCTGCCGGTCGCCGGGGAAGGGCGGCTGCTCGCGTCGCGCGATCGTGTTGACGTAGGGCGTATTGGCGGCGAAGGGAACGGGAACCTGGCGGATGAGCGACCAGGCATGGAGCCGTTCGAGCAGGTACTCGACGCGCCGCGACCCGCTGTGATGCAGGACCGAGTCCATCGAGGCCAGCCACTCGGCGGTCTCGAGGGGGTCGTGGTCGCGGAGCTCCTGTCCGAGAGGGTCGATCTGGTCATCACGCACGATCATGGCAGGCATCCACAGGGGTTTCGGCAATGGGGCGGTCCGAGTCCGATCGGCAAGTATAGCGCCGCCGGTGCGGTTTCGCGATACGTGTCTGGGCTGATCGGAACCCGCCCACGGGGCGGCGCGGGCCCGCCGCCGGCGCGGCTTGCCCCGTTGCGTGGCGGGCGACCGGGGGGTATAGTTCGGGGTTCTCTGGCGGCCGGTGGCCCTGGTGCTGAGGGCGGCTCCCTTTTGGAACCGGGCCTCGCCAGGCCGCCATCAAGGCCCCACTGGGGAACCGACCTCAGGGCCCCCTTGGCGGACCGGTCTCTGGCCGGTCTTGTAACGCACCGGGATGGCAAGTTCCCGGCTCGACTGTGTGCTCTCAGGCCCGCCCGGGCGAAGGACGTCGGCGCATGTACGCGATCATTGAAGACGGCGGCAGGCAGTACAAGGTGACAACCGGCGACATGCTCCTGGTGGACGTCCGTGAGTTGCCCGAGGACGCCACGGAGCTGACGTTCGACAAGGTGCTCATGGTCGGGGACGGGGCCGAGTCGAAGGTTGGCACGCCGTTCGTGGCCGGCGCCACCGTGACGGCCAAGCTGGTCGAGCGGCTGAAGATGCCCAAGGTGACGGGCGTCAAGTTTGCTCGGCGCAAGGGTCTGTACAAGCGGTGGGGGCACAGGCAGCAGATGCTCAAGGTGGCGATCGACAAGATCAATGCCTGATCGGCGGGCCAGCGCGGCGCGGGGGCCGACGCCGGTCCGACCTCTTCATTCTCCTTCAGCGATCAGTCGGCGGCTCGCGATCGGAGGGTTGATCGCCCTGCTCGTGCTCGCGGCCATAGCCGAGGCACAGTCGCGCAACCGTCCGGCGCCGAGGCGCCGGGCGCCGAAGCCCGCCACTCAACCCGCGCCCCAGCCGGCCCCGGAGCCTGAAACCGGGCCCGCGAGCCTTGGCCGCGTTGCCCGGGAACTGGGCCGCCTTCCCAAGGCTGAGCGAACGCCGGAGAAGCTCGCTCTCCAGGCCGGGCTCGAATTCATGTTGGCGGTGTCGGCGGCGGACGGCGACCGGGCGGTCCGGTGGCTCGACGCGACGGGCTACCAGCCGTTGCCGCTCGAAGGGCCGCTGCCCGATCCGCCCGGCAAGCCGGTCCTGGCCGCCGAGATCACGGGACAGATCAAGTCGCGGCCCGCGGCCCCGATCGCCGGATTGCCGCCCGAGGCTGTGGCCGTGCTCCGTCGCGGAGACGTGGCGGCGCGTTTCGCGAGCGTGGGGCAGTGGATGTTGCCGGGGGACTTCGGGGTGGTCTTCGAGGCGGCGCACGATCCCCGGGAGCCGCCCTGGCTGGCGCGTGATGCGTTGGTCGTCGTTCGCGTGCGTGGCTCGCGGGCGACGGTGATGGGGGGGAACCTGCTGGAAGCGCTGACCATGAGGGAGAACTCGCCGAAGCAGCCGTCCAAGCCCTGATGCTGCTCATGGGCGCTTGGGCGCGGTGCTCTGGCCGGCTGACTTGCCCGACGAGCGCGGCGCGCCCCGCGCTGCCGGCCCCTGCGTGTCGCCCTTGCCGCGCGGCGAGGGGCTGATGGGCAGGTAGACGCGGAACTCGGCCCCGCCCTCAGGCGGGTCGACGACCTCGATCTCGCCGCCGTGCTCACGGACAATCTTGCGGGCGACGGCCAGGCCCAGCCCTGTTCCGCCGTGCCCTTTGCTGGACTTGAACGGGTCGAAGAGCTGGTCGCGCATACTGGCGGGGATGCCGGGGCCGTTGTCGGCGACGGCCAGGACGATCCGGCTCTTCTCGGGCTGGTAGTGCGTGCGGACGTGGATGACGCCGTGGTCACCCTCCATGGCGTCGATGGCGTTGGTGACGATGTTGAGCAGAACTTGGTGGATGCCGTCGTAGTCGAGGGGGATGGGCGGCGCGGCCTCGTCCAGGTCGGTGAGGAGCATGACGCGGCGGTCATCGGCCTGGCGCTGTACGAGCTCGTGCACGTCGTCGACGATGCGGTTGAGCTGCACGGGCTCGAGCCGCGGCTCGCGGGGTTTGCTGAAAGCCAGCATGTTGAGCATAAGGTTGTAGGAGCGGTCGAGGTTCTTCTCGACGATGCGCCAGCCCTGCGCGGTCATCAGGATGTCGCGCTTCTCGAGACCCCGCTGCACGATGTCCGCCCCGCTGCGCATGCCTTGGAGCAGGTTCTTGATGTAGTGCGACAGGTACGCGACGGTCTCGCCGGCGGCGGCCAGGCGCTCCTGCTGCATGTGTTGCTGCACGAGCCTCGCGTTGTCGATGGCCAGTCCCGCCTGGTAGCCGACCGCGGTGATCAGCCTCAGCTCCTGCTCGCCGTACGTGTGGCGCGTCACCGGGCAGTCGAGGTAGATCACGCCGAGAATCCGCTCGCGGGCGACGATCGGGGCACAGATGACCGAGCGCATGCCGAGATTCTGGACGCTCTTGCCGCTCTGGAAGCGCTTGTCGGCGACCACGTTGGAGCAGAGCACGCCCTCGCGCGAGTCGACCACGTGACGGATGATGGTGCGCGAGGTGATGATGCCGCCCAGCTCGGCCTGGCTGACGCCGGCGGGGCCCTTGAACTTGACGACCTCCGGCAGCAGCTCGCTCGTCTCCTCGTCGCGCACGAAAACCACGCCGCGCTCCACCTCGATCTCCTGGAAGACGAGGTCGAGCACGCGGGCGAGGAGCTGGTCGGTGGGCAGGAGGCTGGCGATGACGTTGCCAACCTCGCGAAGCATGTTCCAGGCCTTGACCGCGTAGGCCGTCTCGGGCGCGGCCAGGACAACGCTGTCCTCGCTCGAGGGCACGCTGGCCACGACCGAGGAATCGAGCGTCAGGCTGCCGGCGTCCAGCGTCACCAGGTCGCGGGGGATGCCCGCGCCGGCGTACTGCTGTACGGACTCGTCGCCTGCGTACACCATCAGCGTGCTGCCCACCCGGATCTGGTCGCCGTGCTTGAGCCGCATCGGCTTGGCCACGCGCACGCCGTTCAGGAATGTCCCGTTCACGCTGTTGAGGTCGGAGAGCTGCCAGCCACCAACGACGAGGTGAAGCTCGGCGTGCCGCCGGCTCACGGTCGGGTCGCTCAGGGCGATGCCGCTGCCGCCGCGGCCGATCACGCACAGGTCGTCGGAGGCGCGGAGTGTCCGCCCCTTGTCCGGTCCCTGTAGCACGATCAGCGTAGCCACTGGGCATTCTCCGGGCGTGGCTGTCCGCGGCCGGGTCCACGTACCGCGACAAGCGCACTTCAGAGAGCCCATCGAGGAGGCTGGACCGGCGGGAAGCCGGTGCCAACGCCTGACAACGGACCCATCAGAAGCTTACGAGCGCCGCGGTGGATCGGAAAGGGAAGGCCCCGCCGCGGCCTTACCGAGGTGGGAGCGGCGATTTGTACCGAGGGGGTTCAGCGACGACGGCCAAGCGCGGCCACCAGCAGCAGGGCCAAGCTTGACGGTTCGGGAGTGTACGTGCCGAACAAGAGGAACGGCAGGTCCTGGGGCACGTCCGCCACCTGCGGCGGCGTGCCGCCGTCGATCACGTTCTCCCACCCCGGTGGGACGGGGGGGATCGTGCTGCCGGGGATGAACTGCCGGGCGTTCCAGCCAGGGAGCCCGCGGACGCCGGGGATCGAAATGGCCGGCGTGAATGCCGTCCCGCTTCCGGTGGGGATGATCTGCCAGTCGAGCCAGTAGGTGCCGGGCCCAAGCGTGATGTCGGCAGCGAGACGGAGTTCGCGAATGAGGCGGGTTGTGCCCGGTTCGGGGGGCAGGCCGGGGCCGGGGCCATCCGGGTCGACGATCGTGTTGAAGATGCGGTAGAGGTTCGTGTTCGTAGCCGAAAGCAGTCGATTCGTCGTCGTGTCGCCGAAGATCACCGCGGATCCCTGGTCGCCGGGGCGTCCGCTCCAGATGCGCAGGTTGACGTCGGGGCAGGGGTTCGCGTCGGGGTCCGAGCCGGCCTGGTACGCGAAGATCGCGATCGCGTCGAGGTCGAAGAGTTCACCGGGGTGAACTGTGAAATCGTCGGCCAGACGGAACGCTCCGCTCGAGCCGGTGCGGTGCGCCGCGAAGCCGCCGAGCGCGTTCGCGGATGTCGGTGAGTCGGCGGGACACTCGCTCCAGGCGAAGCCCGCCGGTGCTGGCACGCCGCTGAGAGTCACCGTGCCCGTAGCGAGATACGGGTTGGTGGGATCGGCAAGGCCGCCACCGTTGCTGTAGAAGGGGGGCTCGACAGCCAACGATGTGGCCGCGAGCAAGAGCGCTACGATCCCCCCTGCGAGGGTCCGTGCCATCACGCTTCTCCTCCGGACCTCCTGGCGCGACGCAATGTGGCGATCCGCCCACCGCCGCAGCCCTTCCTTCATAATAGCCGAGCAGCACCCGTCATGCCCAGCGTTCGCGGCCCCGTTGGGGCCAGAATCAACTCGCCGGCCAGGTTGCCGCGCGTTGTGCGAGCGGGCCGTTGGCTGCTCGATAACCCAGCGTCCGAGTGGCGACCCATAA
>CAADGM010000257.1 GCA_900696535.1 uncultured Planctomycetota bacterium
ATGTCAAACCCGGGTAAGGTTCTTCGCGTTGCTTCGAATTAAGCCACATGCTCCACCGCTTGTGTGAGCCCCCGTCAATTCCTTTGAGTTTTAGCCTTGCGGCCGTACTCCCCAGGCGGCACACTTAACAGTTTTCCTGCAACGCCGGCGTCGTCAGAGACACCGACGTCTAGTGTGCATCGTTTACGGCGTGGACTACCAGGGTATCTAATCCTGTTTGCTCCCCACGCTTTCGCGTCTCAGCGTCAGATTCGGCCCAGCGCCCCGCTTTCGCCTCCGGCGTTCCTCTAGATATCTACGCATTTCACCGCTCCACCTAGAGTTCCAGGCGCCTCTACCGACCTCAAGCCCGGCAGTATGTCCTGCAGTTCGGCGGTTGAGCCGCCGGATTTCACAAGACACTTACCGAGCCGCCTACACGCGCTTTAAGCCCAGTGATTCCGAACAACGCTTGCCACCTCTGTATTACCGCGACTGCTGGCACAGAGTTAGTCGTGGCTTCCTCTGGGGCGACTCAACTCGCAGACGTGTTAGGTCCACTCGCTTGTTAGCCCCTGACAGCAGTTTACATCCCGAAGGACTTCCTCCTGCACGCGGCATTGCTGGGTCAGGCTTTCGCCCATTGCCCAAGATTCGTTACTGCAGCCACCCGTAGGTGTCCGGGCAGTGTCTCAGTCCCGATGTGGCCGGCCGACCTCTCAGTCCGGCTACCCGTCGTTGCCTTGGTGAGCCGTTACCTCACCAACTAGCTGATAGGACATGGGCCGCTCCCAAACCAATAGGCCTTGCGGTCCCCACCTTTGGTCGCCGGATCAGGAGACCCAGCGACTTCATCGGGTATTAGCAGCACTTTCGCAAAGGGATTGCTCCCGCTGTTATTCCCGAGTTCGGGGTACGTTACCCATGCATTACTCACCCTTCCGCCACTAACCCAATATTGCTACTGGGTCCGTTCGACTTGCATGTCTTAGCCATGCCGCCAGCGTTCGTTCTGAGCCAGGATCAAACTCTTCGAATAAACTCGTCGAAACGCCCCGAAGGGCGGTCTCTTCGAATCCGAAGAAACCGAACAGCCCGCTGCGAGCAGGCCGTCGGCCCCGCCCGCGAGCCGCGCACGTCGTGGTGCCGGTCGCTGGCGGGAGAATTGCTCCAACGCACCCCCCATACAGGTCGCAGGGGGGGCACGCGGGCTCACACGCTCTCGGTTACGTCCACTGTTTACTTGTCAAAGAACCCTGCCCCTTGCTCAGGGGCGGGTCGTGAATAGTAGCATACCTGCACCCGCTTGCAAGCCCCCCGGACCGAAAATCCACCCGGAGCCCAAAAGCCGCCCAGATGGCCACCGAGCGGAACTGTTATCGGGCGTACGGTGCGCGTTCTCCCTAGCGCCGTGCCCAGCGCGAGACCGAGGCCGGTCCGTTGCGGGCGCTTCGGGCCGGCCGGCCCCAACCGTGGGCGCAAACCTCGGCCTTCACGCGACACTCACAGCGTGCGATCATTCCGGGAGCGTGCGCGACGATCCGCACGCCAATGGCGCGCAAGCGGCGGGGGAAGGGATCGCAGTCTTTCTGTCCTGCCGGTAGTTCGCGGCGGACTGAGAAGGAGACCTGCAAATGACGCGGCATCTGAGTTCGGGACGGGCGGCGTGGGCGGCGGCCCTGGTGGGAATGCTCCTGGTTGTGGGCGGCTGCGCCGACCTGTTCGGGACGGGGGCGACCGGGGACAAGTCGGCCGCGCTGCGCAAGTTCCAGTCGGAGAGCGAGCTGCTCGCGTTCGTCCGCGACCAGCGCAGCAGTGCGACAGGGTCGCGAGCCGGCGGCGCGTGGGGCCTGTTTGGGATGGACCTCATGGCCGCAGCGCCGGAGGCCACTGGGGCGAACGATGCCGGGGCGGGCTACTCCGGGACCAACATCCAGGAGGCTGGCGTGGACGAGAGCGACCGGGTACTGACGGACGGGAACTACCTGTACGTCATGTGTGACGGGTCAGTGCGGATCGTGCGCGCCGCTGCGGGCGCCGAACTGGCCGAGGCCGCGTCCGTCGCGGTGGACAGCGCGAACAACGAGGCGTACCTGGTGGGCCGCACGCTGATCGTGCTCGGCACGCCGGCCGACAGCCAGGTCGTGCCGATGGATGGCTCGCCGCGCGCGGAGCTGATGATCTGGCCGCCGTACTACCTGCGGTCGAAGGTGATCGTAACGTCGATCGACGTGACCACGCCGACGGCGCCGCGCGTGCTCGGCCGGATCGAGCTGGAGGGCGCGCTGGCAACGTCGCGCGTCATCGACGATCGGTTGCACCTGGTGCTCACGTACGTGCCGCCGAGCAGCGCGGAGAGCAGCGCGGCGCAGTCGGTCGCGGGCAGCGCGGGCGGCGTGCTTCCGAAGGGATCCGCGGGCGGATCGGAGCTGCCGGCCGTGCAGTGGTCAGACGTGTACAGGCCGGGCGACCCCGCCGGCTACTACATGACCGCTGTCATCACGCTCGACACGGGCAACGTCGAGAAGATTGTCGGCTCGGTCGCGGTGGTGGAGAACGCCGCGACGATCTACGCGTCACGGCAGGCACTCTACCTGGGCAGCACGCGTTGGAGCGAGACCAGCGGGCAGACGACAACCGCCATCCACAAGTTCAGCTTCAACGGCGACGGCGCTGCGAGCTATGCGGGCACAGGCGAGGTTCCCGGCACGCTGCTGAACCAGTTCTCGCTGGGCGAGTACGACGGGTACCTCCGTCTGGCCACCCACGTGACGCCGGCGTCGGCGCGATCGACGACAGTCCTCGACCTGCTCGGGCTCGGCGTCGTGAGCACGGACGCGAGCGCGTCGGCCGACGTGTCCGAGCCGAGCAACGCGGTCTACGTGCTGGCAGGCACAGGCTCGGCGCTGGAGATCGTCGGCCGCGTCGAGGGGCTGGCCCCCGGGGAGCGGCTGTACTCGGCGCGGTTTCTCGGCCCACGAGGGTTCCTCGTGACGTTCCGGCAGGTCGACCCGCTCTTCGCGCTGGACCTGAGCAACCCGGCGGCGCCGCGCGTGGTCGGCGAGCTGAAGATCCCCGGCTACAGCGATTACCTGCATCCGCTCGGCGAGAACCTGCTGCTGGGCGTCGGCCGCTCCGTCGCGACGAACCCGTGGGGTGGCGTCACGCCGAGCGCTGTGCAGGTCTCGCTCTTCGACGTGAGCGACCTGGCCGACCCCAAGGTCATCGTTCAGAAGGAGTTCGGCGGCTACGGCAGTTGGTGCGAGGTCAGCGAGACGCACAAGGCGTTCGCGATCCACCCCAACGGGCGAACGGTGGCCATGCCAATGACGCTGACGGCCGCCAACGCCGGAAGTTCGCAGGCAGTGTCGATGTCACCGCAGTTCGATGGGATCGTCGTGCTGGATGTCTCGGCCGCGGGCGGCATCCAGACGCTCGGCTCGCTGGCGACGGTGCGCGCCGCGGGTGCGACGCCCTGGGACTGGACGTGGCGGCGGACGCGCTTCATCGGGTCGGCGGTGTACGGCGTGAGCAACGCCGGCGTGCGAGCGGCGACGACCAGCAACCTGGCCGAGCAGAGCGTGCTGACACTGAGCCAAGAGTAGGTGCTTCAGCCCTTGGAGCACCCGCTACGAGCGGGCGTCCATTGAGAGTGTATGAAGCACCCGCTACCAGCGGGTGAGGATGGAGCGCCCGTGGTTCACCCGCTATCAGCGGGTGAACACGCAGCGCCGGCGGAGCACCCGCTATTAGCGGGTGAGCATGCAGCGCAGGTGGATTGCCCGCCATTCGCGGGTGTCTTTCGACGTTGCGCCGCGCGTTGGCCCGAGTGCCTGCGCGAGTTGTGTTCGTGACGTAGTTACTCCCGCGAGAGCGGGAATCCAGTCCGCTTGCCGGCAAGCCGATCGCACCCAGTCTGCGGCGCACGCCGTCGACCGCGTGGGGCCGAGACCGGCCAGAGGCCGGTTCCCCGGCGAGTTACGCCGCACGCGAGCGAACGGTGTGCGCGCGCACAGAGCCGATCGCGGAAGCGATCGGGGGGGCGTCCGCATCCGAGCCGACCGCTTGCGCGGTCGGCTCAGTTTATGACCGACCGCTTGCGCGGTCGGCTCAGTTTATGACCGACCGCTTGCGCGGTCGGCTCAGTTTATGACCGACCGCTTGCGCGGTCGGCTCAGTTTATG
>CAADGM010000258.1 GCA_900696535.1 uncultured Planctomycetota bacterium
GCGATCGTCGAAGTCAACGCCGGCCCCGGCCTGCTGATGCACCTGAAGCCGGCCGCCGGCACGCCCCAACCGGTGGGCGCGGCGATCGTGAACAGCCTGTTCCCGGAGGGCGACTCGGGCCGCATCCCGATCGTCGGCATCGCCGGCACGCGCAGCGGCACCGCGATCGCCCGGCTGGTCGCCGAATTCCTTCGGCTGGCCGGCCAGCGCGCCGGCCTCGCCTGCGGCGAAGGACTCTTCGTCGGCGGGCGCCGGCTCGCCAGCGGCGACTGCGCCCGCCGGGAACCTGCGCACCGACTGCTGATGAACCGGTACGTCGAGGCGGCGGTGATCGAGAACGACGGCCTGACGATCGTCTCCGAAGGCCTTGCCTACGACCGTTGCCAGGTCGGCGTGGTCACCGGCATCGACCCGAACGCGACGATCCCGCAGTTCGACATCGCCGGCGCCGAACAGATGTACACGCTGCTGCGCACCCAGGTCGACGTCGTGCTGCCCGAAGGCGTGGCGGTGCTCGACGCGGCCGACCCGCTGGTCGCGAAGATGGCTACGCTGTGCGACGGCGAGGTCGTGTTCTACGAGGCCGGCGCCGGCGGCCAGGTGGTCGAGGCGCACCTCGCCGCCGGGCGGCGGGCCGTGGTCGTTCGCGGCGGACGCATCGTTCTGGCCACCGGCGAGCGCGGCCTTCCGGTGGCCGAACTCTCGCGCCTGGCCGTCGGCGAAACCACGGGGCATCGCCTCGATGACCTGCTCGCCGCGATCGCCGCCGCCTGGGCGCTCGACATCAATCCCGACCTGATCCGCACCGGCGTCGAGACGCTCTGCGCGGTGCACTCCGAAGCGAACGAAACCGTCGTTGCCTGATCGCGCGCCGCCAGGCGCCCAACCGGCCAGCCCGTCATGAACATCTCACGCATCCGCGCGCTGCGCGGTCCGAATCTCTGGTCGAAGCGCACCGCGATCGAAGCGATCGTCACCTGTGACGAGGCCGAACGCTGCATCGACCTGCTGCCCGCCTTCGAGGCGCGGCTGCGCGCGCGCTTTCCCGAAATCGGCCCGCTGCAGCCGCTCGGCCAGTGCCGGGGCGGGTCGGTCGCCCACGTGCTCGCCGCCGCGGCGCTGGCGCTGCAGGCGCAGGCGGGTTGTCCGGTGAGCTTCTCGCGGACCACGCAGACCACCGAGTCCGGCGTCTATCAGGTGGTGGTCGAATACACCGAGGAAGCGGTGGGCCGATTCGCGCTCGAACTGGCCGAGGCATTGTGCCGCTCGGCGCTCGACGACACCGGCTTCGATCTCGCCGATGCGCTGGCACGGCTGCGCGAGATGGACGAAGATCTGCGGCTGGGTCCGAGCACCGGCGCGATCGTCCAGGCTGCGGTGGCCCGCGGCATTCCCTACCGCCGCCTCACCGATGGCAGCCTGGTGCAGTTCGGATGGGGCAGCCGGCAGCGCCGCATCCAGGCCGCCGAAATCGACGCCACCAGCGCGGTGGCCGAGCAGATCGCGCAGGACAAGGAACTCACCAAGCAGCTGCTGGCGGCGGTCGGCGTTCCGGTGCCCGTGGGCCGTGCAGTCGGCAACCTCGCCCAGGCGATCGCCGCGTTCGAGGCGCTGGGCAGCCCGGTCGTCGTCAAACCGCGCGACGGCAACCAGGGCAAGGGCGTGTCGGTGAAGGTCGAGACGCGTGAGCATCTCGAAGCCGCCTGGGCGGCGGCCAACGAGATCAGCTCCGACATCCTGGTCGAGCGTTTCATTCCGGGACACGACTTTCGCGTACTGGTGGTCGGCGGGCAACTGGTGGCGGCAGCGCGGCGCGATCCTGCCCACGTGATCGGCGACGGCGTGCACACGGTGCGCGAACTCGTCGACGAGGTGAACCTCGACCCGCGCCGCGGCGAGGGCCACGCGACCCCGCTCACCCGCATCCGGGTCGACGAAGTCGCGCTCGTCCAGCTCGCCAAGCAGGGCTACGATGCGGAATCGATCCCGCCACGCGGCGCGCGCGTGCTGCTGCGGCACAACGCGAACCTGAGCACCGGCGGCACCGCCACCGACGTCACCGATGACGTCCACCCCGAACTCGCGGCGCGCGCGATCGAGGCTGCGCAGACGATCGGGCTCGACATCTGCGGCGTCGACGTCGTCTGCGAGAACATCGGCCGCCCGCTCGAGGAACAGGGCGGCGGCATCGTCGAGGTCAACGCGGCGCCGGGCCTGCGCATGCACCTGGCGCCCTCGTACGGCAAGGGACGCCCGGTGGGCGAGGCGGTCGTCGGCACGTTGTTCGCCGAGGGCGACGACGGGCGCATTCCGGTGGTTGCGGTCACCGGCACCAACGGCAAGACCACCACGGTGCGGCTCATCGCGCACCTGCTGGCAGGAACCGGCGCGCGCGTCGGCATGACCAACACCGACGGCGTCTACGTCAACGGCCAGTGCATCGACACCGGCGACTGCAGCGGGCCGCGCAGCGCGCGCAACGTGCTGATGCATCCGCACGTCGACGCCGCCGTCTTCGAGACTGCACGCGGCGGCATGCTGCGCGAGGGCCTGGGCTTCGACCGATGCAAGGTGGCCGTGGTCACCAATATCGGTGTCGGCGATCACCTGGGCCTGAACTTCATCACCACGGTCGAAGACCTGGCGGTGCTCAAGCGCGTCATCGTGCAGAACGTGGCGCCCGACGGCATGGCGGTGCTCAACGCCGCCGACCCGATGGTCGCGA
>CAADGM010000259.1 GCA_900696535.1 uncultured Planctomycetota bacterium
CCAGGTATCACGTGCCTCGTGCTCAAGGCTCTCGCGCAGCAGCCCGAGATCGGGCCGCATCATGCCGCGGTGGAGCGCGGCGTCGCGTTCGTGCTGACGTTCGAGCGCAGCGACGGCGGCATCTACGGCGCGGAAGGGCTGCTGAAGAATTACGAGAGTTCGGTAGCGCTGTCGATGCTCGCGGCACTCAAGGACCCGGGCCGCCAGGCGCTCGTCGATCGGGTGCAGAAGTACCTCACGACGCTCCAGTGGGACGAGGGCGAGGACATCTCCGTCGATAACGCGTGGTATGGCGGCGCGGGTTACGGGCGCGGCGAGCGGCCCGACCTCTCGAACACGCAGATGATGCTGGAGGCGCTGCGCGATAGCGGTCTGCCGAAGGACGACCCCGCCTACCGCAAGGCCCTGGTCTTCATCCAGCGCTGCCAGATGCTGGGCGAGACCAACGACCAGGCGTTCGCCCGCGGCTCGTCGCAGGGTGGCTTCATCTACTCGCCCGCGGGCGGCGGCGAGAGCAAGGCGGGCGAAATCGAGGTCGGCGGCCGCCGCGAGCTGCGTTGCTACGGCTCGATGACGTACGCCGGCTTCAAGAGCCTGCTGTATGCCGGCCTGTCGCAGGACGACGCGCGCGTGCGGGCGGCCCTGGACTGGATTCGGGGGCACTGGTCGCTGGAATACAACCCCAACATGCCGGAGAAGCAGAGTTCCGAGGGCCTCTATTACTACTATCACGTCTTCTCGCGGGCGCTGGACGCGTGGGGCGAGCCCGTGATCGTCGAGACCAGCGGACGGCCGCGCGTCTGGCGGCACGAACTGCTGGCGCGCCTGGAGAAGGCCCAGCGCCCCGACGGGAGCTGGGTCAACGAAGCCGACCGCTGGATGGAGGGATGGCCGCAGCTCACGACCGCCTACGCCCTGCTGGCGATCCAGGCGGCGTATCCTCAGCCGTAGACCGCTCGTTCGTCGCCGCCGACTGGCTCACCTCCTGACCTCCCCACCTCCTCACTCCACACCCTCACACCCTCACACCCTCACACCCTCACAGCGAGACGCCCGCTGCCCCGCACAGCCGGCGGATGTCGGATACGCGGGTCTGTTTGGCGTTCGCCTGCCCGCGCGGTAAGATGCCGGGTCGTATGTCAGCCCTCGGTCAGCACGCCTCGGTTTCACTCCTGTCGAGAGGGACGCAATGAGTTCGCCAAGCGGCAAGGGTTTCAACGCGTTCGCCATGGCCCAGCAGCAGTTCGACAAGGTCGCCGACTACCTGGAGCTCGACCAGGCCACCAAGGAACTCTTGCGCTGGCCGATGCGCGAGTACCACTTCAGCCTTCCCATCCGCATGGACGACGGCAGCGTGAGAGTCTTCCGCGGATTCCGCGTGCAGCACAACGACGCCCGCGGGCCCAACAAGGGCGGCATCCGCTTCCACCCGCAGGAGACCGCCGACACCGTCCGCGCCCTGTCCATGTGGATGACCTGGAAGTGTGCCGTGGCCAACCTGCCGCTGGGCGGCGGCAAGGGCGGCGTCGTGTGCTCGCCACACTCGCTGAGCATGCGTGAGCAGGAAGCCCTTTGCCGCGGGTGGGTCCGGGCCGTCGCCCGCAACATCGGCCCCGTTACCGACGTGCCCGCGCCCGACGTCATGACCAACGCCCAGCACATGCTCTGGATGCTCGACGAGTACGAGCACATCTTCGGCGGCAAGTACCCCGGCCTCATCACCGGCAAGCCCGTCGGCATGGGCGGCTCGCTCGGCCGCACCGAGGCGACCGGGTACGGCGTCGTCTTCACGATCCGCGAGGCGATGAAGGAGCTGGGCATGAAGCCGGCCGAGACGGTCGCCGCCGTGCAGGGCTTCGGCAACGTCGCCCAGTACGCCGTCGAGTTGTACCAGCGCCTGGGCGGGAAGGTGATCTGCGTCTCGTCGTGGGACGAGGGCGACCAGAAGGCCTACACGTTCCGCAAGAAGGACGGCGTCGACCTGGCCGTCCTGCGCAAAATGACCGACCGCTTCGGCGGCATCGACAAGAAGAAGGCCGCGGACGCCGGCTACGAGGTCCTGCCCGGCGAGGCCTGGATCGAGCAGGACGCCGACGTGCTCATCCCCGCCGCCCTGGAGAACTCCATCACCGGTGAGAACGCGGGCAAGATCAGCAAGCGCGTGCGGCTCATCGCCGAGGGCGCCAACGGCCCGACCACGCCCGAAGCCGACCACGTGCTCCAGGAGCGCGGCATCTTCGTCATTCCGGACTTCCTGGCCAACGCGGGCGGCGTGACCTGCTCCTACCTCGAGCAGGTTCAGAGCAACATGAACTACTACTGGGAGAAGGACGAGGTCCTCGGCAAGCTCGACGTGATGATGACCAGCGCCTTCATCGCCGTCAGCGACACGGCCAAGAAACGCAAGCTCTTTATGCGCGACGCGGCCTACACGATCGCGATCGCCCGTGTGGCCCAGGCCTGCAAGGACCGCGGCTGGGTGTAGCGCAGTGCCTCGCAGCGACCTTCGGGTCTGACACTTCCGGGTGAGCCCGGTTTCCAGTCGGCCAGGGACGGCAGGATGCCTGCCCCACCTGGCGCGATCCCGCGCGCCACGCCTCGACGGTCCACCGACGAGGCGCGTCTGGGTCACCCCACGACAAGCACGCCCGTCCCAGCCAGGCGCCCGTGTTTGAGGTCCTGCAGCGCCCGGTTCGCGTCGCCCAGCGAGTAGGTCGTCACCTCGGGGCGAATCGGGATCGCTGCTGCCTCAAGCAGCAGCGCTCGCCCGTCCTCGCGCGTGTTGGCCGTCACCGAGTGGAGATCGCGCTCGTTGAACAGGTGTCGGCTGTAGCTCAGGCGGGGCACGTCCGTCATGTGGATCCCCGCCAGGGCCACCGCCCCGCCGGGCTCGGTGTGTTCGAGCGCCGCCGGCACCAGCTCACCGGCCGGCGCGAAGATGATCGCGCTCTGCGCCGCGCGCGGCATGTCTTCCGCGCGGCGACCGGCCCAGGCGGCGCCGAGCGCACGGGCCAGTTCGATTCGCGCGGCACCGCGGGTCACGACGTACACCTCGCAACCCCAGTGCAGCAGCACCTGCAACGCGATGTGCGCCGACGAGCCGAAGCCCCATAGCGCGACCCGGCTCCCCGGCCGCACGCAGGCCCGACGCAGCGCCCGGTAGCCGATGATCCCACCGCACAGCAGCGGGGCGGCCTGCACGTCGTCGAGCGCGTCGGGCAGTTCGTAGGCGTAATCCTCCGCGACAGTGGCGTACTCCGCGAAGCCCCCGTCGGCATGGTAGCCGGTGTACCGCGAGGTCGGGCACAGGTTCTCACGCTGCGAGTGGCACCACGCGCAGGCCCCGCACGTGCCACGCAGCCACGCGATCCCAACCCGCTGTCCGACCGCCAGGCGCCGGCAACCGGGTCCCAGCCGGTCTACGCTACCCACAACCTGGTGCCCGGGAACGATCGGCAAGCGCAGCGCGGGCAAGTCGCCCTCGATCACATGCAGGTCTGTGCGGCAAACCGCGCAGCAGGCCACGCGTACCCGCACCTCACCGTGTTCGGGCTCCGGCGCCGGCCGCTCCGTCGCCTGGAGCGGCGCGGTGTCTATCGGCGCGATCGCACTAAGCACCATCGCAAACATCGCATGCCTTCCGGGCGCGGCAGGACGATTGCCTGGGAAGCCGGCCTTCGGGGGGGGCGGCCTCCGGCCTTTCACTTGGGGACCGACCTTCGGGCCGGTCTCGAACCGCCGCCGGGATCGGCCACCCGCAGGTCCGCTCCGAGATTCCGCCAGGCGATCCAGGAGGTGTCGTGATTGCATTGCGGCAGCCATCGGTCGTCAACCGCCATCGGTCGACGGTCCAGCCCGCGAGGTCGCAAGATTCGGGTCGCTCCCGCCGCGCTACCCGTCGTACCATGCCCCGCATGAGCACGACACGGAGCGCGCCGCGGCGAACCTGGCGCGGCGACTACGAGCGAGTCGACGCCGCCCTCGCATACCTCCAGCAGCACCGCGGCCGGCCGGTACCGCTAGCCGAGGTCGCCGGGGCCGTCGAATTGAGCCCCTTTCACTTCCAACGACTGTTCACGCGCTGGGCAGGCATCAGCCCGAAGCGCTTCCAGCAGTACCTCACGCTCGACGACGCGCGCGTGCTGCTGCGCACCGAGGCGTCGTTGCTCCAGGCGGCCTGTCGGCTCGGGCTTTCCGGCACGGGTCGGCTTCATGACCTCTTTGTCACGCTGGAGGCGGTCACGCCTGGCGAGTACAAGTCGGGCGGTGCGGGGCTCATCATCCGGATCGGCGTGCATGAGACGCCGTTCGGACGCTGCCTGATCGGATTGACCGACCGGGGCGTGTGCTGGCTGTCGTTCATCGAGTCCGGCGGGTCGGGCGCAGCGCGAGAGTCCCTGCGCCGCGCATGGCCGGCGGCACGGCTGACGAGCGGCGGCGATGAAACCGGCCGCGTCGTGGAGCGGATCTTCTCGCCGCAGGGGGGTTCGTCACCGATCCGCGTGCTGGCCGGCGGCACAAATTTCCAGATCAAGGTGTGGGAAGCGCTGCTGCACATCCCGCCCGGGCGGCTCGCGACCTACGGCGACGTGGCGGCCGGCATCGGCCTGCCCCGCAGCACGCGGGCCGTTGGCAACGCCGTCGGCGACAACCGGGTGGCGTTCGTGATTCCGTGTCACCGCGTGATCCGCAGCCTCGGAATACTCGGAAACTACGGCGGCGGCGTGGCGCGGAAGCAAGCCATGATCGCCTGGGAAGCCGCCCGGTACGGCGACGAGCTGTAGCGTCGAACGTCCCGGTCCGACGCATCGTTGCAGGCGGATGCGTCGCCGGAAGCGGGACTCTGGCGGCACTCATCGTGGCGACAAATCTGGCCGCTCGGCGCGGTACAAGACCGGCCTGGATGCCGGTCACGAGCGGAGCGCGCCGCTTCACCCCTGCGGCGGCGTATGTGGCACGCCGCGGCCGAGGAGCACGATGGCCGTCAGCAGCATCAGGCTGGCCAGGCCGATGAGGATCGGCCGGGTCTGCTCATTCACAAACAGGTAGGCCTGTGGGTATCGATCGAGGACCTGCTTGAGGAAGACGGTCAGTTCGGGCAGGACGTCCTCGACCTCGTCGGGCGCGGCCTGCTGGGCAGCCCACTCGTCCCACGCCAGCTGCTGCTCGCTGGGGTTGATGCGAATGGCTGCGGCACCGGGGACCTGGATGCTGCCACCGAGTTCCTGCCGCGCCAGGCGCATCAGGTACGCCGGGTCGTTCTTAAGGTGCTCGTTCTGGCGCTGGACGGCTTCGAGGCGGCGCTCAACGGCCGCGAGGCGCGCCCGCGACGCTTCGCGCTGGGCGAGCGTGGCCTGGTACTCCATCCAGGGCGGCAAAACAAGGCACAGCGCGAGCGCGGCGCCCGAGGTCAGCGCCATCGCCCAGAACAGCAGGGCCTCGAATCCGCGGACGATGGACATGGCTCCGCTCACTCAGCCGTCAGGAGCGGCATGCGACCACGAGTAGCGTCGGACCTCTGTGTCCGAGGCAGAGTGCCACACAACGCGGCCGCCGGACGCGGAGGTCCGGCGCTACTGCTTCGCCGGACCGCTTCGCCGGACGCGGAGGTCCGGCGCTACTGTGCGGTCGAGCTACTTCCGCCAGAACGCGGCGCCGTAGACCGCGTCCTCGCCCAGTTCCTCCTCGATGCGCAGCAGCCGGTTGTACTTGGCGATCCGGTCGCTGCGCGAGGCGCTGCCGGTCTTGACCTGCCCCGCATTCGTCGCGACGGCGAAATCCGCGATGGTCGCATCCTCGGTCTCGCCGCTGCGGTGGCTGATGACGACACCGAAGCCGTTGCGCATCGCCAGGTCCACCGTCGCGAAGGTTTCCGTCAGCGTGCCGATCTGGTTGATCTTGACCAGGATGGCGTTGGCGGACTTCTCGCGGATGCCGCGTTCGAGGTACTTCACGTTCGTGACGAACACGTCGTCGCCAACGAGCTGCACCTTGTCGCCGAGCCGGGCGGTGAGCTTCTGCCAGCCTTCCCAGTCGTGCTCGGCCAGACCGTCCTCCAGGCTGCGGATGGGGTACTTCGCGCACCAGCTCGCCCACAGGTCGATCATCTCGTCGCTGGTCGCGCAGCGCTTCGGATCCGATTTGAAGAAACGATAGCCGCGCCGGTCGGGATCCCACATCTCGCTGGCGGCCGGGTCGAGCGCGATCCACACGTCGCGGCCGAGCTGATACCCGGCCTTCTCGACGGCCTGGGCGATGACCTCCAGCGCCTCTTCGTTCGACTTCAGGCTGGGCGCGAAGCCGCCTTCGTCGCCCACCGCCGTGTTGTAGCCCTTGCCGTGCAGCACGCCCTTGAGTGCGTGAAAGATCTCCGCGCCCATCCGCAGCCCTTCGCGGAACGTCGGCGCACCCCACGGCTGGACCATGAACTCCTGGAAGTCGACGTTGTTGTCCGCGTGCTTGCCGCCGTTGAGGATGTTCATCATCGGCACCGGCAGCGTGCGGGCCGACGCCCCGCCGAGATAGCGATATAGCGGCAGCCCGGCCGAGGCCGCCGCGGCCTTCGCCACCGCCACCGAGACCGCCAGGATTGCGTTCGCGCCCAGCTTGGCCTTGTTCGGCGTACCGTCGAGCTCGAGCATCCGGCGGTCGATCTCCTCCTGGCGGGTGGGGTCCAGGTCGCAGATCGCCGGGGCGATGATCTCGTTGACGTTTTTGACGGCCTTGAGGACACCCTTGCCGAGATAGCGCTTCTTGTCGCCGTCGCGCAGCTCGACGGCCTCGTTCTCGCCGGTCGAGGCGCCACTGGGCACGGCGGCCGTGGCGAAGGTGCCGTCCTCGAGGATCACGTCGCACTCGACGGTCGGATTCCCGCGGGAATCGAGGATCTCGCGAGCGCGGATGGACTCAATCAGCGGTGCAACACCCATGATCATTCCTCCTGGCGGTCGGGTTGGGGCAGGTCCAGTGGATTTTGCGGCGGCGGCTCATCGCGGCTCACGTTGGCAAGCGAGATGACAAAGCGCTGACCGCGCTGGTTGGTCGCTTCGTAGTAACCGATGAACTCGACCTCGTCGCCGATGCGCAGCGCGTCGAAGCCCATCGCCCGGTCATTGATGTAGATCTCGCAGTCGTTCGTGACCACGCACACAAGCGGCTGGCCGCTCCTATCGGCGGCTCGCTCCGTCGGCCGGGCCGTCAGCTCCGACGTATCCGGCCGGAGCGATTCGATGACGCCCGCGATCGCGCGGTAGTCGCTCGGCTGGCTGGGCGGGCGGCACGCGGGGACAGCGGCCAGCGAAGCGGCGAGAAGGACGGCGGCCGACCGGCGCGCCAGGCGCGTGCGAATGCCCGCTGCGGGCAGGTTCGTCAACTCAGGCATGTGACCAACGCGGGACACACTCCGCCTCCATGCAGAACCTCGCCACGCAGGCCCCGGACTTGCACCACCAGGTCCTTGCGGGACCGGCCTCCCGCATAGCCGACTTGCTGCACCGCCGATCGCCGAGTCGGCCCGGGCAACGGCGTCACGCCCCCCGACGCTCGTCGGTATTGTAAACGGACTTTCGCGGCGCTACACGGCGGCGGCCCCGCGGGGCGACCGCGCCGAACGGGGCCAACGGAGGCAGGGCGCGCGGATACCAACTCGCGCCAGTGAACCCGACCAACAAGCAAAGCTCTCAAATCAATCGCTTACAGTAGTTTACAGACGACACACCCGACCCTCGCCGGCGAGCACTTGCACAACATGATCAACGCCAACAAAATCGCACCGGAACGGTCCGATCAGCGGGATGAACTCGCGGTCGCGATCGGTTATTCCTAGCGACATTGGGTCGGTGTCCGCCGTGAGACGGGAACAGAGCCGGCGGTCAACGGTCCGGTGCGGGCCGCAGCATCACGGACCACCGCGGCCAGCGGGCTGCCGGATCGCCGGGCCGCTCTGTGGCGCCGTCGGGAGGACCACCGGCCCCGAGCGTCGAGAAGGAGGATGAACGAACATGCGATTCGTCAACAACTTCAAGACTACGCTGCTGCTCAGCGCCCTGATCGGCCTGTGCATGGTGATCGGGCACTTCGTTGCCGGACCGACGGGCGTGACGTTCGGGCTGCTCTTCGGCGGGCTCGGCGCGGTGATCTCGTACTTCTTCTCGGACAAGATCGCCATCGCGGCCATGCAGGCTCAGGAGGTCGAGCGCCACGAGATGCCCTGGCTGCATGACGTGGTCGAGCGGCTCGCGGCCAAGGCGGGGCTGCCCAAGCCACGGATCTACGTTTGCCCGCAGCCGGCGCCGAACGCGTTCGCAACCGGGCGCAATCCGCAGAACGCCGCCGTCGCGATCACCGCCGGCATGCTGCGGGGCTTTCCGCAGCATGAGATCGAGGGCGTGCTGGCGCACGAGATCGCGCACATCAAGCACCGTGACGTGCTGATCAGCACGATCGCGGCCGTCCTGGCCGGCGCGATCAGCCAGATCGGCTACATGTTCATGTTCTTCGGAAGCAGCCGCGATTCAGGCCACTCCAGCCCGCTCGGCGCGGTCGGGGCCCTGCTCATGATCATCCTGGCACCGCTGGCCGCCCTGCTCATCCAGGCGGCGATCTCGCGGCAGCGCGAGTACGCGGCGGACTCGTACGGCGGCGAACTGTGCGGCGATCCGCTCAAGCTCGCTTCGGCGCTGGCCCGGCTCCAGGCGGGCAACGAGCGAATCCCGACCGATACGAACCCGGCGTTCCACGCGATGTACATCATGGAGCCGCTGCACGGCGGCTCGCTGATGAACCTGTTCAGCACGCACCCGCCGACCGAGCAGCGGATCGCCCTCCTGCGCGAGCAGGCCGGGGTCCGAACCTGACGCGACGCGCGCAGGTCCGCCCACAACGACCGCCAGTCACAGATCGCTAACGCCCGGCGCATGAACGGGACCGGACAGCGCGGGCGCGCCGTCCGGTCCCACGAGAGAGTGCTCACTTCTGCGCGCGGGACGTGCCCGGCGCTGACCGATCGCTTACCGCAGCAGCGAGAGCACCTGGGCGCTCTGCTGATTGGACAGTCCGAGCAGGGAGATCGCCGACTGCATCAGGACGTTGGAGCGGTTGAGCTCGGCCGTCGCCGCGGCGAAGTCGACGTCCGCGATCGAGCTGCGGACCTTCTCGAGACCCTCCTTGACGTCGTTGAGCGAGTTGGTCGCCGTGCGGACCTGGAACTTCTGGAACCCGCCGATGCGGCCCTGGAGCTGGGCGATCTGCTTGGAGGCCTCGCGGGCGATGCTGGCAGCCTTGGTCGGGTCGGTCAGCAGCGACGCGGTTCCGCCGCTCTGGAGGCTCTTGAGGTAGCCATCGTTAAGCGAGCCGAGCTGGGCGGTGAAGACGCCGGCGATGCCGATTGTCGCGCGGGTGTCGCCGTTGGTTCCGAGCTGGAAGGTGGCGCCGCTCTCGCCGCCGGCGCCGGAGCCCTGGATCGTGATGGTGGCGGATCCGCCGACCGCCAGCGAGCCGATCTCGAAGGACACGCTGACGCCCTCGCCGCTGTACGCCACTTTCTTGCCGTCCACGGCGGCCTTCTGGCCGTTCACCGTGACCACGGCATCGGTACCGATGGCGCTGACGTCGGCCGGGCCGGTGCCGCTGATGAGCTTCGTGCGGACGAAGGCCGACGTGCCGGTGTCCTTGCTGCGGACGTGCAGACGGCTGGCGGACAGGTAGGCCGACACACCGGTCTGGTTGAGCGCCGCATTGATCTTGTTGCGGATGCTGGAGAGCGCCTCGTTGGACACCGTCGAGATGACCGCGGTGCCGAGCTTGCCCTGGACGGTGAAGGTCGTGGCATTGTTCGCCACGGCGAGCATCACGTTCGCGCCCGTGGCGACAGTGGCGCCGGTCGTGTGCGCGACGACCAGCGACGCGTTGGCCGAGCCCGACTTGCGCGAATAGGCCCGAATGTCGTTGAGACCCGTGCCGCCGGTCGTGTTGATTGCCAGCGAGCCGTCGAGCAGCTTCTTGCCGTTGAAGTTCGTGTTGCTGACGATGCGGTCGATGGCTGCGATGGCGTCGTCGATCTGCGACTGGTTGGCCATGCGCTCGTCAATCGTGAGGCTGGCGTCGTTGGCGGTCGCGTTGGCGATCCGCTGGATTTCCTGGAGCTGCGTGCCGATCTCGCGCAGCGCGTTGTCCACGACCGTCAGCATGGCGTCGGTGCGCTGGTTGTTCGTGATGCCCGCGTTGACCGCCGTCAGCTCGGTGTCGACCTTCTGAAGAGCCAGAAGGCCCGCCGGATCGTCCGCCCCTCGGTTGATCCGCGAGCCCGTCGCCATCTGGAGCAGTGTGTTGTCCTGCGCCCGCGATGTCTTGTTGAGGATGTTCAGCAGCGACAGTGTTCCAAGGTTGTTGATTGTGAGTGCCATGCCGCGATCTCCTTCGAGTTGCCCCGCGGGCCTCCCGCGGGTTGAACCTGAACCAACGGCAAGGCTTCAAAACGGAGTCGCGCCCCCGCAACCCGCCGCAGCACATGGCGCGACGGCCCCATCCCCCCGCGCGGCGTTATGCGACGGCAGTCGCGCGAAGTCCCCGATTCGACCGTGGCGTGCTACCGCGCGGCGCGCTTTACCGGCACGCCCCCGCACCGGTCCGACTCGGACCCGCGAAACGCCCGGCAGGAGTCAAGAAAGAATTTTGGCGGCGAGCGGAGGTTATCCGCCCGCCGCCGACGAGAGTGGAGCAGGAGCAGAAGACGCAGTCAGGGCGCTACGCCCCGAGAATCAGCGACCGCACCAGGCGCACCGCGGCCGCCCGCAGGCCCCCCTGTCACGCGGCGCCTCGACGAACCGCTAGTCGTCGAACAAGTCGTCCCAGAAGTCTTCCCAGTCGAAGTCGAAGCCCCAGCCGCCGCAGCAGCCGTCGACGACGTAGACCGGCCCCCAGCCGTAGTAGTAAGAGTCGACGATCACGCCGTACCCGCGGGACGGGTAGCAGCCGAAGACGGCATGAGCCAGCCCGACACCGCTGAGCATGGTCGCGACTAGCGCCCGGTGCCGAATCCACTTGAGCATCGTGAGCATCGTGACTTCCTCCATGTCGCAAACCAGTCGCCGGCGCTCGCGAGCACGGCGCTTAGGGCCCGGACCAATGGTCTGGCTACCTGCGTGGGCTCGTCCGCGTCGACGAGACGCCTGACGTCCGGTTCCCTAGCGTTAGACGCACGCCCACCACGCAGGTTAGCGGGGGCCGGCCACGGGCCGGGCAGCCGAGCTTCCGACTTGTAACTAACGGGCCCCCTCGCGTACGCTAACGTGACGCGCCGACGGCATTTGGGATTACGTGCCCGCCGCCGGCCGTGCCCGCGAGTCTCCCGCGAACGACGGTCGATCGCCGGCGGGTAGCGCTGGGCGGTCCGCGTGCCCGCACCGCTCACGGGCGCTGGTCCGGAACGAAGCGTACGGCGTCGCCCGAGCGCGGCGGCAGCAACATGGACGACCACTCGCTCGAACGGCTTGACTTCCTGCGCGTGCGTGAGCTCGTTGCCGGCTTCGCGATGAGCGGGCTGGGACGCGGGCTAGCGATGACGGTTCACCCGGTCAGCCGAGTGGCACTCGTGAAGCGCTGGCTCGGGCAGGTGACCGAGTTGCAGACCCTGGCCGAGGAGCGCGGCCTGCCGCCACTGGGGGGGATCTGCGATGTGCGCGACATCCTGATGCGCTGCGCCCCGCCGCTGCGCGTGACGGTCGAGGAGATGGCCGAGGTCGGTAGCACGCTGCGGGGCACGCACGGGGTGGCGGCGTACCTGCGCGACCTGCCGGAGTCGTTGCCCGAGCTGAGGCATCTCGCCGAGCGCGTCGGCGACTTCCAGAGCATCGCCGAGCGGATCGGGCAGGTCATCGACGAGCGCGGCCAGGTGCGCGACAGCGCCAGCCCGAAGCTTGGCCGCATCCGCGCGGAGATCGCCGAGGCGGCGCACCAGTGCAGCGGCGTGATGGACCGGCTGCTGCGCGACACCGGCGTGCGCAAGCTGCTCCAGTATCCGAACCACACGTTCCACGGCGACCGCATGGTGCTGCCGCTGCGGGCGGAGTATCGCGGCCGACTGCCGGGCATCGTCCATCGAACGTCGGACAGCGGCGCGACGCTCTATGTCGAGCCGGCGGAGATCGTCGAGCTCAACAACCGCATCAGCAATCTGCGCAGCGAGGAGGTCGAGGAGATCAACCGGCTGCTGTGGGACCTCGCCCACGAGGTCCACATCAACAGCAAGGAGATCCACCGGACGCTCGAGGCCCTGGCCGTCCTCGACCTGGTGACCGCGAAGGTCCGCTTCGCCAAGGTCTTCGACTGTCGCTGCCCGCAGATCAACGACGAGGGAACGCTCAGCGTGCGCGGCGCCCGGCACCCGCTGCTGCTCGAGCTGGCCCGGCAGAAGAAGAACGCCGGGGAGCCGAGCTTCGAGGTTGTGCCGGTCGATTACCGCCTGGGGATCGACTTCAACCTGATGATCGTCACGGGCCCGAATACGGGCGGGAAGACGGTCACGCTCAAGACGATCGGGCTGCTCAGCCTGATGGTGCAGGCCGGCCTGCCGGTGCCGGTCGAGGCGGGCGCGGACTTCGGCATATTCAGCAATATCCTGATCGACGTGGGCGACGAGCAGAGCCTTCAGCAGTCGCTCAGCACGTTCAGCGCGCACATCACGCAGCTCATGGCGATGCTGCGGCACGCGGGACCTCGGGCGCTGCTGCTCATCGACGAACTCTGCGCCGGCACCGACCCCGACGAGGGAGCGGCGATCGGCCGGGCGCTGATGGACGAGCTGCTGCGGCTGGGTTGCCGCTGCGTGGTTACAACGCACCTGGGGGCGCTGAAGGGCTTCGCGCTGGTCCGGCCGGGCGTCGAGAACGCCTGCGTCGAATTCGACGCGGAGACACTTCGGCCCACCTACCGCCTGCGCCTCGGCGAGCCCGGCAGCAGCAACGCGATCGACATCGCCGCGCGGCTGGGCATGCCCCGCCGGCTGGTCGCGGCGGCGCGGCGCAACGTCTCCCGCAAGGCGCGAGCGCTGCATCAGGCGCTGGAGAGCACGCGCTTCGTCAAGCGGCAGGCCGAGGATGCCCGCGCCGCGGCGGACAGGGCGCGGCTCGAAGCGAGCCAGGCGCGCGACCAGGCCGACCAGGCCAAGCAGCAACTCGAACGACAGCAGGCGGACTTCAACGCGTGGGCCGCCCGCGTGGCGCACCTGCGCCCGGGCGACGCGGTCCGCGTGCGGAACTTCGATCGCGATGGCAAGATCGTGCGTCTGCGGATCGACCAGCACCGCGCCGAAGTTGACGTCGGCCTGTACTCGGTCGAGGTCCCGCTCGGCGACGTGCTGCCGCCGCAGACTCCGCCGCCTCCTCCCCCGCCACCGCTGCCCAAGGCTGCGCCGGCGCCACTGGCGCCGATCCCCCGCCGCCCGCGCCCCGAGCGTGCCCGGGGAGCTGCCCCCGCACCGCCTCGCAACGAGGGCGGGCCGCGCCCCCCGCGTGCCGCTCCTCCCGCGCCGCGCGGCCCTCGTCCGCCAGCGGCCGACCGGCCACAGCCGAATTACCCCGCGCTGACCGACGAGCAGGTCGCGGCGCTCGGCGCCGGCGACTCGGTCTACGTGAAGCGATTCCACCGCGTCGGACGCGTGGTACGCATCGCCGCGGCCAAGAAGGTCGCCCTGGTTGATGTCGGCATGCTCGAGGTCGAGGTGCCCTTCAACGGGCTCGCCGGTCTGCCTCCCCGACCCGAGGCGGCCCCACGGCCCCGCCCACGCCCGCAGCCGGAGACGGCAGCGCCGCAGAGCGCGGCGGCGGTCGCGGCGGGTGAAACTCCGGCAACTGAATCGGCCGCGCAAACCCCCACTGCGCCGCAGGCACCTTCGGACGCTGCAGCAGAGCCGCCGCCGGTCACGTGAGCCGCCGGCCTCGGGCAGCGAGGCCGACCTCCACAATCACACGAACGTGAGGCGCGCGGAGTAGAAGACGCGCGCATAGCGCGAGATGGCCCAGTACCAGTTGCGCACGCCCGCGTACGTGACCGTGGCGATCGCGACGCCGCTCGACGGCGTCAGCACGCGATACCACCGGTTGGCGGCGAGCGTCTCGATGACCACACCGGCGTTCCAGGTGACGCTGTTGGGCGAGACGGCGGTGGGCCCCTGCCCGACTGAGTCCGCCAGCCAGCACTCCAGCAGGCTGTTCTCGGGACCGGAGACGCGAATCGTGGTTTGAATCTGCAAGCTCTGAAGCGGGCCGACGTTGAGGGTCATGGCCGCCGCCCAGTCGGGCGCGAGCAGGTCCGCGAGTTCGCGAACGAAGCTGGCGTGTGCGCGGATGTCGTCGTCGCTGCGCGACAGCGGGAACCGAACCTGCGCGATCGCCGTTGCGATCTGCAGGGCCGAGGTTTCGATTCGCTGCGAGCTGAACGGACCGCGCCCCAGATCCGGGCCGAAGTGTTCCATGTGCCGCTCGTTCATCGACTCGTCTCCTCTGTGGGCCGCCGGCGCCGCGCGTGGCGCTTCGATGCCGAGCAACGGCGCCCGATGCGCTGAACCTCTCTCGCCGGTCCCAGCTGCGATGCGGTGGCGGTGAGCGGTCGCGTGGCTCGGCCAGCAAGAGAGTGTTCGGGTTCACATGCCGCGCCGGCGCCACGCTCGTAAACGTCGGTCACAGAAATACATCCGGCTGGCGCGGGCCGCTGGAATCTGCGGGCTGCGACGTCGGCGCGCGTTCGGCGCACGAGTTCGGAACCGCGTGCGGCGGCCGCGACTGTGAGTTTTCGGTTAAATCGCCCCGCGGCGCACTTCCCGGGCCGGGGCCTGCCGTCTATCCTCCCCCTCGGAGTGGGTCGAGCCCCCGCGATCTGAGAAACACTGTCCACGAGTCGCGTGTGGAGGAGCGTCGCAGCAGCCATGCGGCGCGCACGCGGAGTAGCCCCCAACAACAGGAGAGGAACGCATGACACACAAGTGGTGTACCCGGCTTCTGGTAGCGACCTTGCTGCTGACCCCGTCCGCTTACGCGGTGACCTTGGCCGGCTGGACGTTCGAGGTGTCCGGCCCCGGCCTGGTGCTGAATGACTCACCGACTTCGCCGATCGCGCTGGCTGAGAACGGACTCCAGGCGGGCGTGGCGCCGTGCAACGGCGTGCACGCCAGCAGCGCCACCGACTGGTCAAGCCCGGTCGGCAACGGCTCGAGCCGGGCCTTCAGCTCGAACGCCTGGGCCATCGGTGACTACTACCAGGTCCAGGTCAGCACCGCCGGCTATGAGAACATCACGTTCGCCTTCGACCAGACCCGCAGCAGCACCGGTCCCGGCACGTTCGACGTCGCCTGGAGCACCGACGGCACGACCTGGAACGTGCTTGTAGACAACTACTCGATCTCGGCCGTGACCTGGTCGAGCACGACGTACAACGCCGCGTCGTCGTTCGGGCCCTATAGCTTGCCCGCGGGTGCTAACAATCAGCCGACGCTCTATATCCGGCTCGTCTGCCAGGACAGCCCGGCGGCCGGCGGCACGAATCGCGTCGACAACCTGGTCGTCACCGGCGAACTGCCGGCGGCGACCGGCGCCTGCTGCCTCCTGGGTGGCGGCTGCGTGGTCAACACGGCCGCGGGTTGCGGCGCCGTTGGCGGCGCCTACCAGGGCGACGGCACGACGTGCGACCCCAATCCCTGCACGGCGACGCCGCTCGGCGCGTGCTGCCTCCCCACCGGCGGATGCATCATTGACACCGAGGTCGGCTGCAACGCTTTGGCCGGCCTCTACCAGGGCGACGGCACCGCGTGCGACCCCAATCCGTGCATCACGACGCCGACCGGCGCTTGCTGCCGCAGCGGCGTCTGCAATGTCCTTACGGAGGCGGACTGCAATGCCGCCAGCGGTGTGTACCAGGGCGACGGCACCACGTGCACGCCGAACCCCTGCCCGCCGCCGACCGGCGCCTGCTGTGTCGCGGGCTGCTGCGTTGAGAACGTCACGCTGGCCCAGTGCAACGCGGTCAGTGGCAGCTTCCAGGGCGAGGGCTCGGCCTGCACGGGCCTGCCCGCCCCCTGCCCGATCTTCCCCGGGCGCTTCCTGCTGACCGAGCTGCTGATCAACGCGCCGGGCGCCGACCAGGGCCGCGAGTGGGTCGAGATCCAGGGCCCGCCGCTCACCTCGCTGGCCGGCTACTGGCTCATCGTGATTGAGGGCGACACGGGCCCCGCGGGCACGGTCGACCAGCTCATCGACTTGAGCGCTTACAGCACGGGCGCCAACGGCCTGCTGCTGATCCGCGACGATGTCACCGGCCCGGCCCTCGTGCCGCCGGCCGATCCGCTGACCAACGTCGTATACCGCGACTTCGTCCCGGACATCGAGAACGGCAGCAACACGTACGTCTTGGCCAAGGGCATCCCGAACTTCGCGGTCGGCACCGACCTCGACACCAATAACGACGGCACGCTCGACAGCGGCGGCCTGCCCGGCCTCTGCCCCGTCGACGCAGTCAGCTACCTCGATCCCGCCAGCCAGGGTGGCGAGTACGCCGACGACCTCGGCGGCGATGCGCTCGGCGTCGTCGGCACCTTTACGCCGGACGCGCTCTACCGCCTCTTCGACTGCCAGGGCAATCCGTGGCGCTGGGCGGGCGGCGACATCACCGGCACCGCTGGCGTGACGCCCTGGACCTGGGACCCGACGCAGAACTTCGGCCTGCTGCCGGAGATCAACCCCGCAGACCTCCCGCTCGACGGCGGCATCCCGAACTACCAGTACTGCCCGCCGACGACCGGCGCCTGCTGCTTCCCGGATGGCTCGTGCCAGGTCCTCACCGCTGACGCCTGCGACCTGGCCAGCGGCAACTTCCTCGGCACCGGCACGGATTGCGGCCGCAGCATCGGCGGCAACCCCTGCCCGCAGCCGCCGGTCGGCTGCCCGGGTGACAGCGACTGCGACGGCGACGTCGACTTTGACGACATCGACTTCTTCGTGGCCGCCCTCAGCGGCGAGCAGGCCTGGATCGACCTGCACATCGCGGTCTTCGGCCAGCCGCCGACCTGCCCCTACAGCAACAACGACGTGAACGGCGTCGACGGCGTCAACTTCGACGACATCGACGCGTTCGTCGCGGCCATCGGGACGATCTGCCCGTAGTCCCGGCTGCCGGTAGTTCCGGCCGCCCCCAGTTTCGGCCAGCGGCCAGCGGCAAGCTGCCGCACGCGGAGACCTGCGAGGTCTCACGCTGAAAACGCAGAGCACGCGGCCGTGGGAACCCCCCCGCGGCCGCGTGTTACGTTTCTGGCACGTCCGAGTTGCCGAGCCAGGCCGCGCAAACGGCGGGTGCAACCGTCCGCACCGCCTCCTATTGCAGCACTACTCGCGCGCAGCCGATGCGCCTGTGGACTGCGCCCTCAGGGCGCTGGGTCCGCAGGAGCGGGAACGTGGTGTGGAACCCGGGCATGTTGTTGCGAACGCTCGCCGGACTGCTGCTGCTGAGCGGCCTGCCGTTGCTGCCGCTGCAATGCGATCGCCAAGCGAGCCCCGTCGATTCAACGCTCGGAGTCACGCTGTCGAACACGCCGGCAGGGTTGGTCGATAGCCAGACGACGCTTCCGACGGTCACCAGCTCGATCGCGCTGGAGCGGTTGCCCTGACGCAGCCGTCGGGGCGCGCGAACGGGCCGCTGACTCTCGCTCGCGACAAAGACGACCAGCGGCGAGACCGTCGCATCGTCGGACACAGAGGTCCGACGCTACTCTTCGTCGGATGCGAAGGGCCGGCGGTTCGCATCGTCGGGCGGAGTGGTCCGGCGCGACTCATCGCCGGGAGCTGCGCTACGGAATCTGCACGCCGAGCTTGCGGACGAACTCGCGCAGCACCGCCGGGTGTGCGGGCCAGGCCGGCCCGCTGACCAGGTTGCCGTCGACGCAGACGTTGTCGTAGCCCGGGCTGTTCTCCGCCCAGGTCCCGCCCGCCAGCTCGAGCTCCACCTTGCACGCCGGGTAACAGGCGATCTTGCGTCCCCGGCACACGCCTGCCGCTGCCAGGAGCTGTACACCGTGGCAAACCACGGCCACGGGCTTCTTGGTGTCGAAGAAGTGCCGCACGACCGGCAAGACGAGCGGATTGAGGCGGAGGTACTCAGGGGCCCGCCCGCCGGGGACATATAGCCCGTCGCACGACGAGAGATTGAGCTTGTCAAAGTCGCAGTTCAGGGCGAAGTTGTGCCCGCGTTTCTCGGTGTAGGTCTGGAAGCCCTCGAAGTCGTGGACGGCGGTCGCGACGGTCTGGCCCGCATGCTTGCCTGGGCAGGCCGCCAGGACCTCGAAACCGAGCATCGCCAGGGCCTGCATCGGCACCATCGCCTCGTACGACTCGACGAAGTCGCCGACCAGCAGCAGCACGCGCTTGGACATGGGCTTTCTCCCTTCGCTCCATCCATTGTACCCGTCGGCCGCTCGGGCCGCCCGCGCCGCTTGGCGACGCCACGCCCACCGGGCGTCGACTACCGGCCCGCGGCCTGGCGAAACGCCTCCAGCGCCGCCGGGAACGGCCCCAGTGCTCGCTCAAAGATCCCCAGAGCGTACGCGATCGTCAGGCCGAAGTTGGTAATCGGCACGCCAGCCTGTCGGCAGCGCGCGATGCGGGCGAGGACTTCCCGCCGGTTGGTCACGCACGCGCCGCAGTGCACCACGAGCTTATAGTCGGCCAGGTCGGGTGGGAAGTCGTGCCCGCTGTACACGGTGCAGTCGAGCTTGCCGCCGACGTACTGCGTCAGCCAGCGCGGGATCTTCACCCGGGCAATGTCCTCGCCGATGGGGTGATGCGTGCAGGACTCGGCCATCAGCACGCGGTCGCCGGCGCGAAGCCTGTCGATGGCCAGCGCCCCTCGCACCATCTCGACCAGGTCACCCTTGTAGCGCGCGAAGAGGATGGAGAACGACGTGAGCGGTACGTCGGACGGCGTGTCGGCGGCGACCTTCAGGAACGCCTGCGAATCCGTCACGACCAGCGCCGGCGGGCGATTCAGCCGCGACAGCGCGTCGCGCAGCTCGCGCTCCTTGACCACCAGGCAGTACGCGTCGCTGTCCAGCAGGTCGCGAATCGTCTGCACCTGCGGCAGGATCAGTCGGCCCTTCGGCGCCTCCTTGTCAATCGGCACGACCAGCACGACCAGCTCGCCCGGCGGCACCATGTCCCCCACGATCGACGGCGCGTTGATGAACTCCTCCGGCGCCAGCCGAATCAGCGCCGCGCGGAGATCCTCGACTCCTTCGCCCCGCGACGCGACGGTGGCCACGCACGCGACGCCGCGATCCTCCAGCGCTCGCACACATGCCGCGTCCGCCGGCGTTTGGTCAACCTTGTTGAATACCACGACGGTCGGCACGCCGCGCCGCGCGAACTCCTCGACGAGCTGGTCCTCGAACTCGGTCCACTGCCCCCCCGCCCCCCCGGCTGTTGGCTGAACCTCCAGCGGTGCGCACACGACGATCGCCAGGTCCACGCGCTCGATGACCGCCCGCGTGCGCGAGATGCGCTGCTCGCCCAGCGAGCCGACGTCGTCGATCCCGGCCGTATCGATGAACAGGACCGGGCCAATCGGCAGCAACTCCATCGGCTTCTCGACGGGGTCGGTCGTGGTCCCCGCGGTGGGCGAGACGATGGAGACCGCCTGCCGCGTCAGCGCGTTGAGCAGCGAGCTCTTCCCGACGTTCCGCCGGCCGAAGATGCCGATGTGCAGCCGCATGCCGCGGGGTGTCGCTTGCACTCTACCGAGACCTCTGCGGCCGTCCGTCGGCCGCGGTCGTCGCTCGTGCCGGACTCATGGCCGGTCCTCTTCCGAATCCCGCGCCGGCGGCGGCGAGCCCAGCCGGAGCACCGCCTCGGGCGACACCAATTCATCGAACAACTCGGCGGTCAGCAGCCCGAGCTCGAGCACGAACTGGCGCACCGTCTTTCCACTGGCCCGCGACTCGGCGGCGATCTGTGTACAGCGCTCGTATCCCAGCGTGCCGACCAGCGCGGTCAGCACCGCCGTCGAGCCCTCGACGTGACTTCGACAACGAACCTCGTCGGCCTCGATCCCACTGACACAGCGCGCGCGGAACGTGGCGCAGGCTCCGGTAAGCACCGTGAGGCTTTCGAGCAGGCAATGCGCCACCAGCGGCAGGAACGCGTTGAGCTCGAGATTGCCCGCGCTGCACGCGTGCGCGATGGCCTGGTCGTGGGCCATTACCAGCATCGCCGCCTGCGACACGCCCTCCGGGATCACCGGATTCACTTTCCCCGGCATGATCGAGGAGCCGGCCTGCCGTGGCGGCAGGCGGATCTCGCCCAGCCCCCCGTCGGGACCGCTCGACATCAGCCGCAGGTCGGTCGCTATCTTGAGCAGGTTCGCCGCGCAGGCCTTGAGAATACCGCTCACCTCGACAAACACGTCGGCGTTCTGCGTAGCGTCAACCATGTTCTCGGCCCGCGCCAGCCCCAGCCCGGTGATCGTGCGCAGCTCGTCGACCACGCGGAAGATATACTCGCGCGGCGCGTCCAGCCCGGTGCCGATGGCCGTCCCGCCCAGGTTCACCACGCGCAGCCGCTCCTCGCACTTGTAGACGCGCCAGCGGTCGCGGCCGATGGCCTCCGCGTAGGCGGACATCTCGCGTCCCAGCGTCGTCAGGACGGCGTCCTGGAGCTGTGTGCGACCGAGCTTGACCACGTGCGCGAACCGCTTCTCCTTGGCTTGGAACGCCTCCTGGAGCGCGACGAGCTCCTGCTCCAGTCCGCGGAGCAGCGTGATGGCGGCGACGCGTAGTGCGGTCGGGTACGTGTCGTTGGTCGACTGGTGGCGGTTGACGTGCTCGAGCGGGTGAATCGTGGCATAGTCGCCCAGCGGCCGGCCGAGGAACTGGAGCGCCCGGTTCGCGAGCACCTCGTTGACGTTCATGTTCGTAGAGGTGCCGGCACCGCCCTGGAGCGCGTCGACGACGATATGCTCATCCAGCGCGCCGGACATCATCTCGCCGCAGGCGCGCTCGAGGGCATCGAACGCGGAAGCCGTGAGTGGCGCAGTCGGCGAGGACGCGCGATGCGCGCGGCTTCCTCCTTCACACGATGGGCGCGAGGTGAGCGTCGCCTCGCCCGCGACATCTCCCCATTCTCGTCCCCCTTGAGATGGGGGACGCTCGCGCCCGCCGGCCGGCCTGCGGTCGAGCGCGCGGATGGTCCGCAGGCACGCAAGCTTTACGGCCCCGTACGCATGGATCAGCGCCGGGTGAGCCGGCCGTCGCAGCAGCGGGAAATTCTCCAGCGCGCGGACGGTGTGTATCCCGTACAGCGCCCCGGCCGGGACGGGCAGGCTGCCCAGCAGGTCGTGCTCCAACCGCGTTGTCGGCGTCGCCATGTTCGCCCGTCCGGTCACTCGCCACCAGCGCCGATTCGACTCGCCGGCGGGCGCGCGAGCACGCCCGTCAGCGGTCCGCCGGCAGCACGCCCATCCCGCGGCGGTCGGGTGGCGCGGGCGTCGGCGGCGGCACGTACGGCCGCGTTCGCAGCTCGTCGAGCATGTGAGCAATTGCCGCGTCGAGCTGCGGGTCGGCACCGTTCTGCATCTTAGACGGATCGTCGATGACTTCGATGTCCGGCGCCACGCCCCAGCCCTCGATGCCCCACGTCCCATCGAGCTCGTAGAACGCGAACGTCGGCGCGGTCACGGTCGCGCCATCGATCAGCGACGGATTACCGGAGATGCCCACCAGCCCGCCCCAGGTCCGCGTGCCGATGAGCTTGCCCAGCCCGGCCTGGCGGAAGTAGTAGGGGAAGGCATCCCCGCCGGAGCCCGCCAGCCCGTTGATCAGCATGCACTTGGGCCCGAAGTGGGCATCTTCCGGCCAGGGCCACGACGGGCCGTCGCGCACATCCCAATAGTTGGTCGGGGGCCGGTTGAGCAGCTCGATGAACCGCGTGGGGATCTGGCCGCCGCCGTTCCAGCGCTCGTCGATGATCAGGGCCGCCCGGTGCAGTTGCCCGTAGAACTGGCGGAAGAGTTCGTTTTGCCCGTTGACGCCCGTGTCCGGGACATGAATGTAGCCCACACGGCCGTCGGTCTGGCGATCCACGTACGCGCGGTTGCGCTCGACCCAGGCGCGGTAGCGCAGGGCGGCGTCTTCCTCGCTCGTCAGCAGTTTGACGACGACGTCGCGCTGGGCCGGCCGCGGCGCGCTCGGGTCGGCGGGGCGGGTCGCGGGCTGTGTCGTCGGCACCAGCTTCGGCTCGGTGCTCAACGTCAACGTCACCGTACGCCCGGCCAACCCCTGGAATGCCTGCCACGGACTGGTCAGGTCGGAGATCGGCTGCCCATCGACCGCGAGAAGGTAGTCGCCGGTGGCGGCCATGCCGCCCGGCTGACCGAGCGGGCCACGTGCGTCGACGTCCCACGGCGCCCCGCGATAGATCTCGCGAATGCGGAAAGCGCCGCCCTCCCGCACGATGTCGGCGCCCAGGAGCCCGACGCTGACCTTCGGCGCGTCCGGTCCGGTCTCGCCGAAGTAGTAGGCGTGCCCCACGTTCAGCTCGGAGATGAGCTCCGAGATGACATAGCCGACGTCGGCCCGAGTGGCGCAGTCGTCCAGCATGGTCGCGTAGCGCTCGCGCATGGCCGACCAGTCGATCCCGTGCATGTTCGGGTCGTAGAAGAAGTCCCGCTCGATCCGCCAGGCTTCGATAAGGAGCTGGCGCCACTCGGCCCGCGGGTCGATCACCGCCTGCATCCCGCCCGTGTCGATCGCCGTGCTGATCTCCTGGTCCGGCTTGGCCGGGATGATCGCCCACTGCTCACCACTGCGCACCAGCATCTTGCGGCCGTCGGCCGAAACCGCAAACGCGCCCGCGTCCGCGAGCACGCGCTTCTCGCCCTTGTCTTTGTCGTGCGCAACGGCCGGGCGCGCCGCGGAGACGGCCACGCGCTCCTCGTCCTCTTCCTTCTCGTTTTCGTCGTCCTCGTCGAGCTCGGTCGCCGCCTTCAGATCGAAGAGCATGATGGCGGGCTTGTCGTCGCTTCCCTTGTTCGGCCGGCGAACGTACGCCAGGTGCCCCTCGGCCGTGACGGCCAGATTGTCGAAGCGGCCGGGCTTGACCGGCAGCGGAACGGCGCGCGATTCGAAGCCATCGAGGTCGATCCGCACCGGCTCGCGGGCCCGCGACTTCTCGCCCTCGCCGACCTTCGCGGTATCGCGCGAGGCGGGCTGGGAGTCGCTCTCGGCATCCGCATCCGCGTCCTCTTCGTCGCCGTGTGCGGGCTGAGACTCGGTCGATCGCGGCCGCTCTTCATCGCTGCGGGGCGCCAGCGGCGAGGGCGCGTCCGTCCGCAGCGGAACGAGCACCAGCAACTCGCTGTTGGCGTAGACGAAGGTGCTGCCCACGTCTGCGTAGATTGGTCCGCGGAAGTGGCGTGTCGTCGCGAAGTAGAGGTACTCGCCGGCGCGGTCGAACGCCGGGCTGTGATCCGAGAAGATGCCACTGGTGAGCTGGGTCTTCTGGCCGCTCTCGACGTTCAGGACCCACAGCGTCGAGAGCCGGCTCGGGGCACTGCGCGTGTAGACGAGCCAGCGTGCGTCGTGCGACCAGCTCAGCTCGGGCCGGGCCGCCCAGGGATCGGAATCGACCAGGCGCGTCGCGCCGCTTTCCACCGTGGTGAGAAACAGCCGCCCGGCCTTGTCGGTGAAGGCGATGTATCGACCGTCGGGCGACCACGTCGGGTCGTACCGATAGACGCGATGCGCCGCACTCTCGTCGTCGGCTCGCCCTGCTCCCGTGAGCTGCCGGGCCTCGTCGCTGCCGTAGGCCGGGCGCACGTATAGCTCGTACTCGCCCGTCGCGTCGGAGAAGTAGGCGATCCACCGGCCATCGGGGCTCCAGCTCGGCATGCGCTCGGCCACGCCCGCGCTGCGCGTCAGGTTGCGGGACGAGCCGCGGCGCCCGGGCAGCGTCCAGATGTCGCCGCGGGCCTCGAAGACGGCTCGCTTGCCCGTGGGCGAGATGTCCGCCTGCTCGATGCGCGGCGCTTGGTCGACGCGGAGCGGGCGGACCTCCGGGCGGTCGCCCGGCACGCGCACGGGCAGGTCGTGAGCCTGGCGCGTCTTGAGGTCCAGCCGCATGAGGCGCGCGCCGAGCTGGAACACGATCTCACCGCCGCCGTCCGGCCCGGGCCCGATCGCCGGCCACTTCACGTCGAACGTGTCGAACCGCGTGACCTGCTCGCGCCGCCCACTGTCCACGTCATAGACCCAGATGTTGAGCTGGTGCTCGGGCCCGGCGTCAGAGATGTAGTACACGGCGCGGCCGTGCCACATGGGCTGACTGTCCGTGCCTTCCCAGTCGGTGATGCGCCGCGCGGCACGATCCTGGAGATTCAGCAGCCAGATGTCCGTCGCCATCCCCCCCAGGTAGCGCTTCCACGTGCGGAAGTCGGTCGTGTGCGGCGTGTACGCGAGCGTCGTGCCGTCGGGACTGATCGCGCCCACCGCGCCGTAGGGAACCGGCAGTCGCTCGGGCAGGCCGCCGCCCGCGTCCACCGTCAGCAGATGCGACTGGCGGTTGAGGTCGTAGTAGCCACGAGCGAAGAAGAGCAGCCGACCGTCGGGGGTCCAGTCACACAGAATCTCGCCGGCGGGGTGGAACGTCACCCGCGTCGGCACGCCGCCCTCGACCGGGATCGTGTAGAGATCGTTGTTCCCGTCGTAGTTGGCCACGAACGCGATCGTCTGCCCATCCGGGCTGAAGCGCGGGAAGGAAGCGTCTCCCGGCGGTCGGGCGAGCGGCCGTGCCAGCCCGCCCTCGCGCGGCACGAGCCAGAGCTGGCCGGCGTAGACGAAGACGACCTGCGTCGCGCTGATGTCGGGGTACCGCATCATGGCGGCGTGGGGCGTCCGGTCCGCCAAGCAGGGGCGCGGTGCCAGCCCGTCGAAGAAGACGCCGACCATGCAAAACGCGAGAGCGACCGATGAGCGGCCTGGTAGCGGCATGAACACACCTGGACCCGCAAGCCCGGGGTCCACCGGGAAAGCGCCAGACGACGGGATCGCCAGCCCGCCGGCTGGTCGGAGCCCAAGCGAACACCGGCCCAGCTCGGGCCAGGAAGAACCGAGTAGGGTGAACCGGGAGCGGTTTCCCGTCAACCCGGGTGGGCAGGGGCGGGCACGGGGCTATGATTAAGCCAAAAAGCGGGCCGGTCCGTCATCCGCGACGCGGAGCGCAAGCAGCCGGCTCCAGGAGAAGGTTCCAGCGATGAAGACGTTTATTCGCTCCGTGCTCGCCATGCTGGTCGCCTCGGTGGCGCTTGGGGACGATCCTCCAGCGGCGCGAGAGAGCAAGACTGACGATGCCGCGCGTTCCGCGCCCCCTTCGGCCCCGTCCACCTCGGGGGCCAAGGGCACGGTGACGGCGGAGACGGCCCGCAGCCCCCTCGATTTCACCATGAAGAACATCGACGGGCAGGACGTGCCGCTCTCAACCTACCGGGGCAACGTGCTGCTGGTCGTCAACGTGGCCTCGCGGTGCGGGCTGACGAAGCGTAACTAAGCGGAACTCGAGCCGCTGTACCAGAAGTACAAGGACCGTGGTCTGCGCGTGCTGGCGTTCCCGGCCAACGACTTCCTCGGACAGGAGCCGGGCACCAGCGCCGAGATTAAGAACTTCTGCCAGACGGAGTACGGCGTCACCTTCGACCTGTTCGACAAGATCTCCGTCAAGGGGGCGGCGCAGCACGAGTTCTACAAGTACCTGACGACCAAGACGGGGGAGTTCAGCGGTGACATCGAGTGGAACTTCGCGAAGTTCCTGATCGGACGAGACGGGCGCGTCATCGGACGTTTCGGCCCCCGAACGAACCCCAGCGATGCCAAACTGACCGAAGCGATTGAGAAGGCGCTCGACGCGCCGGCTCCCACGGGGAACGGGAAGCCCGCCGAGGCCACATCTGCCGCACCCGCCGAGAAGCCCGCAGGCCCACCGACCGGCAAGCCCTGACGACGCGCGACCCCAGCGGTCGGGCTGCGCGACGACCCCGACGAGACGCGACGGACGCGTGTTGGGCTATCCCGACCTTACCCTCCCCAGCCCTCCTCCCTGAAAGGAAGGAGGGTCGCAGTCCAAGCTCCCGCGCGGCGGGCCAGGTG
Organism: uncultured Planctomycetota bacterium; assembly: GCA_900696535.1. Taxonomy (GTDB): domain Bacteria; phylum Planctomycetota; class Phycisphaerae; order UBA1845; family Fen-1342; genus CAADGM01. Next base: position 26,168 of record CAADGM010000259.1, read on the forward strand.
TGGCAACGCCAGCGAAGTGGCGGTGGTCAGCGGCGCCGCAGCAGGGCCGCTCCGAGCGCCGCGAGCACGAGCGCCGCCGGCTCCGGTATGGCGCGAACGCCGTCGACGTGCAGTGCGTCGTTCGGGTTCGGGACCAGGTCGAGCGACACGGTCTCAAGGAAGATGTTCAGCGCACTCGCCTCGCCCAACTGCGAGACGAAGGGCAGTGCCCCGCCCGATACCAGCGCGCCGCCATACAACATCCAGTACTCGCCGGCCGCATAATCAATGCCGATCTCAATCGGCACCCACTGGGCGTTGAGATAGGGAATTGCGGACACGTTCCCGAACGTGTCGCCCATCATGCCGTTTGGCAGCCAGCGAAGCCCGACCGCGTCGCCGAACACCGGGTCATCGAGCACGCTGAACTCGCCCGTCCGGCGGCCCGGATACAGCGGGTCGACGCCGAGGAACGAGTAGGTCCAGGCGGACACGACGATCTGCGGCCCGATTGGCGCGAACGAGGCCGTCATGTCGTCACCCAGGCTCACGCCGCTGAGATCCTGCACATCCCAGCGTCCGCTCTGTGCGCTGTTGTACCCGGGGACCGCCGCGAAGGCGTCCTCGAAACCGACAAGCGACGTCTTGGACCAGTGAATGCCGCCCGGGCTGGTTTGCCCATCGAGTGATCCGAGGGGGTAGGTCTCGAAGTCATCCCACGCGCCCGCGAGCGCAGCGGGAACCAGAAGCAGCAGTGACGACGCGCTCAGCGCAATCAGCAAGCGAGACATTCTGTCTCCTCCCTTGTGCTTTCGGCCCGCTTCGATCCCCGCACCGGTCACGCTGTCTCGCGCGGCCGGCCGTTCAGCGCCCCGCCCTACGTGGCGGAACTGCCTTAACTCACTCTCCAGTGGTATAGTGTCCGCCTGGAGTGGCGGGTGCGTCAAGCGCTTCGGCGTCGGGGTTAACCCGCACGGCGGCCCCGCTCCGCGGAGACCAGCCGTGGCGATCTCAGTAGCCTGCGTGGGTGGACGGGCGGCATACGACCTGCTCATTGCAGGAGCGTTCGTGGCGGAGCGGCTGGGCAGCCAACCGACGCCATTCGGCCCGAGCCAGCCAATCTTCCGCTGCAAGTCGCCGCGCGGGGAGTTCTACTTTCTCTCTCGACACGGCGAGCGCGGTTACGAACTGACGCCCTCCTACGTCAACTACCGCGCCAACGTGTACGCCTTGAAGGGTCTCGGCGTGCGCAACGTCATCTCGTGGAGCGAGACCCGCGGCATCAGCCACAATTTCAAGATCGGGCAGTACGTCGTGGTCGACGACCTGATCGACGAGACCCGCAACCGGCCGACAACCTTCTTCGAGAACCGGGGCATCGGCCACCTGCGAACGTGGCCGGTCTTCTGTCCCAGCGTCCGCGCGGCCCTCACCGAGACGCTCCAGGTTGAAGAGTGCGAGTTCGAGAGCCACGGGGTCTACGTCTGCGTCGAGGGGCCGCGCCATGAGACGCCGGCCGAGACACGCAAGTACGCCGAGTATGGCGGCGAGCTGCTCGGGCAGGCGCTCGTGCCGGAGGTTTTCCTCGCGCGCGAGCTTCAGATGTGCTACGCGAGCCTCTGCTACGTGGCGCGCTACGCCGAGGACGGGACCAACTATCGCCCGTTCGAGGACGGTCGGGCGCTGCCGGTCGAGGTTGAGCAGGCCCGCGCGCGGGCGGCGGTGGAGCGGATTCCGCGCATCCTCGAGCGTTTCCTCGACGTCCTGCCCAGGACCAACGTTTCGTGCGCTTGCGAGACGGCCATGAGCCCGCACATCGCACTCGGTGAGCTCGGGCCCGACTGGCGCACCTGGTTCGCACCGGACGGCGGCGGCAAGACCGCATGAGCCGGCAGGTCATCCGCGCGGCGTGGGTGGTCCCGGTGAGCGGGCCGCCGATTCGTGACGGGTACGTCGAAATCTGCGACGATCGGATCAGCGCGGTGGGGGCGTGGGCGGACCGGGATGCAGCCGGAAGCCCTCCCCTGCCCCCCGTCCCTTCCAGGGAGGGCTCGGGGGAGGGCCGAACCCCACCGCATCGCGACCGCCCCGACTCCCCAGTACCCGCAGATCGAGCACTCGGGACATCTTCCACCGACACGCCTCTCGATGCCGCGACCGCTCAGCCACGTCACGATGCACCGGCAGTGATCGACCTGGGCAGCGCCATCCTCACGCCCGGGTTGATCAACGCGCACACGCACCTCGAGCTGACCTGCTACGCGGGACAGATCGAGCCCTCGCCCTTCTGGGAGTGGATTCCTCGCCTCGTACGACTGCGGGCCGCGCCCGGCCAGCTCGAGCGGGAAGCGCGCGGCGTCGAGGACGGTGCGTGGCGATCCGTTCGTGCGGGCGTGACCTGCGTGGGCGATATCTCCCGGCGCAATGTGCACTGGCGGGCGCTGCGGTCGATCCCGATGCGCAAGGTGTGCTTCGTCGAACTGCTCTCGCTGGCTGACGATCCGCCGCGAAACATGCACGAACTCCGGGCAGCCGTGGCGGAGGTGGAGGAGGACGCGCTGCTGACAGTCGGGGTGACGCCGCACGCGCCGTACTCTGTCCCTGGTCACGAGATCGCCGAGTCCGTGCTGCTCGCGCGGACACTGGGCCGGCCGTGGACGACGCACTGGATGGAAACTCGCGAGGAGTGCGCCTTCGTCCGCGGGGAAGTCGCCTCGCCACACCCCTTCCTGGCGAGCTTGCTCGAGCAGTGCGGCGTTGTCTCCCCGCGCAAGCCCCCGCTTGACTACCTGGCTGCGTGCCTTGTGAGAGCGAACGCGGCCAC
>CAADGM010000260.1 GCA_900696535.1 uncultured Planctomycetota bacterium
CGACACCTCGAGGCCCAGCACCGGCGAGGCGCCTCGCGGCGGCGGATAGTGGCCCTGCCGTTGCGCGACGTCGGGGCGGTTGACGCCGGCCCAGGCGACGCGGATCAGCACCTCACCCGCCGCGGGCGCGGGCACCGGCATGCGGCCGGCGCGCAGGACCGACGGCGCGCCGCCGGCGCCGTGATCGACGAACTCCATCGTTACGGGAATCTGGCTCATGACCTGACCGGGATGCTTGCGCAGGCTGGCCGTGTCGCGCATAGTCGCCCGACCGGACCCTTGTGACCGAGGCAGCAGAGGTGGCAACCATACACAATTCCGCCGGCGCGGACTATGCTTTCCTCGAAGGCGGACGGGCCTTCTCTTCGGGCGTCGTCGCGCTGCCGGGCTTCGAGATCGTGCGGGTGCGCTTCGCACGTCCGTTGCCGATCGCCGAAGGGTTCGACGCGATCGCCGCGCACCTGCGCGAGCGCCACCGCCCGCTCACCGCGTTGTGCGCGGCCGAGTTGCGCTCGCCCGAGCCGGTGGGGCTGGCGGGCTTCGGCGACTTCAACGCCGGCTGGGTCGAGGTGCTCGAAAGCTGGGGCCTGTTCCGCAACGGGCGCAACCCGGTGGCGCGCAGCAACGTCTGCCCGGTGCACGATGCACCGGCGCAACCGGTCTTTCACGCGTTCAGCTACACGGTGCCCGTAGGCGCGGCCCAGACCGGCCTGCTCACCACCTCCGACCACGCGGCCGACGCGCCCGGTCCGCGCAGCTTCGTGATCGCCGGCTACGCCGAGTGGGAGCAGGCCGCGGCGTTTCCGGAAGGCATCGTCGCGTACCGCGACACCTCGCGCGCCGGCCTGGCGCGCAAGGCGGCCTTCGTGCTCGACGGCCTGCAGCGCAACACCGCCGCGCTCGGCGGCGACTGGAGCATGGTGACCGCAGTGCAGGTCTACACCGCGCACGAGATCGGCGCACTGGTGGCCGGCCAGTTCGTGCCGCGCGACCTGGCCCGGCTCGGCATCGACTGGCACGTGTGCCGCCCACCGATCGAAGGCCTCGAATTCGAGATCGACGTGCGCTGCGTGCGCCGCGAACTCGTGATCGATTGAGAGCTGCTCATCCGGGAGACACGATGTCGGAAATCAGCGGCGGTGAACTGATCGCGCGCATGCTCCAGAAGGAAGGAGTCGAGAAAGTCTTCGGCATCATCGACGGCACCTACTTCGGCTTCTACTCGGCGCTGCACCGGCTGGGCATCGAGATCGTCACGCCGCGCCACGAGACCAGCGCCGCGCACATGGCGGGTGCCTACGCGCGGCTCACCGGCCGGCTGGGCGTGTGCATGGCCAGCAACGGGCCAGGCGTTGCCAACCTGCTGCCGGGGCTTGTGGTCGAGCAGGCCGAGGGCAACCGGGTGCTCGCGATCACCAGCGCGCGGCGCATCGGCATCGCCGGCGCCGAGCGGCCCGGCGCCTACCAGAACTTCGACCAGACCGGCGTGATCGCGCGCATCGCCAAGTCGAGCATCGCGGTGCCCGCGTTCGAACGCATCGGCGAGATCGTGCGCAGGGCGCTGCGCCGCAGCTGGGAGGGCCGCCCCGGCGTGGTCCACGTCGACGTGCCCGAGAGCATCATGAACGGCAAGTTCAAGGATGCCGGCGGGCCGCCGCAGGAGCCGCACCGCTACCGGCGCATCGACCCGCTGCCGGCCGCGCCCGGGCTGGTCGCGGTCGCGGCGCAGTGGCTGGCGCAGGCCGATGCGCCGGCAATCCACGCGGGCAGCGGCGTCGTCCACGCGGCGGCGTACGACGCCCTGCGGCGCGTGGCCGAGGCGCTGCATGCGCCGGTCACGACCAGCTGGGCAGCCCGCGGCGCGCTGCCCGAGTCGTCGCCGTTGGCGATCCCGATGGTGCACATCGAGCTCAACCACAAGCTGCGCAACGAAGCCGACGCGATGCTGATCCTCGGCTCGCGCGTCGGCGAGACCGACTGGTGGGGCAAGCCCCCCTACTGGCGCGATGCGGCCGCCCAGAAGACGATCCAGGTCGACGTGGACGGCGAGGCGCTCGGCATGAACCGGCCGGTCGACCTGGCGATCGCCGCCGACGCGCGCTCGTTCCTCGAGCAGCTGGCCGCCGAGCTCGAACGCCGGCGCGACGAGATCCGGCTCGACGAGCGGCGCGCGCGCATCGAGCGCTACGCCAGGGCGATGCGCGAAGACCGCGCGCGCTGGGACAAGGCGCTCGCCGACTTCTCGGTGCCGATGAACCCGGCGCACGTGGCGCACACATGCCGCGAAGTGTTTCCCGACGACACGGTGCTGGTGGCCGACGGCGGCAACGCGGCGGTCTGGACGATGTTTCACTGGCAGGCGAGGCAGCCGAACACGCTGCTGTCGACCTTCAAGTTCGGCATGCTCGGGGCCGGCGTCGCGCAGGCGCTCGGCGCCGCGGCGGCGCGCCCGGGGCGCCCGGTGTGCTGCATCATCGGCGACGGCGCGATGGGCTTTCACCCGCAGGAGATCGAGACCGCAGTGCGCAACCGGCTGCCGGTGGTCTATCTCGTGCTGTGCGACCGGCAGTGGGGCATGGTCAAGATGAACCAGCAGTTCATGCTCAAGCCGCTCAAGACGATGATCGTGAAGTCGCTCGGCCCCGACGAGACGATCAAGGCCGACCTCGGCGAGATCGAATTCGACCGCATGGCCCAGGCGATGGGTGCGCACGGCGAGCGCGTCGCCGACCCGCGGCAGCTGCGCGCGGCGCTCGAGCGCGCGATCGCGTCGGGCAAGTGCGCAGTCGTGCACGTCGACGTCGACCCGGTCAGGCACATGTGGGCCCCGGGCCTGATCCACTTCAAGAAGATGCACGAAGAGCCCAGGGGCCGCTGAGCCGCGATCGATGAGCGAAATCGACCTCGTCCGGCTGAACTTCAGCCCGGAAGCGCTGGGCGTTCTCAACGTCATCCTCGCGCTGGTGCTCTTCGGGGTTGCGCTCGACATGCGGGTGTCCGATTTCAGGGGCGTCGCCGCCGCGCCGCGCGCGACGCTGATCGGCATGCTCGGGCAGTTCCTGCTGCTGCCGGCCGTGGGCTGGGCGATCGGCATGGTGCTGAAGCCGGCACCGAGCATCGCGCTCGGCCTGATCCTGGTAGCCGCGTGCCCCGGGGGCAACATCTCGAACTTCCTCACCCATTTCGCGCGCGGCAACACCGCGCTGTCGATCACGATGACCTCGATCTCGACGCTCGCGTCGCTGGTCTTCACGCCGTTGAACCTGACGGTCTGGGGCAGCCTCAACCCGGACACCGCGCGAATCCTCACGTCGGTGAACCTGAACCCGCTCGACGTGCTGGTCACGATCGTGTTCCTGCTCGGCATCCCGGCTGCGCTCGGCATGGGCGTGGCGCACTGGTTTCCGAAGGCGGCCGCGCGCGCGCAGCGACCGGCCAAGATCCTCTCGCTGCTGTTCTTCGGGGTGTTCGTCGTCGGCGCGCTCGCCGGCAACTGGGCCTACTTCATCGACTACGTCGGCCGCGTCGTGCTGGTGGTGTTCCTGATGAACGGCCTCGGCCTGCTGGTCGGTTACTGGATCGGCCGCCTCGCCCGCCTGTCGGAGGCCGACTGCCGTGCCACCTCGATCGAGGTGGGCATCCAGAACTCCGGCTTCGGCCTGATCCTCGTCTTCAATTTCTTCGGCGGCATGGGCGGCATGGCGATCGTCGCGGCCTGGTGGGGCATCTGGCACGTCCTCACCGGCCTGGCGCTCGCGACCTGGTGGCGCCGCAGGCCGCCGCCGGTGCCCGCCAGGTGAACGCGGCGCGCGTCTTCGTCACCGGCGCCAGCGGCTACCTGGGCAGCCAGCTGGTGGCCGCGCTCGCCGCTGCCGGCATCGGCGTGCTCGCGAGCGACGTGCGCGAATGCCCGCCGGGGCGGCGCGTGCCCGGCGTGCACTACCTGATCGCCGACGTGCGCTCGCCCGGGCTCGCGCAGGCGATGCGCGGCTGCGAGGTCGTGGTCCATCTCGCTTCGATCGTCACGCCCGGCCCCGGCAGCAGCCGCG
>CAADGM010000261.1 GCA_900696535.1 uncultured Planctomycetota bacterium
ACGACAGGCCCGCCGCGATCGCGTTGTTGCTGCGCGGCTCGACCTTCACGTTGTACGGCGGATCGGTGTTGACCAAGTGAATGGGTTGACCGGCGAGCAGCCGGTCCACATCCCCGGGCGCGCCGCTGTCACCGCAAAGCAGACGGTGATCACCGAGCAGCCACAGGTCGCCGGACTGCGTGATCGCTTCGTCCGGCGGCTCCGGAATGTCATCCGGATCGGTCAGGCCGTCTTTTACGCCCGGGTCGAGCAGCTGCGCGAGCTCGTCTGCGTCGAACCCAAGCAGCGACCAGTCGAGGCCGGCACCCTGCAGTTCGGCCAACTCGATCGGCAGCAGGTCCAGGTTCCACTCGGCCAGCTCGGCGGTTTTGTTATCGGCGATGCGGTACGCGCGAATCTGCTCGGGCGTGAGATCGCGCGCGACATGCACGGGAACCTGCTCGAGCCCGAGCTTCTGCGCCGCCTTCCAGCGCGTGTGCCCACAGACGATGACGCCGTCCGCGTCGACCACGATCGGCTGGCGGAATCCGAACCGCCGAATCGACTCCGCCACGGCGTCCACAGCCGCATCGTTGTCGCGCGGGTTCTTGTCGTAGGGTTTGATCTCGGCCAGCGGCCGCAGTTCAACGTTCAGCATCGTTCAGACCTCCTTGTCTTGCGTTGCGGGCGAAACCTCCGCCGCCCGGGCGGCCCCACGCGGCCCCGTTTGGCCCCGGGGCGTAGCGGGCGGCCGCGGTGGTAGGAACGTACGACCGGACGCCCCCGCGTCGCCCACGGCGGCCCCGTTGGCGCCCCCCGGGCGCCTGGATGGACGAAACAAACTCTGTTGCGCTCCGTGCCTCGTTCCGCGGACCCATCCGGCCGCCGAGGCGGGGGAGGAACCGCTCTCGCTCCGTTCGCCGCGTGATTCCGCGCAGCGTGAGCTCGCGCACTTGGCTCAGGAATCCTCGGCCGAGAGCCCGGCAGTGAAGCAGTTGCGTAGCTGATCCACAGCGACCAGCGCGCGGCGCAGACGCCGGAATTGGACGTGCTCGTCCGTATCGACCGCAGGCCATGACGTGAGCAGTCGCTGCACGGCCGAGGCGAGTTCGATCGGCGTGTCGGCTGCGACCGCCTTCACGAACTCCTCGCTTCGCGCGCCGTCGAGGATGAGACAGCGCAGCCGTTGGACCGAGCAGGTGATGCTGAGCGCCCTGCGGACCGCCGCGAGGTCGTCCCCAGCCGCCAGAAGGCGGTACGCCTGCAGCGCCAATGGCGCAGGTTCGATCGTGCGGATATCCACCGACCCACTCCTTTCGCATTGCCGCGACGAGCGCCGCACCGCGTTCATGGTGCATGGCGGCCCTCCCCGGACGTCATGAGCGCTGCGGCGCTGCGCAGGTCGGCAGCTCGCTCGGGATTCAGGTCCGCGCAGCGCTCGGCGAGCTGCAGCAATCGGTTGTACCAGTCCCGCGGCGTCCACCCGTCACGGCAGCGCGCCAGCTCCAGAACGGCTTTGGGCTGGCTATCGCCGTTGCCCGCGTACCACGCGACGCCATTCTGCCCGGCCACGTTGTCGGCATACCTTTTTGGCTCAACGGGTAAGGTATGCATAAGGTATGCCGGAAGGTCTGCCGGCTTATCTTGTGTGTCCGTCTGAGGTTGCGCCGTTTGGCATACCTCGGCATACCTTTTTCCCGGTACCCCCGTGCAATCAGAATGCGCGTGCGCGTGGCGCGCATGCGCGCCTGTACACATGTGCGGGGGGTCGGGAAAAGGTATGCAAAGGTCTGCCGATTTCTGCAACCCGCCGTCATTGCTCGGGTTAACCTTGCATACCTCGGTGCATACCTTGGGCATACCTTGGCCATCGGGCGGAAAAGGTATGCACTCGGCAGCGACGAGGCAGTACTGCAGCCGCCCGCTGTTGTCCGGCTCCGCCGGGCAGATTCGATAGCCGGCGACCACACAATCGCGTTTGCGCGACAGGCGCATGCCCAACTGCGTCAGTGCACCCCGTTCCGTCGGCGCCGATACCTGCGTCGTCAGCAGGTCGGTGCGCTTCCCACCGTCCTCCCACAGCAGCGTGGCCAGGTCGCTCACGCCGACGCGCGCCTCACGCCAGCGCTGCCACCAGGCGAGCACGAACGCGCGCCAATCGGCGGTTTCGACATCCGACCGTCGGCGGAGTTCATCGGCGTTGGCCAGGAAGCCGGGGATGCCGGCCACACCGAGAATGCCGCCCATCACCGCAACGTACTGCTCAAAGCTCCCCATCACCTGTGTGCCCGAAGGTCGGCCGGCTGCCAGCCACGCACGAACGAGTGTCAGCGCTGCATGCACGAGCTGCGTGCGCTGCGCCCGCACGTAGGCGAGGAGGTTGGGATGCCGGAATCCGCTGCGGGACTCCGGAGTCTCCATGCGGGCATCCAGCCGAATCCACACCACGCGCCGGGCCAGTTCGCGACTGAACGCCAGGTTGTTGCCCGTCGTTGCCCAGACGGCGCGGTTGGGCAGCAGCAGCTCCCGCGTGTGGCCGAGCTGGCGATCGCGCCAAAGGGTGTCGGTAAGCGCCGCCGCCAGATGCTCGCTGTCCAGGCGCTGGACGACGTTGCCCCACAAGATGGCGGGGCTGTCGGCCAGCAGCGCCGACGTGATCTTCTTGCGCCACTCGTCCGGGTCCTTCGCCGCGGTGGTCGCGCCAACTTCCTGGCCGAGGGCGAGCAGCAGCGCCGACTTCACGAGCAGGTCCTTGCCCGTGGCCGGCGAAGGGGCGTCCACGGCGTGCAGTGGCGTCGGCCCGGAAATCAGAGGCCGCACGAAGGGTAGCAGTATCAGGGCGACAGCATTCGCGCGACTGGCATCGTCGGCGAAGGGGAAGTCGGCCAGGATGTCGAGCAAGGCGCTGCGCGCCGCCGCAATGGCGGCCGCGTCCGGCGCCTCAGAAACCGACGCCAAATCCGTCAACGTGCGATGGTGCCACAGGCCGCTGGTCGCGTGGTAGCCGTCCGCGACTACCGGGCTTCCGTCGGCTGCAAAGGTCGGGCATGTCACCACGCCGTACAGTGGCGGCAAATCCAGGCTGGGTTGTGACAGGATGTCGCGCGCGATCGACAGCGGTGGCAGGTCGGAGGTGACGTAGTCGCCCTGTTTGCCATGCTTGAGCGTGAACCAATCGGCCACGTTGGTCAGCTCGCCGCGCAAGGCATCGGGGTCCAGCTGCTGGACGCGCGGCAGAATTGTGGCGTGCTCCTGCTGCACGAAGGCAATGCGTGCGATCCCGCCCGCGCGCTGGAACAGCCGCGGCGGCTGATTGGCCGCCTGCAGCGCGGCCAGCGCGTCGCTGCGGATGTCGCGCAGCTGGCGCTCGTTGCCTTGGATCTGCGGCCGACCTGAGGCAGCTGGCGGTGTCGGCGGTGACCGCGATGCCGGCGCGCCCGCATTCTTGGACGACTTGCGCGGCTGGTATTGCCCGGTGACCGTCGCCAGCGCCTTGGCGATCGTCATCTGGCCGTAGGTCTGCTCACCGTGCTGCTCGTCCCACTTGTCGCGCATCAAGCCCGAGCGGCGGAAGAGGCGATCAATCTGCGCGGGGTCTTTCGTGTAGAACGCGAGCGTGAACGCGACGGACGAATCCGCCTCACTGCGCGAGTTGAAATGGTCGTTCCAGCGGCCAGCCCACAGGGCCTTGAACTTCTCGCCGGATTTGCGGCTCTTGCCAGCCAGGCGCAGGATCTCGTCGTCATCGATTACGGTGGGGGTGCTCGACAGCGGGGGCGGCGCAGCCACGGGGGTTACCGCAGCCGGTGTTTGCGGCGCAGGGGCGGGCGCGGGCGCGGGCTGCGGCTCGGCGCCGATCACGGCGGCGTACACCGCATCAAATGCCACCTGCCGCGGCAGGACGTCCGCCGCGTACTCCGGCAGCCGCGCCCCCGTGACCGTGAAAAACCGCCCGCGGTCGTACATCTCGACCTGGCCGTCGGCGTAGGGCTTGCGGCACTTCGAGCCGGCCTTCCGCGCCTGGACGAACACCTTCACGCCCGTGCCGGACGGGCTGAGCTCGCTGTAGCTGTCGAGTTGCGTCAGGAACGCCAGCGCCCACGGCTTGATCTGCCCGCTGCTGTCGATGCAGTCGTCCAGATCGATGCCAGCGTATGGATCATCGGGCGTGAACACGAAGCCCACGCCGACCAGGTCCGTGCAGTTCTGGCAGGCCGCCAGCGCTTGCTCAAACGTGCCCCAAGTCGCCGGGTTGATGGACGAGGCCTTCCCGCCCCGCGTCGGACTCACCGGGCACTTGGTCTTCTGCCCGTCGCGCAGCACGTAGGTCCATGCCACCCACTGGGCGCGTTGCCGCAGGCAGGCCGGCACCGCCGCAATCAGTCGCTGGGCGTCGAACGTGCGCGGATCATCCGGCACAGGCCACCTCCGCGGTGATCGCGCTCACCTCTGATCGGGCCCAACGATCCAGGAATGTCCGCCGGCTGATGACGTGGTTCTTCCGCGCCGCGTTGCGCAGCCCCCAGCGATCGCCCAGCAGCACGCAGTAGCGCGCGGCGCGCGTCACCGCGGTGTACAGCCAGTTGCGATCTGCGAAGAAGTGCGCGCGGTGACACAGCACGACCGCGCAAGGGAATTCGCTGCCCTGCGCCTTGTGGGCCGTCAGGGCGTAGGCGAGCTGCACGCGTTGCACGTCCTCGCCGTGAATGCGCCGCTCGCCGACGCCGTCGAACACGACCCGATAGCCGCCCTCGGCGCCAGGTTCGTACGCCAGCACGCGGCCCTGCGTGCCGTTCATGACGCCCAGCTCGTAGTCGTTGGCCGTCTGGATGACCTTGTCGCCGACGGCGAACTTCCGGCCGGGGTCACCATGCAGCAGATGCCGCAGCATCTGGTTAAGCGCCTTAGTGCCGAGTGCGCCCAGGTGCGTCGGGGTGATGATCTGGATGTCGCGCACCGGATCGAGCCCCAGGCGCTGCGGCAGCATCTTGAGCACCAGATCGCGCAGGTAGGTTTGGATCGGCAGCGCGTCCTGGAAGGCATCCACGACCGTCCAGGCGGGGTCATTGACGGCGGTCGGTGACACCACGCCCGTGAGCACCGCCGTGCTGTTGGTTTTCAGGATGCCAGCCTGACGTTCGACGGTCTCGAGCACTACGGTGGGCACGAGTCGGTGGGCAATCAGGTCGCGCAGGACGTTGCCGGGGCCGACGGGCGGAAGCTGATTGTGATCGCCGACCAGCACCAGCCGCGTGCGCTGGAAATCGATCCGCGCCAGCAGCGCTGCCATCAGCGGCACATCGACCATCGACACTTCGTCGACAACGACGGCGTCGTACGGTGGGTCGGGTTCCACGTCGGGGTCGTCGCTGAAGTAGAACGGCTCCGACACGCTCGGCCGGCGGAATTTCTGACCGTCATAGCCCAGCAGGCGGTGAATGGTCCGCGCCTCGAGGTCGAGACCCTGGGCGCGCAGCGTCTCCTCGATCCGTTTGGCGGCCTTGCCCGTCGGTGAGCATAGGGCGACCCGCAGCCCCGCATCGCGAAACGCCCGCGCGATTCGGGCCAGGACGAACGTCTTTCCCGTGCCCGCGGCCCCCGAGATCAGCGCAATCGTGCACCGCAGCGCCGTATGCAGGGCGTCGACCTGGCGGGAATTGAGCCGCTCGGTCAGTCCGCGGTGTCCGAGCGGGCGGTCCATCCACGCATGCGTCGCGAACGTGCGTTGGATCAGCCGCTCCGCCTCGAGCATCGCTGGCAGCGCCACCGCATTGCCTTCCGCCACGAGCGCCCCATCCTGCAGCAGGCGCTCGCCCGCGCCGCGGATCACGTCGCGGCTGTCGAGCGTGTCGAGCAGGAGCAGCTCGTTGCCCTTGTCGATCAGGTCGGCGCCGTTGATCCAGGTGTGGCCGCCGGCGATCTCCTCACCGACGACGTACAGCAGGCCGGCCGCGATTCGCCCGGCGTGGTCTTTGGGCGAGCCCATGGCGCGGGCGATCTTGTCCACCCGCTTGAACCCATAGCCGTCGACGTACCGGATGAG
>CAADGM010000262.1 GCA_900696535.1 uncultured Planctomycetota bacterium
GACCGGCGGGCGAATCCGGCTCGCTGGAGAGGACGTGCACGCGATAGCCAAGCCGACGGGCGGCCAGCGCGAACATGCGCCCAAGCTGCCCGCCGCCGAGCACGCCGATCGTCGCGCCGGGCAGGATAGGCCGCGTCATGCCGGGCTCTCCGGCAGGGCCGACGCGCGAGCGCACGGCGCGAGACCGTAAGCCGCGCCAGAACCTGGTCGCTCACGCCAGAGGGCGCCGTGGGTCCGGTTCTCGTCGGCGGACTCTAACCCTCTCCCTGCCCCCTCCCTGAGAGGGAGGAGGGTGAGAGGATCGAGATCGGGGCAAGCGGGATCGGCGTTGGGGAAGGAGGGATCGGCTCTGCGCGGGGCGTGCATCGCGTCTACTCGGGCAGCACATCGCGGGCGACCTGCTCGGCTCGTTGCTTGCGGTAGGCCTCCAGCCTGGACCGCAACTCGGGCCGCCGGTTGGCGAGGATCGCGACGGCGAAGAGGGCAGCATTGCGGGCCCCTGCCTCCCCGATCGCCATCGTCCCGACCGGGATCCCCGCCGGCATCTGCACGATGGAGAGCAGCGAGTCGAGCCCGGACAGGGCCTTGCTCTGCACCGGCACGCCCAGCACCGGCAGCGTCGAGTACGCCGCCGCCATGCCGGGCAGGTGCGCCGCCCCGCCGGCACCCGCGATGATCACCTCGAGGCCGCGGTCGGCGGCGGAGCGCGCGTATTCAGCCAGCGCGTCGGGCGTACGATGGGCCGAGACGACGCGGCATTCGTGCGGCACGCCGAACTCGGCGAGCGTCGCGGCGGCATGCCGCATCGTGTCCCAGTCGGACTTGCTGCCCATGATCACGCCGACGAGCGGAGCGAGCGGGTTCATATCCGCCATGCTACCGCGCGTTGGCGGGTTGTCACGTCGGGCGGCCGCGGCCCACGTCGGCCTGTGCCGGCGCCGCCTGGTCGCGGGGGCGACCGCCCGCGTCGACCCTGCTGCGCGTTACGGACAGGCGGTGCCAATGAGCGCGACGAACGGATCGATGTCGTCGAAGTCGACGTTCGCGTTGCCGTCGCAGTCGGCGTTCAGCCACGGGCAGTCCGGGTACGGCCAGCCGGCGCCGCCCGGATAGCCGAGCGCCTCGACGAACAGGTCGATGTCGTCGAAGTCGACAGCCCCGGAGCAGTTCACATCGCCGGGGCACAGCGCCGGGCCCTCGCACGAGTCGGGAATCCGGTTGCCGTTGAGGTCCGTGGCGGGCAGCGCATTGGTCTCGCAGGAGTCGAGCCAGCCGTTGCCGTTGCAGTCGACGTCCGCGTCCACGAGCAGGTCGCAACTGTCCGGGCGGCCGTTCTCGTCGCAGTCGGCCTCGATGCCGATGGCGACGTCGACGTAGTCGGGGGTGCCATTGAAGTTGCAGTCACTGAGGTGAATCTCGTCGATGATGCCGTCCTGGTTCTGGTCCAGGGACGGGTTCTGGAGAATCTCGACGCGGTCGTCAATGCCGTTATTGTTGGCGTCCGGGCGGCGCTGGCAGTAGCTGGCGATGCCCATCCGCTTGAGGCCGACGAAGTTGCGGATGTTCGCATTGGCAAAGACGAGCTGCTCCCACTCCGGCTGATCGGGCAGCAGGAACGAGACCAGCAGGTTCGTGCGGTTGTCGCTCCACTGGAACTTGGTGTAGATCGGCGACTGGCCCGACGCGGTGACAATCGACACCCCGGGGATGCCGAACTGGGTGGCGGTGAACACGAGGTTGAGGTGCACTTCCTTCACGTGCGTGGACACCGCGACGTTGTCGATCTGGAGGTGCGTGTTGTCGATCCAGGCCGGCGCGTCGTAGAGGTTCGCGAGCGTGCCGCTCTCGACAAATCCCTGACTGGCGCGATAGCGCGTCGCTGTGTACTGGCGCGAGCGACTGACAAAGTGCATGGGCGTAAGCGGGCCAGCCGACTTCGCCCAGCGCGGACCGAGATTGTTCAAAACCGTCGTCGCGGGGTAGATCGGAGACTCGGAGACCGCATAGTCGATCGTCGCGCTGTCCGTCGCGCCGGCAATAAAGCACAGGATGATGTTGTCAATGACGAACGAGCTGCCGTGCCCCCCAGTCTCCGGCGACGTCCCGCCGTTGGTCTTGTCCACCTTCGTCGGGTCGTTCGGGTCGAAACCCTGCGCGGCATCGTGGATCCACTCGAGATAGGGGATTCCGAATAGCTTGCCGCAGCCGGTGATCCGCATGTAGTGGCCTCCGGTGACTTCAGGGTCGTTGGGATCAAACCAACCGATGCGGACTTCGACGTCCTCCCCGGCCTCGATCTCGCCCGCGATCCACTCCCACAGCGACACGTTGGGATCCGTGTTTACGTGGCTGGTAGCGTCGCCGACCGAGCGATCGCCGTCGATCCAGTCGACCCCGGGAGCCTGCTTGTGCTTGATGTGAAGCTGATCCGCGAGCCGCTCGGAGTCGATGTAGTCGAGCTTGCCGTTGAGAAACTCGACCGCGGAACCGACGCCCCCGTGCGCGGGGCGGTTCATCTTCTTGTCCAGTTCGCCGACGAGCGAGCCGTCGCGAATGCCCTCCGTGTGCGCATCCGGAATGGCCACGCCGTACGTGTCACCAAGCCAGCCCAGGCTGTTGGCCACCGACGCCGGCGCGCATTGATTCTGGTCCTGGTGGATGTTCGGCGTGGTCTCGAAATTAATCTTCTGACGAACGCGGTATCCGAAGCGGGGGCCCAACCCGGGGCCGACGTTCTCGAACTCCACGGGCGATACATCCGGCGGCCTGGGCACGCCCGTCCGCGGAGCCCCTCCACCCTCAGCGTTCCACGGGAGCGGCGGCGCGACGAACGAGAGCCTCGCGGTAAGTGGCCCGCTGAAGCAGAAGCTCGGCTGTGCCCCGGCCGTCACATACGCATTGAGCGTGCCGCTGCCCGAGTACGGACCGATGTCGAAGAGCGTGCTCGTTCCCTCGTCACCGGTCGTCACGTCGAAGAGCGTATTGCGGACGACCCAGCCCTGGGCCGAGTAGACATTGACAAAGCCCGTCTGGAGGCCGGTCGCCGCAGCCAGCGCGGCGAAGTTCACGCTCATCAGGCCGGTGCTCGAGTTGGGCTGCGGCGCAAGCTGGAAGGTGAAATCCAGCCGCCGGAAGGCGACGCCCATGCCCTCCGAGAGCTGGATGTGTGCGGGGTCGCCGCTGCACAGCGTCCCGCTTCCCTTGAAGTAGTTCCCCTGCTGAGCGCATTGAAAGCCATCCATCTCGACACAAACTGCGGCACTCAGGCAGCACGCGCCGAACCCGCTGGGGCAGGGCACGTCGGCGCACTGCGTCTCGCGCCCCTGCCAGATTCCACCCAGTGACGCGCACTCCGCCCCGTGGGCGCTGATGACGCACACGCCGCCGGGCAGGCAGCACGCACCCGGCGGGTAGGCGCCGCCGGCGAGGTAGAACGTGAAGTCGCCAACCTGGGCCGGGCTGGTCGCGCCGCTGGAGAAGGTCGTGACCACCAGCGTGTAGCTCACGCCGCTGCGCAGCTCGATCCAGATCGCCGACGCGTTGAGACCGGTGCTCCCGTCATCATCGAGTCCGACCAGGTTGGCCAGCGCGTTCGCCGGGTTGAAGACGCCGTCGTAGAGATGCAGGAACCCATCCCAGCTTGCACCGCCGGTGGCGCTCGGTCCATACATCGCCCCAATCAGATACAGACCGTCGCTGGCTACGTTGATCGGCAGTGCGACGTAGCGGTACTCCGACGTGGGTGTGCCGGCAAGGGTCGTAAGTGTCGCCGCCCGACGGAAGGTCGGCGCGCCGACCGGCAACGTGCCGCCCTGTGGGGGCTGCGCATCGGTCAGCAGCGCGAGCCGGCCACGCTCCAGCCGTGCGCTCGTCCCAATCAGGAACTGCCGGAGCTGGAGCACATGGAGCTGGTCCTGCGGAGCACCGGTAACCAGCGTGTCGGACGTCACGCCCTGTGGCGGCGCGTTGTTGTTCCAGGTCGGACCGAAGGGCGGCAGCTCGAAGTCCTGCGCGGTCGCCCACCCGCCGACGGTTCGCTCGGTGCCTCCGTTCAGTCGCGCGCGGAACTCTCGCGAGGAAGCGTCGCCGGTGTGCTCGCGCCAGCTTCCCATGATGGCGAAGCCGCGGTACGGCGCGCTGCTTCCAAACCCCTGGATGCTCAGGTTGACGCCGGGCAACTCCGGCGGCAGCGCCAGGTCCGGGAAGGGATACACGTGTAACTCGGCGCTCGCGACCGCACCGCAAAGCAGCGCGGCCGTGATCGCGAAGCGTCGCGCTGCGAAGCCGGGACCGCTTCTTGTCGAGCTGGGCGCGCAGGACACACGGGAACGGCTCGCGGCATGCATGATTCGCTCCTTGGCGAGTTCGAGCCAGCGAAAGCCCAGAAGTGCTTCGGCGAATCGATGCTACAGGCACGTCAGCGAGCGGGTCAATCAAAATCCCGGTCGGGCAAGGAAGCGTTGCCTGCTCGCGCGCCGCGCGCGGGAGCAGACCGTAGTCAGGGTTTGGCGGTAGGTCATATGCAGATGGCCTGTTGTCCAAACGGCGACAACAGCATTGCCAACGCGCGCCGGCCCACGGGTCGGCACGGCGCGCCGTGCGATCAAGCGCGGGGGTCGACCGGCGTCAACGCCCTCAGTCAGGCTTGCACTGGCTCACGGACAGGCCGTGCCAATGAGCGCGACGAACGGATCGATGTCGTCGAAGTCGACGTTCCCGTTGCCGTCGCAGTCGGCGCTCAGCCACGGGCAGTCCGGGTACGGCCAGCCGGCGCCGCCCGGATAGCCGAGCGCCTCGACGAACAGGTCGATGTCGTCGAAGTCGACAGCCCCGGAGCAGTTCACATCGCCGGGGCACAGCGACGGCGCCGTCGCACTCAGCACGATGCCGGCCGGGTAGGTCGCGGTCGCCGGGTCGCCGTTGCTCGCGGTGTGGCCGACCTTTAGCCCGCGCGGCGTGCTGGCGAGGATGCGCGGCATCTGAGCGGGTCCGAGGGTCAGCGTGGTCGAGCCCTCGCCGACCGCGAGCAAAGACACGGTGTAGAGCGGCGCGGGGCCCGTCAACCCGACTGTGAAGCTGGTCGTGAAGCCATTGACGTTTCGCACGCCGAGGTCGCCGGCGACTCCGAGCGGCGCCTGGAACTGCTCGTCCGCGTTCGTGCTCTGGAAGCCGCCGACCGGCGTGATCTGGACAACGCGGAACACGCCGGGCGAGGTGAGCGCCAGGTCGTGGATGAACTGCATGATGCCGTTTTCCAGGCCGATGCCGAGGTTCGCGCCGCCGGTGACCTGCCCACGGACCTCGACCTGAATGATCTGGCCCACCTCGGCGCTGGTTGCGCTGGGCTGCGCGGTCACCGTGCAGTTCACACCCGTGTTCGGGGCGAGGACGACACCCGTGGCCGACGGCGTCGTACTGTCGTAGCGACGACCGATGATTCGGCCGTTGGTGTTGCCCTGGAAGTTGAGCGTCCACTGGAGGTCGCTGGGCTCGATGCCGTTGTCACCCGTCGCGTTGACGTCCCATGGCCTGATCTGCGTGGCGGGATCAGCGGCGCTGAGCGGCGAATTCGGGTCGGCGTTGGCGTGGACCCACTGGTAGACGATCTTGTTCGATCCGTCGCGCTCCACGTCCGGCCGGCCGAAGACGCTGCGGATGATGTCGATGTCCTCCGCGTCGCAATCGCCGTCGCGGTCGACGTCGCCGGGTATGAACGGCACCGCCAGCGGGTTCACGCGGCCGGCCATGATCTGGTAGGTGTTCGCGGTGGTGAAGTCGAAGTCGGGGGCTACGCCGTCCGCGAGCCACGTCGGCACGTTGGTCTCGTACGGCTGCACACCCGGATTGTTCGGGTCGCTGTAGGCAACGATGCTGTAAAAGAAGAACGGCGACAAGCCCTGCCCGCCGCTTGCCGCTTGCACGTTCTCGCCCCGAATCCACTGCTCCGTGGCCGTGTCCTGCCAGTTGTTCCCGTTCGGCAGCTCGCCAACGCCGCCGGTCGCCGGCGGCCAGCCCGGGCCCTTCGTGCGGTAGTCAACGCGGGTCAGGACGTCCGGGTTGAAGCCCTGCGGGTCGTCGAGCGCGTGCACACGTCGCGGCGGCAGGGCTGGATTGAGACTGCCCGTATCGACGCGGCGGCGGTCGAAGTCGTACTCCCAGCCGCGGTCATGCTCGTAGCTGACCTCGTCCACGATCTCGAGGTCGTCGAAAAGCACACTCGGCGTGGTCGCACCGAGGAGGTCAAGCGTGTTGCCTCCGTAGCCGCGGGGCTCGCCGGAGTCGATCTCCCCGTCACCGAACTGATCGACGTTCTGACCGGACTGCGGGTCGACAACCGGCGTGAAGAGCTGGGCGTCAATCGGGATGTCCTTGCCCCAGCGCAGCCCGGCGGGATTCAGCGGATCGGACTGCGTGCGTCCGGGCCGCTGGCGGATGAGCAGCACCGTGTTGCTGCCGTCGTTCTGAAGGTTCCCAGGCGTGTCGAGCCCGCCGTTGTAGATCGTGTTCCAACGCTGAAAATTGCTGTCGGCCAGGAGCGTGGAGTAGTTGGACTGCACGCCAATGCCGATCACCAGGATGCCGTTGGCGCCCAGGGCAAGCCCGTCCAGGCTGAAGAGCTCGTCGATCTCGGGCGGCGGGTTCGGGGCCGGCGGGATAGAGCCAAGCGGGTAGTACTTCTGCTGCGTGCCGTTGGCCAGCGCGATCGCGTAGCCGTCCAGCTTCTTGCCCGGCGTGCCGAACAGCTCGATGAACTCGCGTGTGTCATCAAGTGACCCGGGAGGGTTGATGAACACCTCGTTGATGAAGACGGTGGCGGTGGCCGGGCCGCACACGACGGCGGCCAGGACGAAGCCCAGGGTCAAGCGCAGTGTCACGTTCTTCTCCTCCTCGGTTACGCCGGCTCGGCCGGGCGTCGCGCGTTACTCGATGGCAAAGTTGTTGAGGGATCGGCGGCCGAGCGTGATCAGGCCGTCGAAGACCTCCGGGTCGAGGTCTTCCTGCAAGTACGAGCCGTCGTCCAGTTGCACGAGGGCAAACTCAGCGTTCCGCACGCGGTCGATGAACGGCGCGACGCGCCCGTCGGCGAACAGCATGTTCGCCCGGATGCGCTCGGTACGCTTCTCGCCGGCGTGCACCGGCGGGCCGAAGCCGTGGGCCGGGCCGAAGTCTTTGAACTGCTGGGGGCCGAACGGGCCGTCGAAGGGGCCGTCGGTCAGCGACTTGATGGTGCGGCGGGAAAGGCCGCTGATCGCACCGCGATACACCTCACCACCGGCGCCGTCGCCCGACAGCCCGCCATCGCCGAGCAAGACGACCGTCCCCGGGTTCGCCTTGGTCATCTGCGAAAGCCGGAGGGGACCGAGTGTGTTCTTGAGTCGCTTGACGTTGAGGCTGGCCAGCGCGTCGGGCTCGTCGCGAAACTGCGTGCGGGCCATGTACCACGACTGGGTGTAATTGGTGTTGTAGCCCCGCTGAATGCGGTCGTCGATGAGCGCCCAGGTGGCGTAGCTGTCGCCGTTCGGGAAGGTCTTGCCGAACATGCCACTGGCGCCCTGGGCGAGCTTCTGGTTGACACGGCCCTCGTTGCTGGGGCACAGCATCTTGCCGGGGTACGCCAGCTCGCGGTTCACGAGGTCGGCCACCCAGCCGATCTTGTCCACCGGCCCGTCGCGGCCGTTCGTGACCTCGGGATCAAACGAGCCGCTGCACAGCGCGTCGCGGTTCTCCACGGCGTACGCGTGAAAGCCGGCACCAAAGCTCTTAAGGTTCGCGCCGCACTGGACGGTGCGGGCCTGCTCGCGAGCCCTGTTGAGCGACGGCAGGAGGATCGAGATCAAGATCGCAATGATCGCGACGACGACGAGAAGCTCAATCAGCGTGAACCCGCGAGGTTTCTTATTCATCCTCATCCGCATCACTCCCGTTCGGACCGAGACAGGGACCCTTCGGCACCACCACGGCCCTGCGTACAACGAGAGCAGACCGCGCACTCGATACCGCGCGGGAACCGTACGGATTGTTCGTTAAGTTAGCGCTAGCTTGCCGTTAATGAGCGCTGAAGGTTCGGCGAAGGAGCCGCGTCGCGTTCCGGCTTTGCCCAGCCGGCAACACCGAAACGGGCAAGAGCGCCGTGGGCGGCCCGTGCCACTGAGTCAGTGGCGGGCCGCCCACGTGTTGTTTCGGTGCCGGCCTGCGCCCCAAGAGTGGCTTGGGAGCGGCGAGGACGCGAGCGCGACTAACGCCGACGCGCGAAGCCGAGCGCCAAGACGAGCAGGCCGAGGGACGCGGGCTCGGGGATGTACACGCCCGGGTTGCCCAGGTCGCCGCCCGCCGATGCGTACGTGCCGAA
>CAADGM010000263.1 GCA_900696535.1 uncultured Planctomycetota bacterium
AGCGCGACACGCTCCACCTTCAGCGGCACGATCACGCCCAGCTTCACCAGGTCGCCGTACTCGTCCGTCAGCGCGTTCCACCCGAAGTTCTGGTCCTTCGACTCCAGCACCTTCTGGCAGACGATCGAGCCGTCCAGCCCGGCGTTCTCGGCAAGCTGACGGATGGGGGCCTTGAGGGCCCGGCGGACGATGTCCACGCCCGTCTTCTGATCGCCGCGGGCCTTCTTCTCCGCCGCGTCCAGGGCCGGCAGCGCCCGCAGCACGGCCACGCCGCCACCGGGCAGGATGCCCTCCTCGACGGCCGCCCGGCAGGCGTGCAGGGCGTCCTCGACGCGGGCCTTCTTCTCCTTCATCTCGACCTCGGTCGCGGCGCCGACGTTGATCTGAGCCACGCCGCCGGAGAGCTTCGCCAGCCGTTCCTCGAGCTTCTCGCGGTCATAGTCGCTGGTGGTGGCCTCGATCTCGCGCTTGATGGCCTCGATGCGGCCCTTGATCTTCGCGGTCTCGCCGGCGCCCTCGATGATCGTGCAGGTCTCTTTCTCGACCACCACGCGCTTGGCGCGCCCCAGTTCGTTGAGCTCGATCTTCTCCAGGCTCACACCCAGATCCTCGAACACGGCGGTCCCGCCGGTGAGGACGGCGATGTCCTCCAGCATGGCCTTGCGGCGGTCGCCGAAGCCCGGGGCCTTGACGGCGCAGCACTGGAGCACGCCGCGGAGCTTGTTGAGCACGAGCGTGGCCAGGGCCTCGCCGTCGACGTCCTCGGCGATGACCAGCAGGGGCTTGCCGGCGCGGGCGATCTTCTCAAGCAGCGGCAGGAGGTCTTTGACCGAGCCGATCTTCTTCTCGTGAATGAGGATGTAGGGGTTGTCGAGGTGGACTTCCATCGACTCGGGCTTGTTGACGAAGTGCGGCGAGATGTAGCCCTTGTCGAACTGCATGCCCTCGACGAGGTCGACGGTGGTCTCGATCGACTTGCCCTCCTCGACCGTGATCACGCCGTCCTTGCCGACCTTGTCCATCGCCTCGGCGATGTTGTCGCCGATCTCGCGGTCCTGGTTGGCCGCGCAGGTGCCGACCTGGGCGATCTGCTCCTTGCCCTTGACGGGCACGGCCATCTTCTTGAGCTCGGCAATGACGGTCTCCACCGCGAGCTCGATGCCGCGGCGGAGTTCCATGCCGTTGGCGCCGGCGGCGAGGTTCTTGAGGCCCTCCTCGAAGATGGCCTCGGCGTAAATGGTCGCGGTGGTGGTCCCGTCGCCGGCGACCGTGCTGGTCTTGCTGGCGACCTCCTTGACCATCTGGGCGCCCATGTTCTCGTAGGCGTCCTCGAGCTCGACCTCCTTGGCGACGGTCACGCCGTCCTTGGTGACGGTGGGCGCGCCGAAGGACTTCTCGATGACCACGTTCCGGCCGCGCGGGCCGAGCGTGACCTTGACGGCCTGGGCGAGCTGCTTGACCCCGCGGCGAATGGCCTCGCGGGCTTCCATGTCATACGCGATCTGCTTGGCGGGCATGTTGGTTCCTCAGTGGTGCAAGAGCACTTGCGGGGTTATCCTGCGGGCTGCCGGCGCTCACGTTCGTCGCGGCGTTGACCAGGCAAGGCTGGCCCTCATTCCACGACCGCGAGAATGTCGCTCTCGTCCATGATCAGCACCTCCTCGCCCTCGACCTTAAGTTCGGTGCCGGCGTAGCTGCTGAAAAGGACCTGGTCGCCCTTGCGGACCTGGAGCGGCTGGCGCTTGCCGGTGTCCAGCAGCTTCCCGTCGCCCACTGAAAGGACCGTACCGCGCTTCGGCTTCTCCTTGGCCGTATCGGGCAGCACGATGCCGCCGGCGGTCCGCTCCTCGGCCTCGAGCCGCTTGACCAGTACCTTCTCTCCCAGTGGACGGATGGCGAGCTTGGGCATTGATTCCTCCTTGCCGTCTTGTCGTCGTCGATGCCGGGGCGAGCCGGACTGCGGGGCCGCGGCCTTGTCTGCCTGGCCGCGAAGGGCGCAGGGCAGTGCTCGACGTCCGGGTGACAAGCAACTGGTATGCCAAGCGCGTCCGCGAGCCGGTCCGCCGTGGGGGGGCGGCACTGCCACAAGCGTAACCCTCTTTCGAATTGATAGTTGTGCGGGAGCGGGAACCACCCCGGCCCCATCACGGCAGGCCCCCGCTGGCCCCCCAGACGGCCCCCGGTCGCCCCAACCCTGTCAAGATGGCAGTCGGGCGACCCCGTCCCGACCGGGTCGCCCAACCTCGCTCCACCGCGCCCCGATTAATGCGCCGCACACGGCCAGGGGCGTGTGCGGGGTGGGGCGGGCATCCTACCTGCCCAGCGGGATGGAGATCCGCCCCACCCGGAACTGCCAGACCCGCACGTTACCGCGGGACACCGCGCTAGTTCGTTGCCTCGACCCGCGCGCTGATCTGGCGATACGACTGGATCGCCCTGGCGTAGCTGCCCTCGACGCCGGTCACGTCGCTGCGGGCCGCGGCGGCCTTCAGACGCTCCAGTGCATCACGGAATTCGGCCACGCCCGCACGCTGGGCATCACGCTCCGGCTCGGCCAGCGCCACGAGGCGCGCATCGCTGTCCCACGTCCGCGCCTCGGCCAACACCGCGTCCGTGGCCCGCGCGAGCTCGCGCATGGCCACGCGCTGCTGATCGCGGTACGGCTTGCGGACGCTGCGGATGTGGTGCTCGGTCGCCTTGTTGTAGTACGCCGAGATGCCGGGCAACTCGTCTGCCAGTGCGGCCGTCGGCGCGGCGCTCTGCGCCGCGCAGCCCGCCAGAACCAACGCACCCAGCAGCGAAATCGTCAGCAAGGTCTTCATACGCAGTCCCTCATTTGAGACGCATCGCCCACACGCAACTCGGGCGATTCGCCGCGGCGACCGGCGTGCTCGTCCAATCGACCGTAGGCGGGTCGCCCGGGCGGGTCAAACACGTCGGCACGCGCGCGGCAGGCGACGCATCCTCTGGCGCCGGCCGCGCACCTGTTATGGGGCACGCGTCGCCCGAATTTCGCGGGCCGGGCGCGCCGTGCCGAGCGCCAGCGCTGACCCTGCACTTATCCGCCCCCGTCGGTCCCGGGCGGCGAGAGCAGCGGGACGATCGGCAACCACGCGTCGATCAGCGCGGTCGTCGAGCCGGCGACAAAGTCCATCGCGCCGCCGATGACCGCGTCGCGCAAGTTCATCGCGCAGGTGCTCAGCCAGAGTGTCGAGCTGGCCAGCAGCGCCAGGCTGGTCAGCCGGTGTCGGGTCGAACGAGGCATGCGAAAGCTCCTCCAGTCAGGGTGGCCGCGCGGCCCGGGCCGCCGGCCGTCGAGTCGATCCGTCAGAACGTCATCTGCACTCGGAAGCCGAGCACGACAGCCTCCCGGCCGCCGTCCTCGCCGCCCGGATTGAAGATCCACTGCATGTCGGGCGTGATGTGCAGCCAGGGGAAGATCTCGATGTTGTAGTAGACTTCGAGCACGGTCTCGCGATCCGCCCGGCGGCCCTCGTACCGGATGCCCGGGCTGAGCATCGCCTGCGCCACGCCGATGCCGAGCACGTCGCTGTCGCGGGTCGGGATCAGGCCCAGGTACTGGCCGCCGGCGCTCCAAAAGTGCTCCATCTCGTTGACGTCCCCGCGGGCGTATCCGTAGCGCGCGAACAAGCCCAGCCCCTGGTCGTCGCCATCAACCGCCGGGTTCTCGCGCCAGACCATCTGGTCCAGGCTGGTGTAGAAGCCCACGTCGTCGCTGCGGAGCGGCGCAGTCGTGCGGCGACCGCCGTACGTGTTGAAGTAGCGCGGCTTCGTCTGCGGGTCATACCAGAGACCGACGCGATAGGCCCCGGGCAGCTTGCCCCAGGGCGTCTCCCACGTGGGCGTCAGACCGATCTCGTAAAGGCTCGTCGTCCAGCCGTCGCGGTGAAACGCACTTCTGAAGCCGGTTTCCACGTTGTCGGATTGGGCGTCGTAGACGCCCGCGGCCGCGTAGAACCACTCGCAGGGGGTGGCCACGATCTGCAACCCGAGCGGGTACACGAAGAACGCCGCGGGGAGGGTTTGAGTGTTGTTGAGGCCGGCGTTGAGGAACTGCGCCGTCGGGTCATTCGCATAGGCGTTGGTGTCAAAGTCAAGCGCGGGCGCCATGCGGCCGATGCGGATGCGCAGCTTGTCGTCCAGCAGCGACTGCTCATACCAGAGCTCGGCCAGGAGAATCTCCTGGTTGCCGATCACGTTGTTGTCGAGCGCCATCACGCTCGGCACGTAGCCGCGATCCGAGATGCTGTCCGCCCAGCCGCCCTCGGCTCGCGCGTACAGCTTCCCGCCCCGCCAAAGCCCAAGCGGTTCTGTGTCGACCGAGAGCTCGAGGTCGTATCGCCCCGGCCACCGATGCGCGTGGCGCGTCTGGCGGCCCCCGCGCGCGTTCATCAGGAAAGCACTTGTGAAGCCCAGGTCGACGGAGATGCCGCGCTCGCCCAGCCAGGGACGAGCGCCCCACAAGTCGCCCAGCAACCGCTCGTTGCCGAGCAGGTCAAACGGTCGGCTCGTCTCCTGTGGTGCGTCGGTCGCGTCCGCTGCGGGTTGGGTGGCCGCAGCTTCGTCCGATGCCGCCGTCGTCGGCCCGCCGGTCGCGACTGGCTCGAGTGGTTCGAGTGGCGCCGGCTCCGCCCCCGCGGACGCAGCGATCGCGATGAAGGCGACCGCGCAGAGTCCCCGCGACGCCCTGCCGCTACAGGTGATGAAGATATTCATGGCGATTCGATTATCGGTGCTTTAGCGGTACTGTCTAGAGCGCGCCGGCCAAACTCCGTACTGGTCGGCGTTGCGCTCCGACCACCAACGGCTCGGCCCGCGCGGAACGGCTCCGTTTGCACGCGCGGGCAGGTCTGGGTAGAAGCATCGCGCCCGGAAGGACGCGAGCCGCAGACGGCCCGTCGTCACCCGAGCCACTAGTGCAATAGAGGCGCGCATGTTCATCAACGTTCGCACCGAGCACGGAACCCATGTGGTCGGGCTGACCGGAGACATGGTCGGCGATCAGTCGGAGTTTCTCGCGACGCTCTCCGACCTGATGAGCCAGCGCGGCGCGCGCGTCGTTCTGGACCTGTCCGGCGTGGCGTTCCTGAACTCGGCCGCCATCAGCGACCTGGTGCACGTCGTCGCCCAGGGGAACGTGCAGGAGTGCCGCATCGTTCTCGCGGCCTTGACTCCGTTCGTCACAGGCGTCCTTCAAACCACGCGGCTGGATCGCTTCTTCGAAGTCTACGACAGCGTGGCCGACGCGCTCGACAAGCTGCGCTGAGAGCGTGGACGCTTCGGGTCGCATGCGGCGCGAGTGCGCGGTGTGTGCTCCAAACCCCCGACCGGGCGACGGTGAGCCTGCCAGGCCTCGGCTCGCGTTGGGGGCGGGGGCGCATCTATGATTCGACCCGACGGGCCAGCAAGTGGTCCGGGGTCGCTTGAGGACATGGATTGTCCGCCCTGCTGCTTTCACCGTTCTTCGTCGTCTTCGCCGTCATTGCGCTCGGTTCGCTGCTCGGTGCGCTTCACGTTCGGGGCGTATCGCTCGGGCCCGCGGGCGTGTTCTTCGTCGCCCTGGTCGCCGGGCACTTCCTGGCCGGCTTCGACTTTCGCCTTCCTCACGAGATTACGGAGCTCGGCCTGGTGCTCTTCGTGTACGCGGTCGGCCTGACCGCCGGCCCGCGCTTCTTCGCGGCGCTTCGCCGAAGCGGGGCGGCGTTCATGGTCGTCGGCCTGTCGGCGACCCTGGTCGGCGCGCTCGTTGCGGTCGTCCTGGCGGTGCTCGTGGGTCTGTCGGCCGAACTCGCCGCCGGCATGTACTGCGGTGCAACCACCTGCACGCCCGCCCTGGCCGCCACGCTCGACGCGATCCGGCGGACCGTCGGCGCTCCGACGGAAGCCAACCCCGCGGTTGCCAGCGCGCTGGTTGCCTACGGAGCGGCATACCCGTTCAGCGTGGCCTGCGTCGTGCTGACGATTCAGCTTCTGCCGCGGCTGATGCGGACCTCCGCCGCGGCCGCCGCGGAACGCTTCCGAGCGGAAGAGGCCGCGAAGTCCCCGCCGATCGACCAGTGCGCATTCCGCATCAGTAACCCCGGGCTGGCCGGGCGGACCGTCGAAGAGATCCAGGCCCTGCGCGTCTCGACCGCGGTGGTCTGCCGCATCCGCCAGGGCGGCGCCGTACAGGCCGTGCGTCCGGAGACCGTGCTCCACGTCGGCGACGTGGTCCTGGCCGTCGGGACGCCCGCGGAACTGGCCAAGCTCGAAGCGCTCTTCGGCGAGGTCGTGGTCGACCAACTCAGCGATGCGGGCGGGAATGTGACCAGCGAGCAACTGTTGGTCTCGCGACGCAGTGTCGTCGGCAAGACGCTGCGCGAGCTCGCGATCTGGGAGCGTTTCGGTGTCGTTGTGACTCGCGTTCGCCGCGAAGGCGTTGAGCTGACGCCCCGCGGCAACCACCGCCTCGAACCCGGCGACGTCCTTCGTGTCGTTGGACCGCCCCAGCGCATCCTGGAACTCTCGAACGAAATCGGGCGTGAAGAGCGGCGGCTGAACGAGACGAGCTGGGTGCCATTCGCCGCCGGAGTGGCGCTGGGCGCAGCCGTGGGGTTGATGCCGCTGCCGTTTCCGGCCGGCGTCGACTTGCGGCTCGGGCTGGGTGGGGGCGCATTCCTGGTGGCCCTGCTGCTCGGGCACGCTGGGACAATCGGGCCGGTGCGGCTGTATGTCCCGAATGCGGCCAAGCACTTCGCGCGGGAGCTTGGGCTGGTGCTCTTCCTGGCGGGGGCTGGCCTGGGGGCCGGGCAGCAGTTCGTTCAGGTCTTTCAAGCGGCCGGCGGTTCGCTGCTTCTCGCCGGCGCGACCGTGACGCTGGCGACGGTCGCGGCGGCCGGCGCCGTCATGTTCCTGGCGCTGCGGTGGAACGTGCTGTTCGGTGCGGGGGCGCTGAGCGCCTGCATGACCAATCCCCCCGGGCTCGTAGCGGCAACCAATCTGGCCGACTCCGACGCCGCCTCAGTCGGGTTCGCGAGCGTCTACCCCGTAGCGCTCATCAGCAAGATCGTGTACGCCCCGCTGGTTTACCTGCTCGTGCAGGGGCTCGCCGAAACCGCCGGCGCCTAGACCCCGGAGTCCCCAAGTCAGTACCTGACCTCGAAGCGGCGCTCCTCGCCTAGCGGCGTCACGTCGGTGCGCGTGCTGCGACCGATGAAACCGCCCATCTGTCGCTGCACCGCGGCGAGAAAGTCCTCCACGTGCCGCTCGGTGCCCTCGGCCTCGAGCTCGACCGTGCCGTCCGGGAGGTTTCGCACGAAGCCCACCACCGCCGACCGGCGGGACAACTCAACCGCGCTGGCTCGGAAACCCACCCCCTGTACGCGACCTGAATACACCACGCGTACTCGTACCCGCCCGGCGTCGCCGGTCGTCATCGCGTGCCTCCTCGCTTGCCCTTTCGCAGCACGGCGAGATCCTTTCCTCGCCGAAGCTCAAGCCGGTCCAGGGTCACCGTCGCCGTCAGCGCCCGTGCTCCGCCTCCCTGGGGACGAAGCCGGAGCTTGCCCATCGAAAAGTCCCACGTGCCGTTTTCCTGCTGCACGCGTCCGTCGAAGCACGTCAGCGCGGAGTACGTGCCGTCGGGCCGGAACGCGACGTTGTCGAGACTGAAGGTCTCGCGGTTCGGCTGGGCGCTGACGAAGTGCCAGTCGCCGTGCAGCGAACCCTGGCATCCAGTGAGCCCGATGAGCAGCGGAGCCAGGGCGAGGACGAGTCGCGTGTTCAAGGTCGGGCTCTCCGACGAGCAACCCCGGTCCGTGCGTAGCTATACCGCGCGTGGCTCAGCGGGGCCATAGGGGGAGGGGCGAAGGGGCGAAGGGGGCGACGGAGCGCACCAGCGCTCAGCCATCGAGCTGCGACAACAGTCGATCGATTCGCCGAAGCGTCCTCTCACGCCCCAGGATCGCGAGCGTATCGAAGATCGGCGGACTGACC
>CAADGM010000264.1 GCA_900696535.1 uncultured Planctomycetota bacterium
ACGCCGGCGCGAAAGTCAGCATGCGGCTGGTGCCGAACCAGAGCGGCGAGAAACTGAGCAAGCTGTTCGACGAGGCAATCCGGGCGCGCTGCCCCGCCACTGTTCGGCTGGAGATCCTCGACCACGGCAGCGCCGACGCTTACATGGCCCCGCTCGACAGCCGGCCTATGCAGGCCGCCCGGCGGGCGCTGCGGGAGACGTTCGGCCGCGACCCGGCGATGATTCGCGAGGGGGGCTCGCTGCCGATCCTGCCAATGTTCCGCAAGCTGCTCGGCGCCGACAGCCTGATGGTCGGCTTCGCGGGCCCGAACTGCAACGCGCACGGGCCCAACGAGAACGTGCGAATCGAGGATCTCGACCTGGGGGCCGAGGCGGTCGCGGCGCTGCTCAAGTACCTGGTGAAGTAAACACGGACGCTACGCCTGCACGCCCCCTGCGCCGCGCAGGACCAGCACTTTGCGCTCGGTCATCTCCTCCATCGCGTAGCGGACGCCCTCCCGCCCGGTGCCGCTGGCCTTGACGCCACCGTAGGGCATGCTGTCCACGCGGAAGCTCGGCACGTCGTTGATGATGACGCCGCCCACCTGGAGCTCGTTGTAGGCGTAGAAGGCGTGGTCCAGGCTGGCGGTGAACACGCCTGCCTGGAGCCCGTACGCGCTGTCATTCGCAGCGGCGACGGCGGCCTTGAAGTCGTCGAACGGCTCGAGCGTCGCCACCGGCCCGAAGACCTCCTGGCAGCTCACGCGGGCGTCGCGGGGGACGTTCTCTAGGTACGTCGGCTCGTAGCAGGCCCCCTGGCGCCGGCCGCCGCACAGCACGCGCGCCCCGGCCCGAACGGCCTCGCCGACCCACGTTTCGACGCGGCGGGCATCGGCCTCGCTGATGAGCGGCCCCAGGAAGGTCTGCTCGTCGAGCGGGTCGCCGACCCGGAGCCCGGCCGCGCGTTCGACCAGGCGCGATCTCACCGTGTCATAGACGTCGCGGTGAATGAGCACGCGCTGCACGCTGATACAGCTTTGGCCGGCCGAGTAGAACGCCCCGAACGTGATCCGCTCCGCGGCCCGCTCCAGGTCCGCGTCGCGGTCCACGATGCAGGCCGCGTTTCCGCCCAGCTCCAGCGTCACGCGCTTGCGGCCGGCACGGGCCTTGAGCGCCCAGCCGACTTCCGGCGAGCCGGTGAAACTGAGCTTCGCGATGCGTTCGTCGGCGACCAGCGGCTCGGCGTCAGCCGCGCGGCACGGCAGCACCGAGAACGCCCCAAGCGGCCAGCCCGATTCCGCGACAACCTCGGCCAGCAGTATCGAGCTGACGGGTGTGGCCGAGGCCGGCTTGAGCACCCACGGGCAACCGACCGCAATGGCCGGCGCGATCTTGTGGGCCGCGAGGTTCAGCGGGAAGTTGAAGGGCGTGATGAAGGCGCACGGCCCCACCGGGAACCGTCGCACGATCGCCTCGCAGCCCGCCGAGCGCGGGCCGATGTCCAGCGGCAGGTACTCGCCGACGATGCGCACCGATTCCTCGGCGGCAGTGCGGAAGGTGTCGATCGCCCGGCCGACCTCCACGCGCGCGTCGCGGATGGGCTTGCCGACTTCGCCGGCCAGCACGTGGGCGAACTCCTCGTAGCGCTCGCCCAGCTCGTGGACGATGTGGCTCAGAATCCGCTGTCGCTCGAAGCTCGCCAGCCGGCGCGTCTGGTCGAACGCGGCCGCGGCGGCGGCGATGGCCTGCTCGACCGTGGCGCGGTCGGCCAGGGCGACGCGCGTGGCAGGCTGTCCGGTGTACTTGTTGTGGACGTCCAGTCGGGCGGTAGTCTCGGTCGGGTGCCCGGCCAGGTAGAGCGGGTATTCGTCGCGGAGCATGGCGCTTCCTCGTGATGCTGGACGACAGTGTCCCGCAAGCTGGCCGGCGTCGCAAAGGCTGGGGCGACGCTTTGCGTTCGCGGCTTTCCTGCGGGAAGATTGCTGCACTGGCGCGCGAAGCGGCGCGCTGGCAGGAGGAGCTGTGAGCGAGGTCATCCGCACGCGATTCGCGCCATCGCCGACCGGCTACCTCCACATTGGGGGAGCCCGCACGGCGCTCTTCAATTACCTGCTCGCCCGCCGATTGGGGGGCAAGTTCGTCCTGCGTATCGAGGACACCGACCAGACGCGGAACATCCGCGAGGCCGACGCCAAGCTGATGGAAGACCTGCGCTGGCTGGGGCTGGAGTGGGACGAGGGGCCGGGCGTTGGCGGTCCCGCGGGCAGCTATTACCAAAGCGAGCGGCTGGATACGTACCGCGAGCACGCCCTCCGGCTGATCGACGCCGGGCACGCCTACTACGCGATGGAGACGCGGGAGGAGCTCGAGGCGCAGCGTGCGGCGGCGCGGCAGGCCGGTGAGCGGGGCTACCGTTACCGCCGGCCCGAGCGGTTTCCGTCGCACGCGGAGGCAGACGAGGCCCGGGCGGCGGGGCGACCGGTGGTTGTGCGGCTGAAGATGCCGTCCAAGGACTTCGTCGTTCGTGACGCGATCCTGGGGGACGTGACGATCGGCGCCAGCGAGCTGAGCGATTTCGTGTTGCTCAAGGCGGACGGCTGGCCGACGTACCACTTCGCGGTTGTGGTCGATGACCACGCGATGCAGGTCACGCACGTGCTCCGCGGGCAGGAGCACCTCATGAACACGCCCAACCACATTGCACTCCAGGAGGCATTCGGGTTCCCGCAGCCGGTCTACGCGCACCTGCCCATCATCTTCAACATGGACGGCACGAAGATGAGCAAGCGGGAGCGCGACCGTGTCGTGCGCGAGGCCGTTCGCAAGGCCGGGCTGTCGGACGCGGATTTGGCGAAGATCAGCGGCGTAGCCGACGCGGACCTGCTGGTTGCCTGGCGCGCGGGAGACGTGCAGCTCGAGGCCGAAGCGCTGGAGCGGCTCGCGCGGGCGCTGCACGTGGCGCTGCCTGAAATCCAGATCCACGACTTTCGCGTGAGCGGCTACCTGCCGGAGGTCTTGCTCAACTTCATCGCATTGCTCGGTTGGTCGCCGGGCGAGCACCGCGAGAAGATGACACTGGAGGAAATGTGCCGGCTCTTCTCGCTGGAGCGAATCGGGAAGACGAACGCCCGCTTCGACCGGGAGAAGCTGCTGGCCTTCAACACGGACGGCCTGGCCGCCGCCACGCCCGCACGGCGCCTGGCGGGGTTCAGGGACTATGCCTCGGTGAATCCGCCTGGGCCGCTTGCGGACCTGCCCGACGCGGAGCTCGAGCGACTGCTCGAACTGAACAAGGGACTGCGGACCTATCGCGACATCGAGGCGAAGTGCGGCGTGCTGTACGCGCCCGACGAGGCCGTCGAGTACGACGCCGACGCGGTGCAGAAGAACCTGCTCAAGGGTGACTCGGCGGGGCTCAAGGAGCTGGCGGCGATTCGGCCGGAGCTGGCTGCACTGGGCCAGTGGACGGCGGCCGAGCTGGACCGGTTCATCCGCGGCTGGTGCGAGCGGCGCGGGCTGTCGCTGGGCAAGGTGGCCCAGCCGATCCGCATCGCCGTGACCGGCACGACGGTCAGTCCGCCGATCTTCGATACGCTCGCGATCCTGGGGCGTGAGAGGACGCTTCGGCGAATCGATCGACTGTTGTCGCAGCTCGATGGCTGAGCGCTGGTGCGCTCCGTCGCCCCCTTCGCCCCT
>CAADGM010000265.1 GCA_900696535.1 uncultured Planctomycetota bacterium
CAGCCAGCGCGCCCAGCGGATCAGCCACCACGCCCACCACGGCCGGCGGCGCGTGGTGAGCGTGATGACGCTGGAGGGGCTACTGCCCACGGGGGTGGTCCGCGACGCGGGCCAGGATCGAGTACGGTCGACCCGGCTCGGCGATCACGAACTCGCGCGTGACCGGCTCGCCCTCGACCAGGTCGAGCTCGAAGACCTGCGCGCCGTTGAACTGCATGGCTGCGTCGAAGTCGTTGCGGGACAGCTCGGCCTCGACCGCGTCCGCCTGGATCACGACCGCCTGCCCGAACGTGAGACCGGACAGCGGCGAGCCGTCGGCGTCCGTCGTGGGCGGCGTGAGTGTGAACTCGCCGGCGCGGTTCGAGAGCTGCAGCGCCGTGAGTCCCGGCGCGCCCGGCGCCTGCACATCCATGGTGTCGACCGTGAAGATCGTGACCGGACCGAATGACATGAGCGTCTCCGTGTCGTGCGAGGGTGAAGCCGCCGCGAACGCCGCGGCGCGATTAGCGGGAGCAGGGGTCGAACCTGCAGTGCCGGCGCATGAAACCGGCGTGTTGCCGCTAAACCATCCCGCTACGGGTTACATACGCCGCCCGCGCGCGGGCTGTCGGTGATGAGCGGACCGGACATGAGGCGAGGTCTACGGGTAGACGTGTGCGCACGATTTTCAGGGGGCGACGCGTTCGGAGGTGGTGATACGCCGTCCACAGTGGCGGCATTCCCGCCGGCGCACGATCCGCCCACCCCAAGCGGCGCGCGTGTAAATCACGCGGAAGTGGCGGCAGCCGCAGCGTGGGCATTCGATGCCGCGTCGCTCGCGATCGGGTTGGGATGCAGCGGGTTGCGTCACCGGCGATCCCTCCGCATCTCGGACAGCCGCATCGTCGGCCGCGGCTTGGGCGTGTCGGCGGCCAGCCCTGCGGGCGCCGCGCCACCCATCGAAGCAGCCACGGCACAGCCGACCAGGCAGTCGAGCCAGTGGTTGTCGAGGCCGTCGACGCGCAGCTTCCACTCGTCCACGGTGCGACCGCGGCCTTCGGTCTTCACGCGGTACTCGCTGGTCAGGTGCTCGGCCAGCAATCGATGCCGCTCCGGCTGGCGGCCGAAGAGCGACAGACAGCCCGGATCGCCCATCGGCACCGCCAGGCGGGCGTGGATGAACGACTTCCAGAAGTTCGTGTCGAACACGACGTGGCGGACAATGCGCCGGCCGGTCGTGACGGGCACGCGCCAATTGAGCCCCACGCGGTCGCCGCGCTTGCGCTTGTACTCGCTGAACGGGATGCTCGAGGCGCCGACGTAGCGCCCGTGACTCGGCAGCAGGACGCTCGCGAAACGGCTCTGCCGGCAGAACTGGTACACGACGTCGCTCGACTGCCCCCAGTTCGCATCGATCAGGCAGCGATCGATCCGCACGGTGCTGCCGTCCTCGCGCTGCCACTCGCGGCCGAGCTTCGCTTCGGTGAGCCGCTCGAGCCCGGCGTAGATGGCGCCCTCCAGCCCAGCGCGGGGCGCGGCCGCGGCGAGCGTCCACCGGATGTCCCGCAGCGTGAAGTAATCCGCCCTCTGGTCCGGCTCGGTGCCGTAATCGAGCACGTAGCCGGTGAAATCGCTCTCCCACGCCGCGACCAGCCAGAACAGCGCTTTGGCCTGCACGTCGATGAACAACGTCAGGTGCGCCGCCGCCAGCGGTACCTCGGCCCGGCGCTGCCCGCTCAGCTTGGCGACGATCTGATCGACCGTCAGCAGTTCGTCGTCGACCTGCTCTTCGGGCAAGGGCTCGTTCTGGTACTCCGCCCAGAACGCCGCGTCGCCGCGGTCCAGCCGCAGGTTCATCGCGTGCTGGATGGCGGAGACTTCATCGGGATGATGCCGCTCGGGCCAGGCGATCACGGCGCCGGCGTCCATGGCCTCGCGGTTTACGCGGTAGAACTCGGTCGCCTCACCGGCGCCACGGTCGGCGCGCATGCCCTCGCGCCACAATTCCGCATAGCGGGCCCACAGCGCTTCGTCCGCGGGGAACGCGTAGACCATCTTCGTGCGTTCACCCTGCCACTGCGGGTGCTTCTCACGATCGAGGATGCGGTCGGCCAGGTCGTCCGGCCGCACAACGGTCAGCGCCATCAGCCCCGCGATCTTTCGACCGGGGCCCGCCAGCCCCAGGATGGCGCCCGACAGGATGCGCTCACGCGTCATGCATTGCGACGGGGAACGAGCTGATTCGTCCGTTTGCGGATCGTCGATCAGAACGAGCGACGGCCGCACCGATGAACCGTCCGCCCGCTTGTGCTTCATGCCACGGATGCGCCCCGTGATGCCGGCGACCTTGATGATCGCGCCGTTCGACTTCGGCGAGTGGTTCCCCAGCCACTCCAGCGGCGGCAATGTCGGCAGCACGATCTCGCGCGCCGTCCAGCGGATGTGGGTCTGCTTACCGCGGTAGATCTGGCCGGCCGCCCGCTGGTGGATGCCCTCCAGCGCCCGCACCGGCCCCACGACCTCGCTGAAGTCGTCCTCGAGCAGTTCATTGGTCTCCAGCTCAACCTTGATGCTGTCGAGCATGCTGGCCGCGTGCTCCTCGTCGCTACCGATCAGCGCGACGAACTCGCGGTGGCCGTAGACCAGCGCCCACAGGCACGCCACCTCGCACAGGCTGGTCTTCCCGCTGCCGCGCGGCATCGCCATCGCGAACAGCCCGCCTTCCAGTACCGCCTGCTCGATCTTCGCGATGACCTTCAGATGGTCGTCCGACCACGGCAGGTGGAACGTCTGCGGGAGATACGCCTCGCAGAAGAAGCGGAAGTCGCGCGCGGCCCGTTCACGCTGGTCCGCGTTGCGCGGCGGATGCACCCACTTGCCGGTGGCGATGTCACGCCCGCGCAGCGCCATCTCGCGATTGCGCTGCGCCGCCCGCTCCTTGTGGGCCTCGTAGCCGGTCAGGCCGGTTGGCTCGGGCCGGGGCCGATGCCGCTCGACGACCAGCCAGGCGACGTAGCGCAGCAGGTCAATCGTCCGCCCGTCGCCGATGCGGAAGCCCGCGCGCGAGCGGTGGCGGTGCAACTGCCGCTCGGAGATGACCTCGCCCAGCGGCGTGCTGTTGAGCAGCCGCACGAGCTCGGTCGGCTTGAGCTTGCGTGGGTCAATCGGCACGAGCGGCCATCTCCTTCACCAGCCACGCGGCGTAGTGCGCGACGTTGAGCGTGCCGTCGTCGTTCGTCGGCCCGCCGGCGGCGACGTCGGCCTGCAGCATCTCCATCGTGACGACCTGGCCGCCCACGGCGGACAGCAGCCGGGCCGCGTCCGCCAGCGGCAGCGCTGCCGGGTTCAGCTTCAGGGCCTCGTCCGCCATCACGCCGCCTCCCGCGTGGTGGCCGCGCCAGGCGTCGCGGCGCCGCGCCGGGTGGCCCCCAGGGCCAACGGGGCCGCCCGTGGGCCGCGTAAGGAACGAGTAGTGGCCACGGACCGCGGCGCAGCGCACGAGAGCGCTCTCAGCGCCACCCGCGCCGCCGACTCGGACCCTGCGCCACGAAGTGCAAGAATCTCTTGGACTTCTCGGAATCCGAGTGGATTCCGGGCCAAACCCATGGCTTCATGTGTCTGTACGCATGGGGCGTACCAGAAGG
Organism: uncultured Planctomycetota bacterium; assembly: GCA_900696535.1. Classification (GTDB taxonomy): domain Bacteria; phylum Planctomycetota; class Phycisphaerae; order UBA1845; family Fen-1342; genus CAADGM01. The sequence goes on from CAADGM010000265.1 coordinate 3,624, forward strand.
AGCCACGACGATGACGACCAAGAACACCAAGCCCAGCAGCCTGGCCCAGGAGACCGCGCTCGAGACGACGGTCCGCCTCGCCGCGATCAAGCAGATCGCCCGCGACGAACTGGGCCTCGAGACGCTCGACGCCCGCAACAGCGACCAGCTCGACTTCCACGAGCTGGCGGTCTGGCAGATCAAAAAGGCCCTGCTCAAGGCGTACGAGGCCGGCCTGGCCCGCCGCTAAGGAGACCCACCCATGACGAAGAAGCGCACCACCACCAACCGCGTCGCCAGCAGACTCCTGGACACGCTGCAGATCACGAAGATCAAGCCCCGCAAGAGCTGCGGCGGCTCCTGGGTCATCGGCACGATCGCCGGCCACCGCTTCGAAGCGCTGGTCTTCCCCGAGCACGCCGATTCGCCCGACTTCGAGCTGGCCGACAGCCGCATCTCGAAGCTCTGGGTCCGCCGCACCGACGACAACGTGACCGTGGTCAACTTCGACCGCGGCTGGGACATCCTGCCCGCCACGCCCCGCGCCAAGACGATCGTCGACCTCCTGGCGGCCGGCCTGGCCGAGCACGTCTTCGGCAACTAGCGAGGAGCAAGAACCATGGCCATCCAGATCCGCGCCATTGAATGCCGCACCGCCCGCGAAGCGCTCGCCACCGCCCAGAAGAGCGGCTGCGGCGACGCCATCCTGCTCAATGGCAAGCACTACGCGATCTTCCGCGCCGAGGCCGAGCGGCTCGAGACGGCCGGCGTCGAGTTCGCCTACCTGCACGAGATCACGCTGGAGGACGGCAGCCGCCGCATCGTCACCGTCCCGATCAACGACTGACCTTGAGCCCCGAGGAGCCCGACTATGACGACCGAAACGACCAACGCCGACGCCCGCGAATTCGACGGGGCCATCCATGACCAGGCCGACGCCCGAGCCGGCGCCAACCGGGCTGGCGAGCGCGTCTTCCGCATCGACCTCACGTACACGCGCGGCACCGCCGCCAGTCAGACAACGCTGATCCTGACGCAGGCGGCTGCCGCGGCCCTGCGCGACGCGCTCGACGCGTACCTGCCGGAGCCCGAGGGGATCAATGAAGACCGCGGGCTGTACGGCGCCGACGCCTACGACCTGCAGCGCTTCGCCGAGGCCTACGCCGGCCTGGGCGACGCCGTGGGCGAGCAGGTCTGGGACCTGCTGGACGGCAACGACGAGGTCAACCCCAACGCCGTGCGGCTGATCCGCGAACGCCTGGGTGGGATGAACCGCGAGCTCGACGACGCGCTCGAGAGCTACGACGCGGAGGACCAGGACTAGCGCCGCCGAAACCCGCCGCGGCGGGTCGCCCGGGCGCGTGAGACCTGGGCCTGACGAGGCCACATGAAAGGACCAGCCATGAAGAAGGACGAGATCAAGATCGGGCAGTGCTACGAGGCCAAGGTGAGCGACCGCGTCGTGAGCGTGCGGATCGACTCGGCCAGCAGCCACGGCGGCTGGAACGCGACGAATACTGCCACCGGCAAGCGCATCCGCATCAAGAGCGCTCAGCGCCTGCGGCGCGCGGTGCCGGCCGGCCGCAAGACGAAGCAGGCGGACGCCACGCCCGAGCCCGAGGTCAACCCGACGGTCGAAATCATCACCGGCCAGCCGCTGCCCGAGGGCGACGGCGGGCAGGTCGCCAAGCCGCGCCGGGTCAAGAAGGCCGCGGGCGAGCCGAAGCCGAAGCGCGTCAGCGCCCTGGACGCCGCCGCGCAGGTCCTGGCCCAGGCGGGCCGGCCCATGCGGGTCAAAGAAATCATTGCCGCGGTGACCGAGCAGGGCCTGTGGTCGAGCCCGAACGGCAAGACGCCGGAGGCGACCCTGTACGCCGCGATCCTGCGTGAGATCAGCACGAAGGGTGACGCGGCTCGCTTCCGCAAGGTCGAGCGTGGCCAGTTCGAGCACACCGCCGTCGCGGGGAACTGAACCATGCTGCCGTACCTCCAGAAACTCCACGACGTGCTGAACGCGGCCGAGGCGCTCCTGGCCGCCCGCGAGGACGCGATGCTGACCAGCGACGAGCGGGATTCGCTCGCGCACGCGGTCGCCGCCATCGACGAGCCGCCGCCGGCCGAGCGCGACGAGACCTTCACGGTCGAAGACGGCGCGCTGGTCCGCCGCGTCGTGCCGCGCAAAGGGCAGCCCTCCGAGCACCGCTGCCCGCAGGAGGCCTTCGAGGCGATCGCCGCCGCGGCCGAGGAGGCCGCCGGCGGCTTCGTCCTCGAGGACCTCCGCCGCGCGACGCAACTGCCCTGGACGCAGGTGGCCGTCGCGGTCGCATTCCTGAAGGAGCGCGGCTGCGTCGTGCCCGCCGGCGGCCGCAAACATGCCGCGGCGTCCACGTGCGTCTACGAGGACGCGCTGACCGAGTACCACGCCCTGCACGAGGAGAAGTGACCCATGCGACTGACCCTGGCAACGAACGACGGCGAGCTGCTCGCCACCTGGACGATGCCCGACACCGTGACCGAGGCCGAGGTCGACACCCTCATCGGCGAGGGTCTGTGGCAGAAGTGCCGGCTGGACCGCTGCGACGAATGCGGCGCGTTCTTCCCGCGCGCCGAGCTGGTCGAGCGCCATGACGCCCACGGCCCCGCATGCCTGTGCCGCACCTGCGGTGGCGAGAGCAACGACGCTCCAGATCAGACATAGCCACCCGACCATCATTCACCCTCCACCGACGCCTCGGTCGCGACCGGGGCGTTCTCACGGGCTGCGATCCGCTCCGCCTTCCGTCCCGTGAACTTCTCCCAGCGCTCGACAATGACGTCGCAGTACGGCGGGTCGCGCTCCATCAGGTATGCCCGCCGGCCGGTCTGCTCCGCCGCGATCAGCGTCGACCCGCTGCCGCCGAACAGGTCGAGGACGTTCTCGCCGGCGCGTGATGAATACTGGATCGCGCGCACCGCGAGCTCGACGGGTTTCTCGGTCAAATGCACCATGCTCTGCGGGTTGACCTTCTTCACATGCCACAGGTCAGTGGCGTTGTTCGGGCCCAGGAAGACGTGCGCCGCGCCCTCACGCCACGTATAGAAGCACCATTCGTGCGCTCCCATGTAATCCTTGCGGGTGAGCACGGGATGTTGCTTGTCCCAGATGATCGCCTGCGAGAAGTACAGTCCGACCGCCTTCAAGACAGGTGGGTAGTTGGCGCAGTTTGCGTAGCCGCCCCAGATGTACGCGGCCCGTCCGGGCAGCAGCACGCGCGCGATGTTGCTGAACCACGCGTGCAGCAGGCGATCGAACTCATCATCGCTGACGAAGTCGTTCGCCAGCGGCCGGTCTTTGGCCCGCATCTTCTTCGTCGTCGCCTTCTTCGGGCCTTGCCGCGCGACGTCGAAGCCCTGGTGGTGCGTCAGCGCGCCGTCGCGCCGCGCTGCCTCCGGCGCCTGGAACGATGACAGCCCAGCCGCGATTGCATTGTTGCTGCGCGGCTCGACCTTCACGTTGTACGGGGGATCGGTGTTCACAAGGTGGATCGGCTGCCCGTCGAGAAGGCGATCCAGGTCCTCGACGCTGCCGCTGTCGCCACACAGCAGCCGGTGATCACCCAGCACCCACAGGTCGCCGCGCTGCGTGGTAGCCTCATCGGGCGGCGCCGGCACATCGTTGGGATCGGTCAGGCCAGGCTTCACGCCGGGGTCGAGCAGCTGCGCCAGCTCGTCGCTGTCGAAGCCGAGCAGCGACCAGTCAATGCCGGCGCCCTGCAGCTCGGCCAGCTCGATGGGCAGCAGCTCGAGGTTCCACTCCGCCAACTCGGCGGTCTTGTTGTCCGCAATGCGGTAGGCGCGGATCTGCTCCGGCGTCAAGTCGCGCGCGACATGCACCGGCACCTCGGCGAGCCCGAGCTTCTGCGCCGCCTTCCAGCGCGTATGCCCGCAGACGATGACGCCCGCCTCGTCCACGACGATCGGCTGCCGGAACCCGAACCGCCGAATCGACTCGGCGACGGCGTCGACGGCGGCGTCATTCTGACGGGGGTTCTTGTCGTACGGCTTGATGTCGGCCAGCGGCCGCAGTTCGACGTTCAGCATCGTTCGGACCTCCTTGTCTTCGTACCTGGCGGAACCACCGCCACCCGGGCGGCCACACGGCCGCGACGTTTGGCCACGGGGCGTCGCGGGGCCGCCACCTCGTACCGACCTACCAGCCGCCGTGCCCGCGTCGCCCACGTTGGCCCCCGTGCGCGTCGTGGGCGTGTCGGTCCCGCGCAACAAACTCTGTCGCCAACGCGACGTGTTCCCGCGGCCATCGAGGGCCGTTTCGGCCGGGAAGGAACCATGTGCTGTTAACCAGGTGGTCACGCGGTGCCCTCCGCGCCGCATTCCATCAGCCGCGCCGCCTGCCGCAACTCGGCCGCACGCTCGGGATGGTCCTCCTCGCAGCGTCCCGCCATCTGCAGCAGGCGGTCGTGCCAGCCCTGCGGTGTCCAGCCGTCGCGCTTGGCCGATAGCTCGAGCACGACCTTGGGCAACTGCTCGCCGTTGGCGGTGTACCAATCCACGCGGCGCGGTCTGGCGGCGGCCCCGGCAGACTTCACGGGCGGCGGCGGCGATGTCTGCCCGAAGTCTGCCGGCAAGTCTGCCGCGCTAACACCTTGCGGTTGCTGGCTTTGCGCACCGTCGGCAGACTTGGCAGACATTTCCCCCGCCCCAGCCTCATGCGCGTGCGCGGGCGTGCGCGCGGGCGCGTACGCGCGTGCGCGCACGTCCGCGTGTACGCGTAAAGGGTGGGAATGAAGTATGCCATGTCTGCCGTCGGCATCTAAGTCGTTGTCATTAATGAAGTTCTGTTGGCAGACTTCATGGCATACTTCGGATTTCAAGTCTGCCGAAGTCTGCCGAAGTCTGCCGTCCGTGAGCGGTTCGGAGGGCACCAGGCGGTACTGGAGGCGGCCGGACTTGTCCGTCTGCGTGTGGACGACGATGCGCAAGCCGCCGATCACGCAGTCGCGCTTCGCCGACAGACGCTTGCCGAGCTGCGTGACGGCGCCGCGCTCGCGCTCGCTGGTAACGACGCCGAGCAGTAGATCGGTGCGCTGGCCGTCCTCAGCCCACAGCAATTGCGCGAGATCGCTGACGCCGACGGACGCCTCGTGCCAGCGCTCCCACCACGCGTGAACGAACGCCCGCCACTCGTTCGTCTCGCCATCCGCCTGCAGGCGCAGCTCGTCCGCGTTGCCGAGGAAGCCGGGGATGCCGGCGACATCAAGGATCCCGCCCATGACGGCGACGTACTGCTCGAAGCTGCCCATGACTGGCTGGCCGGCAGGACGACCGGCGGCCAGCCACGCCCGCACGAGGGTGAGCGCCGCGTGGACGAGCTCAGCGCGGTGGTCGCGGACGTGGGCGAGCAGATTCGGATGCCGGAAGCCGCGCCGGAATTCCGGCGTCTCCATGCGGGCGTCGAGCCTGATCCACACGACGCGCCGGGCCAGCTCGCGGCTGAACGCCAGGTTGTTGCCGGTCGCGGCCCACACCGCGCGGTTCGGCAGCGTCAGCTCCTTCGTCTGGCCGAGCTGGCGATCGCGCCACTGCGTGTCCGTCAGCACGGCGGCGAGATGCTCGCTGTCGAGGCGGTGCGCGATGTTGCCGAGCAGGACAGCGGGCGTGTCCGCCAGCAACGCCGACGTGATCTTCTTGCGCCACTCGTCCGGGTCCTTCGCCGCGGTGGTCGCGCCAACCTCGTAGCCCAGCGCCGGCAGCAGCGCCGTCTTGACCAGCAGGTCCTTCCCGGTGGCGGGTGAGGGGGCATCGACTGCATGCAGCGGCGTCGGGCCCGCGATGAGCGGCCGCACATACGGCAGCAGCAGCAACGCGACGGCGTTCGCCCGGCTGGCATCGTCGACGAACGGGAAGTCGGCCAGGACGTCGAGCAGCCGATCGCGTGCCACTGTGACGGCTGCGGCATCCGGCGAAGTCGGCACGCCCGCCAGATCCGTGAGCGTCCGGTGATGCCACAGACCGCTGGCCGCGTGGTAGCCGTCGTCGATGACCAGGGTGCCGTCGGCCGCGTACGTGGGGCACGTCACCACGCCGTGGAGCGGCGGCAGGTCGTGGGCCGGCTGGGCCAGCAGGTCGCGCGCGACCGCCAGTGGCGGCAACTCCGGCACGAGGGCATCGCCTTCCTTGCCGTGCCGCAGCATGAACCAGTCGGCGACGTTGGTCAGCTCGCCGCGCAGGGCGTCCGGATCGAGCTGTTGCACGCGGGGCATAACCACGTCGTGCTCCCCGTGTGAGAGCGCGACGCGCGCGAGGCCGCCCGCGCGCGTAAACAGGCGTGGCGGCTGGTTGGCGGCGTGCAGCGCGGCGAGCGCGTCCGAACGGATATCTCGCAGCTGCCGCTCGTTGCCCTGGATCTGTGGCCGCCCCGTGGATGGTGGCGGCGCAGGTGGCGCCGGCTTCGCGCCGGCTGACTTGCGGGGGCGGTACTGCCCCGTGACCGTCGCCAGCGCCTTGGCGATCGTCATCTGGCCATAGGTCTGATCGCCGTGCTGCTCGTCCCACTTCTCGCGCATCAGTCCCGACTGGCGGAACAGTCGATCGATCTGGCCGGCGTCCTTCGTGTAGTACGCCAGCGTGAACGCGACCGACGAATCCGCCTCGCTGCGCGAGTTGAAATGCTCGTTCCAGCGGCCGTCCCAGAGGGCGGCGAACTTGTCACCGGATTTGCGGCTCTTGCGGGCCAGCCGCAGAATCTCCTCGTCATCGAGCGCGGCGCCTTCCGTGGGTGGTGACGGCGGAGTTGGCGCCGGCGGCGCGGCCTGTGGCTGGGGCTCAGCGCCGATGACGGCGGCGTACACGGCGTCAAACGCGGCCTGGCGCGGCTCAACATCCCCGGCGTATTCCGGCAGGCGCGCCCCCGTGACGGTGAAGAACCGCCCGTGGTCGTACATCTCGACCTGGCCGTCGGCGTAGGGCTTGCGGCACTTCGAGCCGGCCTTCTGCGCCTGCACGAACACCTTCACGCCGGTGCCGGACGGGCTGAGCTCGCTGTAGCTGTCGAGCTGCTGCAGGAACGCGAATGCCCACGGCTTGATCTGGCCGCCCGCATCGATGCAATCGTCGAGGTCGACGCCCGCGTAGGGGTCGTCCGGCGCGAAGACGAAGCCGACGCCGACCAGGTCCGAGCACTTCTCGCACGCCGCGACGGCCTGCTCGAACGTGCCCCATGTCGCGGGGTTCACCGACGAGGCCTTGCCGCCCTTGGTCGGGCTCACCGGGCACTTGGTCTTCTGGCCGTCGCGCAGCACGTACGTCCACGCGACCCACTGGGCGCGCTGCCGCAGGCAGGCGGGTACGGCCGTAAGCAGCCGCTCGACATCGAACGTGCGCGGATCATCCGGCATAGGCGAGCTCCTCCGCGGCGCTGCCGGCCGCCGGCGCGCGGGCCCAGCGATCCAGGAACGTACGGCGGTGGACGACGTGGTTCTTGCGGGCCGCGTTGCGCAGCCCCCAGCGGTCGCCAAGCAGCACGCAGTACTGCGCTGCCCGCGTCACCGCGGTGTAGAGCCAGTTGCGGTCGGCGAAGAAGTGTGAGCGGTGGCACAGCACGACGGCGCAGCGGAACTCGCTGCCCTGCGCCTTGTGGGCGGTGAGGGCGTAGGCGAGCTGGACGCGGTGCACGTCCTCGCCCCGAATGCGCCGCCGGCCGACCCCGTCGAATGTGATCCAGTAGCCGCCCTCGGCGCCAGATTCGTACGCGTCGACGCGGCCTTGGGTGCCGTTCATCACGCCGAGGTCGTAGTCGTTCGCGGTCTGGATGACCTTGTCGCCGATCGCGAACTTCCGCCCGGGATCGCCATGCAGCAAATGCTGCATCATCTGGTTGATCGCCTTGGTGCCGAGCGCGCCCAGGTGCGTGGGCGTGATGATCTGAATGTCGCGCACCGGGTCGAGCCCGAGGCGCTTGGGCAGCGTCTTGAGCACCAGGTCGCGCAGGTAGGCCTGGATCGGCAGCACATCCTGGAACGCGTCCACGACCGTCCACGCCGGGTCGTTCACGGCGGTCGGCGCCACGACGCCCGTGAGCACCGCGGTGCTGTTGGTCTTGAGGACGCCCGCCTGCCGCTCAACGGTCTCCAGGACGACGGTCGGCACCAGCCGGTGGGCAATGAGGTCGCGCAGAACGTTGCCCGGGCCGACGGGCGGGAGCTGGTTGTGATCGCCGACGAGCACCAGCCGCGTGCGCGCAAAGTCGATCCGCTGCAGCAGCGCCGCCATCAGCGGCACGTCGACCATCGAGACCTCGTCGACGATCACGACGTCAAAGGGGCCATCGACACACTGGTCGTCGCCGTCGCTCGCGCAGCCTTCCGAGAGGCTCGCGCGGTTGAACCCGCGCCCGTCGTACTGCAGCAGGCGGTGAATCGTCCGGGCCTCCAGATTTAGCCCCTGGGCCCGCAGCGTCTCTTCGATGCGCTTGGCGGCCTTGCCTGTGGGTGAGCACAG
>CAADGM010000266.1 GCA_900696535.1 uncultured Planctomycetota bacterium
CCCACGACTCGATCCCCTGCGTTGAGCCGTCCGGGTGCAGGCCCAGCATTGCGAACCAGCGCGGACTCTGGTAGAGCACGTCGGCCTCGATGTCCCAGTCCCAGATCGCGTCACTGGTCGCCTCGAGCGCGAGCCGCAGTCGCTCCTCGCTGACGCGCAGCGCGGCACTGTTCTGGGCCAGCTCCCGGGTGTGCCGCTCCGCCCGGTCGAACGCGAACTGGAGCAGCCGCTCACGCTCGTGGGCGAGTGCGGCGGCGCGCCGCCACTGGAGTTCGTACGCCGCCGACAGCGTTCCGATCAGCAGGATCAAGCCAATGTGGCCGGTCACGGTCAGTACGTGCAGCGCGTCGGGCGTGAGCAACTGGAGCGTCTCTCCGCCAACCTCGTGCACAGCCCACTCAGCGGCCATGATCGCGACCGAGACGGCCGTCCACGCCATCCCGGCACGCAAACCGGTCACGAAGAGCGCTACGAGCGGCGCACCCGCGATCCACAGGAGGGCGGGCGAGTGCACGCCGCCGGAGATCGTTGTCAGCGCCAACAGCGTGCCCAGCATCAGCCCCAGGATCATGTTCCCGGCGACCGCCGGAGAGCGGGTGCGCCGAAGCACCGCGGGGACGAACTGGAAGCCCAGGAAACCCAGTCCGCAGATTAGTGCCCCGGGCCAGCAGTCGAGGATGGGACCGTACACGAAGAAGAAAATCAGCGGCCACGGGATCGCGGCCACGAACCAGAATGTAAGGACGGTCCGCGCGCGGCGTTCCAGCTCCGTGTCGCCACGCCACAACCCAGGCGGTGCGAGGCGTGCGAGCAGCCGATCCCAAGCCGCGCTTAGTCGACTGAACCGGCGATCAGGCTGGACGCGTCCCATCATCACTCACCAGGAGAAACCGAAGCCGAGGCCGATGATGTGCTGAGTCTGCTCGATCTCGCTCAGGCCGTAGTCGACGCCGAGTGGAATGCGGCTGTAGCCCGTACCGCGGAGCGTCGTCGGTAGCCCCAGCACGTAGCCGAGGCCGACCCACCAGTTGTCACGCTCATAGCGCAGGCCCGCCGTGATGTGATGCTCGGAGATGGTCGAGCCCATCGGCAGCAGGTTCTCCCGCGGTACGGGCGGCGTGGCGTAGTGGTAGCCGGCGGCGACGACCCAGTGTTCATCGAGTCGATACTCCGCGCCGAGAATGAACGCCCACTGGTCGCGATACCCCAGCGGAAGCGGGTAACGGACGTTGATCCACCCGTCCGTCTGGATCGTCGTCACGTCGAGCACCGAGTTCGCGTAGTTCAACCAGCGAACCTCGCCGACGAGTTTCAGGCGCGGGTCCACGTCCCAGGCCAGGCCGGCAGCGATGCGCTGCGGCAGGGAGAAGTCCACGATCCGCACGTCGCCGAGTGGGACCGGCAGCACGCCGAAGAGCGACGCCTTGCCCTGGCCGCCTTGAAGATCGCCGGCCCACGTGGGCGAGCGATACGCCAGGCCGAAGGTCAGGTCCTCGCGCAGCTTGTACAGGGCGCCGAGCTGGAATCCGCCGCCAATGGCGCGGCCTTCTCCGAACTCGAGGTCCGCGGGTCCAAGCACAGTGCTGAATTGGGCCTGGGCAATATCGAGCCGCAGCCCACCGCCCACGAGCAGGCGCTCGCTGACCCGGTAGCTCGTGTTGGCGTGCAAGCCGATGCACTTCATGTCCGCGCCCACGTCGCGATCCATCCACGGGATCATCAGGTGCCGCATCCGGTAGGCCGTGCCCAGGCCGGCCTTCGAGTGCACCGCCAGGCCGAAGGTCCAGCGATCGTCCAGCGGCCAGGCCAGCCCGACGTTCGCCAGCCCGATCAACTGCCGGTGCGACTCGGCCGTCTCCAGCGGACCGCGCCACGTCGCGATCGGGATGCCGAGCTGGCCGCAGAAGTCGAAGCGCCGGTCCAGCAGCCCCAGGGTCGCGGGGTTCTCGATCTGCGATAGCGCAGTGTCGCCGACGGCCACGTCCGCCCCGCCGCGGGCATTGGCCTGCAAGCTCACGCCGATGGGTTCGAGCCCATCCGTCGCCATCGCGGTCACCGCCAGTAGACAAGACGCGCAGGCCGCTGCACCGGCATTCGCCCGACGCCGACGCGCACACTGGGCACTCGCTTCCAGGTTGACGGCGCGCACCGCGGGCTCCGATGGGGAGCACGAGGCGGCGCGCCCAACGCGGCCCGCCACGCCCCCCCCAGGGTTTCATCGGGCCCATCAAAATCGGACTGCCGCAGCGTGTATGTCCCCGGCGGCGCAAACGATGCGGTCCGATAGCATGCCATGCAGCGCGTCACGCGGTGGCCGCGACAGCAAGCGCCGCGAGCCCGGTTGACGGCCGGGCCTCGCTCTCATAGGTCACCCAGCGGGCTGGACAGCCCGACCAGGCGGCGTTGAAATCGCCCGCACCCACCACCAGCACGGAGCGCCCCCAATGTCAGGCACCCGACCGAGCGTGTCCCTCCGGCAATGGACGCTGGCTGCCGGCGCGCAGCCCGTGGTGCGCATCGGGGTCATCCTCGCCGAAGATGCCCAGCAGTCGGTCGAGATCGAACTGGCCGCCGGCGGATACCAACTCGAGTCGCTGGCAGGGGTCGCGTGGCCCGGCGGCCGGGCCGCGCCGCTGGCAGCAGGTGAACGTCTCCTCGTCGGCTGGGAGGCCGGAGCGCTGGTTGTACGGGCAGGCACAGGCCCCGCAGCGCGCTGCCCCGCGCTGCGGGTGGTGCCGACGCAGCCGCTTCCGCTGGAGCGCGGCGCGGGCGCCTGCGTGCGGGACGTGGTCGCGGGGCGCGGCTTCCACTGGCAGCGGCGCATCGCGCAGCACCTGACGGGCGTTCTCGAGCTGCTGCCTGCCACGGGCGGCATCATCCTGATCAACGAGCTGCCGCTCGAGGACTACCTGGCGGGCGTGGTGACAGCCGAGATGGGCGGGGCCTGCCCGACCGCCCTGCTCGAAGCCCAGTGCATCGTGGCCCGCTCCTGGCTCCTGGCCCTCACCGAGCCGAAGCACGACGACCAGCCCTTCGAGCGCTGTAACGACGACTGCTGCCAGCGTTACCAGGGCACCAACGATCTGACGCCGGCCGCCATCGAGGCAGTCCGCGGCACGCACGGGCGCGTGCTGCTCGCACCAACCGGGGACGTCCTCGACGCAAACTACTCGAAGGGCTGCGGCGGCATCTCCGAGCTGCCGCGGCACGTGTGGAACATCGACAAGCCCGGGATCGACGCGGTCGTGGACGCCCCGCCCGGTTCGCCGGAGCACGGCTTCTTCCCCGTGACGGCGGCGAACCTGGATGCGTATATCCGCGGCGACTGGCTGCACACGGCGCGAGCGTACTGCTGCCCGCACGCCGTGCCCCTCGATGCGATCGGCCGGTACCTCGGCCGGGTGGACACGGTGGACAACTACTTCCGCTGGCGGATCGCGTACACACACGACGAGCTGGCGAGCATTCTGCGCACGAAGCTGCCGGAGCTGGCCGACCTCGGGCGCGTGTGCGGGCTGAGTGTACTGGCCCGCGGGGTGTCGGGGCGGGCCAGTCTGATGCGAATTGAGTACG
>CAADGM010000267.1 GCA_900696535.1 uncultured Planctomycetota bacterium
GACGAGTTCCTCCTGCACATCCGGGTCGAGTTCGGCCACGACCGCGGCGCGCAGCTCGATGGGCAGGGCGGCCAGCACCCGCCACCGTTCCGAGGGCTCCAGGTCGCTGATGCAGTCGGCGATGATGTGCGGGTGTGTGTCGTATGCCGCCGCCGTGAGCGCGGACAGGTCGTCCGCGGCGAGCATCTCCCGGATCTCGGGGGTGAGCAGCGGGTTCCGCATGCCGACCTCCTTCCGACGCGCCCGGGCGGCGGAGGTGCATGCCTCTCGGCCACTCGGCAGATCAGTCGTTGGTGTGACTACAGCCGTCGTTGATCGTGGAACTCGCGTGCCTGAAACGCGCGCAAGCGGGCAATCTGTCGTCGTGTCGCAAGCGAGTCAAGGTGAACTTCGAGCTGCCTCGGGCGGCACCACCCCACCGCCTGACAAACCGTACTCTCGCCACCGCCTCGTCACGAGTTCCCGCACCTCGCGCGATATCGACGGTCTGCCCGGCCACGGGTGAGCCGGCCCTGACCGCCGATCGCTACCCGGCTCCGGCCAGGGGCCGCACGCGGATGGGGCCAGCCGTTACGACCACGAACGACCCAATAGCCCGCGACTCGATTGCGCTCCAGGCGGCCTGGAACTTCGCCAAGAGATCCGCGGGCGCTAGGCCGCTCAGTCTGAGATAGACGACACCGGCTGGTCTGGCCCTGTGCCGAAACACGAACTCCCCGAAGTCGCGATCGAAGGTGGGGATCACCCGCTGGTCGCGCTCCGCTATTGCGACCAGCTCCTCATCCGACGCACCCGGAGGGGATGCGCCGACCGTGAGCACGTCGTGTCCGAGCGCGACGAGCCATGAAACAATCGGCGCGTCGATGTTCTCGTCTGCCAAGACCCGCATCGGCCGTCACTCGGCCACGATGAGTTCATCCGACGACAGCGCGGCAGCGGCATAGGCCTGGGCAGCGCGGATGTGTTCGGGCCTCAGGTTGGGGAACGCGGCGATGATCTGAGCGTCCGACCAGCCGTCGCCGAGCCGCTCGAGAACGAGCTGGACGGTGATCCGCGTGCCCTTGATGACGGGCTTGCCGCCCATCACGCCGGGCTTGCGCTCGATGTGCTGCTGCCAGGACATTGCCGAGCTCCTGTGATGCAAGCGCTATTGTACCGCTCGTCAGTGCGTTCCGATCCCGTATTCTCCCCACCGCCTCGTCACGAGTTCCCGCACCTCGCGCGACATCGCCAGCTCCTTCGGCCACGGGCGAATCTGACCCTCGCCGGCGATCTTGCGGGTGGCGTCGATGCCCATCTTGCTGCCGACGCCGACGACCGGGCTGGCGTGGTCGAGGATGTCCAGCGGTCCGTGTACCAGCTCGATGTCGCGCTGCGGGTCGACGTTGGCGCACAGGTGAAACAGCACGGCCTGCTCATCGTGCACGTCCACGTCGTGATCGACCACCACGATGATCTTCGACATCGCCATCTGACCGGCGCCCCAGATCGCGTGCATAACGCGCCGCGCCTGCATCGGGTACTCCTTGCGGATCTTCACGAACACGCAGTTGTGGAAGCACCCGAACATCGGCAGGTTGTAGTCGAGGATGTCCGGCACGAGCATGCGCAGGAGCGGCAGAAAGATCCGCTCCGTCGCCTTGCCCAGCCAATAGTCCTCCATCGGCGGCTTGCCCACGATGGTGGCCGGGTAGATCGGGCTGCGGCGATGCGTGATCGCGGTCACATGCAGGCGCGGATAGAAGTCGGGCAGCGAGTAGAACCCCGTGTGGTCGCCAAAGGGCCCCTCCAGCATCAGCTCCTCGTCCGGGTCGATGTAGCCCTCGATGACGAACTCGGCCGTGGACGGCACCTCGATGGTCGGCTGCGTGACGCACGGCACCAGCTCGAGTGGGCCGCCCTGGAGGAATCCCCCGAAGAGGCACTCGTCGACCGTGGGGGGCAGCGGGCACGTGGCGGCATACGGAAGGATCGCGGGGCCGCCGAGTGCGATCGCGATCGGCATGCGCTGCCCACGCTCCTTGTGGGCGCGCCAGTGCCGCGCGCCGTCGTGGTGCATGTGCCAGTGCATCGCGGCCAGCCGCGGCTCGAAGAGCTGCACCCGGTACATGCCGATGTTCCGCTCGCCCGTTTCGGGGTGCTTCGTGAAGATGCCGCCGAGCGTGACGTACCGCCCGGCGACCTGGCCTGGCGCGACCGCGAGGCGCACGCCGGTCTTGCCCGAGCCGGTGAGCTGGCACGTGTCCGGGTCGCCGTCGTCCGGCCAGCACTTCAGCACGGGCAGTTCGAAGAGGTCGGCGTCGTCGGTTCGGACGATTTCCTGGCAGACGCCGCGGCGGACGATCTTCGGCGGCAGGCTGCCGAGCTTCATGAGGTCGGGAAGCTTCTGGAGCTTCTGGAGCAGCGTGGTGGGCATCTCGGGTTTGATGAGAGGTTGGACGCGCTCGGCGACCTCCTCGAAGTCCGCGCAGCCCAGCGCCAGGCACATGCGCTCCTTCGTGCCGAACGCGTTGATCAGCAGCGGGAACCGCGAGCCCGTCACGCGCTCGAAGAGCAGGGCCGGCCCTTGCTGCTTCATCACGCGGTCGGCGATCTCGGTGATCTCGAGCACCGAGTCGACCTCGACCTTGATCCGCCGCAGCCACCCGCGGCGCTCCAGCTCGGCGACGAACGATTGCAGGTCAGCGAAGGGCATTCCCGGCTCCGCACGGGGCGGCGGGTAGCCGCGCCACGTAGGTCAGGCGGACAATGTTTGCAGCCACCCCCGACCATCTCGGCCGCTCAGCTCCGCAGCAGGTGTTCCATGCAGTCGAATTCGGCGTCCATGGCCTGCCGATCGACGCGCTCCTGGCCGCTGTAGCCCACCTCGTCGCAGACCACGGCCTCGAACCAGTCGACCATGAACTTCCAGTCCGCAAGGCTGATGTACTCGGCCGCAATCCTCTGCCGCGTTACGTCCATGTTATGGTAGTTGCCCAGCGGCACGCAGACGCCCGTGGCCTCGAACCCGTAGGCCAGGAAGGCGGACGCCTCGCACGCGCCGCCGTCCATCAGCGCCCGCTGAAAGCGAAAACGCTTGCGTCGCTTGGACAGCTCGCGGGCGACCCGCTCGAGGAACAGCGTGAGCGCGGGCGTGAAGACCGCCATGCGGTCGCCGGTGCGCAAGATCGGGCCCGCGCCGATCGGCGTCGTCGGGCGGGCGCTGCTTGTTTCGATCGAGACGATGGGCATGTCGGGCGGAACCGTCGCGGCCCGGATGGCGCCGATCGCACCAACGAACCCGACCTCCTCGGCCCGCGTGAACAGGCAGTAGACCTCGCCGACGGCCTGCCGGCGGGCCAGCCGGGCGAGCAGCGCCAGCATCGCCGCGCTGCCGGCCACGTCGTCGCAGCCACGGGCGTGCAGGGTGTCGCCCGCCAGGCGCGGATCGGGCAGGGCCCACATGCCCGGGCTGCCGGCGGCCACGGGGGCGCTCACCTTGAGCAGCACCTCCTCCGGGCGGCCGGTCCAACCAATGGCCTTGAGCGGCTTGATGCGGGTCAGCTCGACGACGCGCGCCGGAATCCACCGGCCGGCGCTGCGAAAGATGACCCGTGCGCCGGGGAAGTACTCCGCCTTTACCCCGCCGCGAAACGCCGCCCGCACCGTTCGCCGGTCGACCATCTCCAGCGCGACGAAGCCCGGGTGGTCGGTGTGCGCGACGAAGCACACCGGCCGGCCGCGGACCGGCTCTCGACGATAGTGCGCCAGCAGGTTGCCGTAGGCATCGGGGGCGAGCGTGACGCCTTTCATCCGCGCGCAGGACTTGCGGATGTAGGCCAGTACCTCGTGCTCGACGAACGCCGCAGTCGGCAGCTTCAGCAGGTCACCCAGGACGCGTGGCAGGGGCACGGAAAGTCTCCGCGAGCGGGCCACGCCCGGCCTCGCGCCGGGCGAATACCGGTTTACTTCGACGCGTGCAGCACCACACCACCGACGGCCGGCACCGACACGCGCAGCGTGCCGCCCTCCGCCGCGAGCGGCCCGTCGGGCCCCAGCGCCACGTTCCATTGCGACGGCGCGCCGGCGGGTAGCGGCACCGCGACGGCCGCGTCCTTGCCGGACGCGTTGAGCAGAACGATCACGCGCTCGCGGTCGTCCTCCCGCAGGAAGGCCCAGACATCCGCCTGGTCGTCGGTCAGCAGCGTGGAGAACGTCCCGCGCCGCAGGGCCGAGTGCTGCTTCCGGAGCGCCGCCGCCTGCTTGAAGAAGGCGAGCTGCTCGCCGTGAACGAAGTTCTCCTCGGGCTTCTCATACGGCTCCAGGTCCGCCCAGAGCATGGGCTTGCGGTTGGAGGGATCGTCGGCGCCCCACATGCCGGCTTCGTTGCCATAGTAGAGCAGCGGTGCTCCGACGTACGTCATCTGGAGCAGCGTCGCCAGTCGAGCCCGGGCGTAAGCCTCTTCGGTGGGGCGCTCCTGGTTGTAGTCCGGGTTGTTGTCCTGCACACGGTTCTGCCGGTCGTACTCGCGATCCGGATTCATCGCCATCGACGCCAGCCGGTCGGTGTCGTGACTGTCCACGAGGCTCTGGAGTGAGTAGGTCGCGGCGGCGGGGTAGGCGAGCTGGAGTTCGTGGAGGCGGCCGGCCGCGGCGCTGGCCGGAATCTTGTGCTGGCGGTCGAAGATCCAGGCGACCGCGGTGCGGGCGAACTCGTAGTTCATCACGGCATCGAAGTGCTCGCCATCGAGCCACTGGTCGGCGCGATGCCAGACCTCGCCGGTGATGAATGCGTCGGGGTTGATCTTCTTGACGAAGGCGCGCCACTCGGCCCAGAAGGGGCGCGGGATGTCGTTGGGCACGTCGAGCCGCCAGCCGTCGATGCCGTCGCTCGGGTCGCCATCGCCGTCCGGGTCCATCCAGCGCTGCGTCACGGCGAAGAGGTGCTTCTTGAGCGAGTCGCTCGCGAAGCCGTTGGCATCCTTCTTGAAAACCGGCATGTGGGCGAAGCCGGCCCAGCCCCGGTACGCGAACGGCTGCCAGCTCGTCACGTCGAACCAGTCCGCGAAGCGCGACTGCTTGCCCACCTGCCGCACGTCGCGGAATGCCGGGTGGTCGTCGCCGCAGTGGTTGAACACTGCATCCAGCACGACGTGGAAGCCCATCTGCTTGGCCTTGCGCACGAAGGCCAGGAAGCGCTTGTCGCTCTCCGTCCATTGCCAGGTGGCCGGGTTGAGCAGGTCCTCCTGCTTGATGACCTGCTCGTACGAGTCCTTCACGCCGAGGCGATCGTCCACGTGGATGAAGTTGGCCACGTCGTACTTGTGGTACGAGGGCGCGGCGAAAATCGGCGTGAGGTACAGCGCGTTCACGCCGAGCTCCTTGAGGTAGGGGAGCTTCTCCTCGATGCCGGCCAGGTCGCCGCCGTAGAACCGGGCGAAGGCGAAGAAGTTGTAGAACGTCTGCCCGTCCTTGCCCTCCCAGGGCGAGGGCGTGAACCACTCGCTCGTCCAGGGCCGTACCGGATCGGGATCGTTGGCCGGATCGCCGTTGCGGAAGCGGTCCGGGATGATCTGGTACCAGATGGCGTCGCGGGTCCACTCGGGCGTCTTCAGCATCGCCCGCGGCATGTGCGTGTAGTAGTAGCTGTAGGGATCGCCTACGGGCGGCCCGCCGTCCTCCAGCACGAACGTGTACGTGATTCCGGTCGGCTCGCGCCGCTCCGCGGGCGGCGGCGGAAACTCCACCTTCGTCTCCCAGTACGTAAACATCGGCCCCACGGCCAGCGGCTCCATGGGCTGGAGCTTCGGCTCGGCGCCCTTCTCGCCCTGGATGGCGAACGTCACCTTCTGCACGTCGTTCGTCAGCGTGCGGTACCGGAACGAGACCAGCGTCGGCGACATCTGCTGGATGTAGAGAGGCTCCGGGGCCCGGTGCATCAGGCCGCTGGCGTCGATCCTCTGGTCTCCCACCTTCGCGTCCGAGGCCGCGAGGCGGGCCAGCCGGCCCAGGCGGACGAACGAGTTGAAACCGCCGTGGCCATCAGGGACCTGCTCGGTGTTGGCGGGGTCGGCGCGCCACGTGTCCTCGTCGATCAGGAACTTGTACTGGTGCACCCCTGTAGGCAAGGAGACTTCGACCGTCCACTCGCCATCGGCGTTCGGGCCGGCCATCGGGGTCGTCTCGCGCTCCCAGTTGTTGAACGTCCCCACCAGGGCGACGCGCCGGGCTTCCATCTCCGGGCGGAAGCGGAACGTGACTTTCCACGTATCCATCTCAACCCAGCGCGCGGCGATCGAGCGGGGCAGCGTCGCCGTGTCCTCCGAGACGGCCCGCGCCTCGATCGGCGGCGCCGGAGGCCATGTGCCCGGTGTCGCCGTCGTGGCTGCCACGAGACAGAGC
This sequence comes from uncultured Planctomycetota bacterium, assembly GCA_900696535.1. Lineage (GTDB taxonomy): Bacteria > Planctomycetota > Phycisphaerae > UBA1845 > Fen-1342 > CAADGM01. The sequence continues at coordinate 6,382 of CAADGM010000267.1, forward strand.
GTCCCCACCAGGCCGAGGTAGGTTGCCGTCGCAGGTCGCGTGCTTCTGGTCATCATCATCCCGTCCCTCGCTTCTCAGGAGCGCGGAGTGTACCCGCAAGCGCCAAGGCCGGAAACGGGAGCGAAACGCGACGAAATGGTCGCTTCGAGCACCCTCGGCCGACGGCGCGGGTTACCCGATCCCGGCCTTGTCACTCCAATTCGCTGCCGCACGCGCCCCCTCCCGTCCGGGCAGCGTCGGCCTATACTGCCCGCGGCGCGTAAGCCGACAGCCAGATGCCGGAAACATGGAGGTGACCGGTGAATTCGCAGGGGCACATCCTCATTGTCGACGATGACACCGAGTTGGTAAGCGTGCTGCTCGATCTGCTCAGCCCGCTGGGGCTCGACTGCACCGCGGTCGGTACGGCGCTGGCGGCGCTGGCGGCGATCCAGCACAACCGGTTCGACCTGGTGCTGCTGGATCGTTGCCTGCCCGGCGCGAGCGGAGACGACGTGCTGCGACAAATCCGGTCTCATCCGCGGACCGCGAGCCTGCCCGTCATGATGCTGACGGCGCTGGCCGACGAGCGCGAGATGCTCGAAGGCTTCGCGCTGGGGGCCGACGACTACCTCGCCAAGCCGTTTCACACGCGGATTCTGGTCGCCCGCGTCGCGGCGCTGCTCCGCAGCCGGCGAGCCGAAGCTGTCCTGTCCCGCACGGCCTGACGGCCTCCGCCGAACCGGGGGGCGCCTTACCCGGCCGGCGGGGCGCACGTAAGATGCCGCCATGGACGGCCCGTCTTCGCCCGAGTCCGACGCCGGGATGTTGCGTTCGCTCCCGTCGGTTGATCACCTGTTGCGTCAGCCCGCCCTGGCCAGCCTGGCTGAGGGCTATCCGCACGGCGAAGTCAAGCGTGCCATACGCGACGTTCTGGAGCAGCGGCGGGCAGCGCTGCGCGCGGGTCAGCCCGCGGACATCGACACGCCGGCGCTGGCGCTGGCCGTTCGGCAGCGCTTGTACGAGCGCAGCCGTCCGCACCTGCGCAAGGTGATCAACGCAACGGGGATCGTCCTGCACACCGGCCTCGGACGGGCGCCGCTCGCCGAAGAGGCGATCGACGCACTGGTGGAAGTGGCCGGCGGTTACTGCAACCTCGAGCTCGACCTGGTCAGCGGCAAGCGTGGCGACCGCCATGAGCACGTCCGCGAGCTGCTCCGCGAATTGTGCGACGCCGAGGACGCCCTCGTCGTCAACAACAACGCTGCCGCTACGCTCCTGTCGCTCGCGGCGCTGGCGGCCAGCCGGGAGGTCGTCGTCTCCCGCGGGCAGCTCGTCGAGATTGGCGGCTCGTATCGTCTGCCCGAAATCATGCTGGCCGCCGGCTGTCGCCTGGTCGAAGTCGGCACGACCAACCGGACGCGGATCGCGGACTACGCGCGGGCGATCACGTCCGAGACGGCCCTCCTGCTGCGCGTCCACACCAGCAACTACCGCATCGTCGGCTTTTCGGAGAGCGTCGGCGTCGGTGAGTTGGCCGAGCTGGCACGCGAGCGGGACTTGCTTGTCGTGGACGATCTGGGCAGCGGCCTGCTCCTGCCGGAACTGGCCCCCCAGGCGCTGCCGCCGCGCGACGAGCGGGGGCCGGCCGACAGCGACCGCGACGAGCCCGCTCCGCGCCCGACTTCGCCGCACGAACCGACGGCGCCCGACGCGTTCCAGACTCACACCGCGATGTGGGACGAGCCGATCGTCCGCGCCAGCCTGGCCGCCGGCGCCGACGTCGTGCTCTTCAGCGGCGACAAGCTGCTGGGCGGGCCGCAGGCCGGGATCATCGTCGGCGATCACGAGCCACTGCGCCGAATGCAGCAACATCCCCTGGCCCGGGCGCTACGCCCCGACAAGCTGACGTTCGCCGCGCTCGAGGCCACGCTGCGTCTCTACCGCGATCCCGCGACGCTCACGCGGCACGTCCCCGTTCACCGCATGTTGCGGCGGAGCTTCGGCGAGTTGGACGCGGCCGCGCTGCGCCTCGCCGACGCGATTCGGACCGCCCTGCCCGAGGCCGACGTGCAGGTTGCGGACGGCGTTTCGGAGGCGGGCGGCGGCGCGCTGCCTGCCCTGCCGCTGCCGACGCGGGTCGTTTGCCTGCGCATGCCGGGCTTCGACGCCCAGCGGGTCGCATGCGAGTTGCGGCAGCAGGATGTGCCGATCGTCTGCCGCGTGCGGAACGCCGCCCTGTGCTTCGATCCGCGCACACTGGCGGACGAGGAGATCGAGCAGGTCGCGATGGGGCTCCAGGAGGTGGTGCGGGAGGCACGGTCGACGTGAGGACCAGTGCCCGCGATCGCGGAACTCGGAGCGTCAAAGCGCCGAGTAGAACGCGCTCTGGGGCCGAAGCGTGACCGTTACGAAGCGGCGCCTGCTGAACCGAGTCGTCGAGGTGCAGGCTCTGTCGCAGGATTCGACCCTCCCCCATCCCCTCCCTCGAAGGGCGTGGGGATAGCGGGATTGCCGCCGGAAGTGGGGGGGCACGAGATTGTCGCTACCGCCGCGACTTGTCGGGCGGTCGGTCGTACACGCCGCGCTCGCACGCCACCACGAACGACTCCGCATGGAACTTGAGCTTCTCCCAGGACTGGCGGATGGTGTCGGCCTCTTCCCGGGTGATGCGGCCGTCGTTGGCGATGCTGCGGCTGATGTCTGAGAGCAGCGCGCCGAACTCCTCCACGACGCGCTGCGTGACGCCCAGAAGCAGCTCATCGCGGCTGCCGGCCTCGACGGCGGGATTCATGACGAAGAAGCCGCTGGCGGCGCTGCACAGCCAGTTGACGACGCGCCGGTCGCGGGTGACCTCGTAGATGATCCGCATCCGATCGAGCGGGTTGAGCGCGCCGGAGGCGTCGGGGTCTTCGCCGGGCGGCTCGTTGCACCACTTGTAGACCAGTGCGGAGCTGACTTTGAGCCTGGCCGCCACGGCCTTGACGCCCACCTCGTCAACCGCGTCGCGGAGCACTTCCCATGCCTTCACGGGTCACCTGCCTGCCCGTGACCATCCTGACGGCCCCAAGGCCAGGTCTCCAGGCGCCTCGCATTCTCAAAGTCCCGGTGGCGTGCGTCAATGCGGCAAACGCCGACCGGCGCGCTGGATTGCGGTTCAGATCGTCCGCGCCAGGGCGCGCCACACGCTGTCGGTGACGTCGTCCACGTACGGACTCGCCGGACCGCGGAGCATGCCGGCGCGGATCAGTCGCGCGGCGCCCAGCACCGAGCCCCAAGCGAGGCTGCACGCAAGTTCGAGAGGCAAGGGCCGCACCTGCCGCGCCTCGATTGCTTCCCCAAGGCGCCCGCGGAGCGCGTCCCATTGTGACCGCGCGGCATCCGGCTCGACCGGCACCGCACACGCCCCGAGCAGCGCACACGCAAACGCATCGGGACTGCGGTCATAGCACGCGTACAGCAACCTGATCCACGCGCGAAGTGCCTGGCGCGTCGAGAGCGCCGCGTCGAGCAACGGCTGCCCATCGGCGTCGAGTTCCTCGGCCACACGCGCGGCCGCTCGTCGCAGGATCTCCTCCTTGCTCGCGAAGTGTCGATACAGCGCGGCCTCGGTTACGCCGACTTCGCGCGCGATGGCGCGCATCGTGGCCGCCGAGGGCCCGCCCCGGGCCGCCAGCCTGACCGCGGCATCCAGGATCGCGTCCCTCGTGCTGCTTCGACGTTTCGGTTCGCGCATAGCCCACCCCCGGTTACTCCGGGTGCCCAGGCAATCAGAATCGCCCGCAGGGCGTGGATTCACTGCCGGCTCGCGGCGGGAGATGAGGCCGCCTTGTAGACCGGCAGAGACTTGTCGCGGCGCCGCGCCGCGTGGCGGTCACGCCACACGATGCCAGCCCGTCCGTTCGGGCGTTGCTTGCCCGCCCGGTACAGGCTCTTAGAATGCGCGGGCATTGCAAGGAACGTGTTAACTTCGCAGGAAAGGGCGTGAGATGAACCCGGCCGGCGGAATCGTCACCATCGTGTCCGGACTGCCGCGCTCCGGTACGTCGATGATGATGCGGATGATCGACGCCGGCGGCATCCCGGCCCTGACGGACAACGTCCGCACCGCTGACCAAGACAACCCGCGCGGCTACTACGAGTACGAGCCGGTCAAGCGGACGAAGGAGGACCCCTCCTGGGTCGACGCCGCCCGCGGACGCGTGGTCAAGATGGTCTACCGCCTGCTCTACGACCTGCCGGCGAGGTACACCTACCGGGTCGTCTTCATGCGGCGGAACCTGATGGAAGTGGTGGCGTCGCAGGATGTGATGTTGACCCGGCGCGGGCGAGAAGGTGGCGAGCTCCCACCGGACAAGCTGGTCGCCCTGTTCACGCAGCAGCTCGACGAGTTCGATCGGTGGGTCCGGGCGCAACCGAACTTCGGCCTCTTATACGTCGACTACAACGAGGTCGTTCGCGACCCGGGCCCTGCGGTCGCGCGGCTGAACGAGTTCCTTGGGGGCGCGCTCGACACGGCTGCGATGCGAGCCGTCGTCGAGCCCGAGCTGTACCGCCAGCGACGCGGTTGACTTTTCCGACCGTGGGCTCGCCGTCCGGCGGTGTCTCCGCCCAGTGCGCGTGCGCCCGCTCAGCGCGGGACACGGGGCGGCGTGTGCTTGCTGTGCCGCTAAATGGGACTAGAATTGATGTGATTGGCCGTCCCGCGGACGTGCCCGGGGCCGTAATCGCACGGGCGATTCGGGGCGAACTCGGGCAAACGCGACGCGGGCATCGGCCCACTCACGCCTGCAAGGAGACTTGAGATGGCATATGTGCTTCCGCCGCTGCCGTACGCATACGACGCCCTCGAGCCGCACATCGACGCGCGCACGATGGAGATTCATCACACCAAGCACCACCAGGCGTACATCACCAATGCGAACAACGCGCTGGCACCTCACGCCGCCCTGGCGGCGCTGCCGGTCGAGGAACTGCTGAGTAAGATCGAGACGGTGCCGGCGGACATCCGGCAGGTGGTCATCAATAACGCGGGTGGCCACGCCAACCATGCGCTGTTCTGGCAGGTCATGGGCCCCGGCCGCGGCGGTGCCCCGAAGGGCGCGCTGGCCGATGAGATCACCAAGGTCTTCGGCAGCTTCGAGGCGATGAAGGAGCAGTTCGGCAAGGCCGCGCTGGGGCGCTTCGGTTCCGGGTGGGCGTGGCTCGGGCTCGACCAGGCGGGCAAGCTCCACGTGGGCAGCACGGCCAACCAGGACAGCCCGCTCATGCACGGGCACAAGCCCATCCTGGGGCTCGACGTGTGGGAGCACGCGTACTATCTGAACTATCAGAACCGGCGTGCGGACTACATCGCCGCGTGGTGGAACGTCGTGAACTGGGAGAAGGTGGCCGAGCTGTACGACGCCGCGCGGAAGTAAGGCCTGGAAACCATCGCGAAACCTGCAGAGCACCCGCGATCAGCGGGTGCTTTGCATTCGCAGTCGGCGCGTAGGCTGCGAATCGCGTCGGTCTTTCGCCTTGTGCGGGTCGCACCCGCTGATCAGCGCCCGCTGATTGGCACCCGCTGATAGCGGGTGCTCCACGTTGGGAAATTGGGCGCTCCACGTTGCGACGATGCGTGCGCCGCCTTGTGCCCCCAACTCCTCGACTCCGCAACTTCTCAACTCCTTCCCTCACCGCAACGCCGCCGCCGTCGTGCTCATCGAGAGCTCCGCGTGCAGTACGCCGCGCAGTCGCCGCAGTCGCTCCGCCAGCGCTCGGACCGTCCCGGCCGGACCGCGGACCATGATCATCTCGGCGCAGCGGTCGTGGGCGATGTGCACGTGTGTGGTGGCCATGATCTGGTCGTGGTGGTCGTGCTGTGCGTCCAGGAGCCTGTCCGTGAGCTGCCGCTGGTGATGGTCGTAGATGAGGGTGATCGTGCCCACGACCTCGCGATGCTGGTCGGCCCACTCCTGCTCCACCAGTCGCCGGCGGATCAGGTCGCGAATGTACTCCGAGCGGTTCGTATGCCCGCTGGCCTTGCGCAGGCGCTCGAGTCGGCCGGCCAGCCCCTTCTCCAATGAGATGCTCAGGCGGATGACATCGGACATGGTTCGGCCTCCGCATGCGGCGGGCAACCGCGCGCCGCCGGGGGGATGTTGGGCGGCGACGGGTGGCGGTGCAAGTCGGCTCGGGGCCTCCCCGTCTCGGTGGTCCTGGCGGCCGAGGGCACTTGTGCCCTGGCGCGGCCGGTATTACGATAGTGACATGAGTAATACTGGCCCCCGGATCGTCGCCCGGTGGTCGCATTGCGACGGAGGCGCAATCGTGATCGGTCGAACCTCGCTCCTATTCGCCACGCTGGTCCTGCTCTCGGCGACGCTCGCCGCCCGGGCGCAGAACTGGGACACCGTCCCGCTCATCACCCACGCGACCTACCAGGCCGTCACGGCGCAGGGTGCGTCGGCCTACGGCGGCGGCTTCCCCGTCCGCCTGCGCGGCGTTGTTCTCAACAATCCGGAAGACTGGCTCGACCCCACGCCGAACTACAACGAGCAGCTCTTCAACCTCGGCGGGCAGTGGGAGATCTTCGTCCAGGCGACGGAGCCGGGCGACTTCGGCGGCACGGCCGCGTGGATGGGGCAGTGCTACGGCAACCTGCCCTTCATCGGCGACCCCGACTTCAACTACACCGACGTCGAGTGGGTGGCCGAGCTTCAGCGGTTGGACTACCCCGACGGCACGGACCAGCCGCCGCTCCGCGCGGGGGACTACATCGAGCTTCGCGCGCGCGCCGGCCTGCCCTTCGCCGGCAAGATGAACGTGAACGAGCAGCACAGCCTCTCGCCGCTGAAGGACTTCGAGATCGTTCGGCTGGGTTGGGCCGTTGGGCTGCCGGCGCCGGCGGCGATCACGCTGTCGGACCTGGTCAACGCAGCCAGCGTCCCGATCTTCGACCCGACGCGACAGATCGGCGGCGAGCGACACCAGGCCAGCCGCGTGGCGATTCGCGGTGTTCGCCTGGCCAGCGCCGCGGGGTGGGGGCCGAACACGAATCCGCGCTTGGCTCTCGTGGACACCACTGGCCGGCAGTTTCCGATGCACCTCGGTCGCAATGCCAGCTTCGCCCAGTTCGGGCCGCCCGCGGGCTACTTCACCGTGACGGGTTTCCTCAACCAGGAGTCGGCCAGCGGCCGCGACGGGTACTACCTCATGGTGATGAACCACGCCGACCTGCTCTGCGGCGACGCAAACTGCGACGGCGCGGTCGACTTCGACGACATCGACCCGTTCGTCCTGGCACTGTCGAACGCGGCGCAGTACACCGCCGCGTATCCCGGGTGCTTCGTGGACCTGACCGGAGATAACGCGGTTACCTTCGATGACATCGATCCCTTCGTTGCGGCGCTGTCGGGTAACGGCCGCTGCGGCCTGGGTGAGTGATACGCAGATTGACGACGACGAGCACGAGCGCTCCGCGATGGGCACGGCCGGGCAGATGGGGTTGCCTTCCCGGCGGCTTCGCGCTGCTCGAGCTGCTCGTCGTCGTCGCGATCGTCGCGCTGTTGGCCAGCCTGCTCCTGCCCGGGCTGCGGCACGCACGCGTCGCCGCCCGCATCGTCCGCGCGCACGCGGAGCTGCGGCAGGTTGATGTCGCGCTCCAGATGTACCTGGATGCCAACCGCGACCGCCTTCCGCCGACGCGCTCGTCGTGCTCACTGCGGCAGGATTTCGAGCTGCCGGTCGAGCTCGGTGTGCAGCGCATGCTGCCTTACGAGACGGCGATGGTGCGGACGGGCTACGGCGAGGCGCAGGTTGATCGCGTGACCCTGCCCGACGTATTTGCCCCGCACCTGACGTACAAGTACCGGGCGCCCGGCCCGGCCATCATCAACGACACGCTCGCCGAGCCACCGTTCGGCGCGTCGTTGTGGGTGCCCAACGCCTTCCCCGACGTGTCATCCGCGGAGGGCCGGTACTACACGAATGCGCGCGACGAGCCACCCAGTCCGGTGCGCTACGCGCTCTGGAGCATCGGTCCGGACCCTGAGTCGCCCAAGTTCCGCTCGACGGCCGTGCGCATCGGCAAGGCGCCGGTGCCGCGCTTCTTCTGGTGCCGCGGGGCGACGGACACCGGCATGGTCACGCACTTCATGGACCGGGCGGGACGGCAGTATCAGAGCCCATGACGAGCGCGCTCGCCGCGGGCAGGCTCACTCGGTCCGCGTCTCGCGGCGTTGTGGCAGCGCCGTGAGCACCGGCCCGCTTGCGACGTAGCCCAGCGCGACGACGACCAGCAGCAGCTCCAGCGAGAACACCCCGACGCTGATGATCAGCAGCAGCCAGACCAGGTCGGTCGGGGGCCGCCTGCGGCGAACGTACTGGTTGAAGACGTGCGCGTACTCGACCCGGCTCACCATCAGGAGGCCGCACACGAGCAGCGCGCCGAGCATTGCCCAGCGGAGCACTTCCGGCCCGTCCACGCCCAGCAGCGGAACCGGGAAGCTCACCAGCCGCTCATGCAAAGCGACCAGTGCGACCACCAGCGATCCCCCGCCGGGCGTCGGCAGTCCGCTGAACGCCCGCAGCGCCTCCTCGCCCTTGGCCGACTCGACGTTGTAGCGCGCCAGCCGGATCGCCGCGCAGCTCACGAAGGCCAACGCGGCGACCAGCCCCAGCCGCCACTGCAGCATGCCGAGCGGGCCCAGCCCGGCGTCGCTCACATTCCACGTGCGCAGGAACGCGGCCAGCACCAGCGTCGCCGGCGCGACGCCGAAGCTCACCACGTCCGACAGCGAGTCGAGCTGCGCACCGAAGGCGCTCGTTCGACGTGTCAGCCGCGCGAGCCGTCCGTCCAGCGCGTCGAACACGAGCGAGAGCACGATCAGCAGCGCCCCAACTGATAGGTACGTAGGCATCCACTCGGCCACGCGGGTTGAGACCACGCGCGGCAGCCCCTCGCTGCTGCTCGACACCGTAAGCACGCAGCACAGGATCGCCCCGAAGCCGCACAGCAGGTTTCCCAGCGTCGCAGCCGCCGGCAGCAGGCTGATGCCGATCAGACGCCGCTGCCGCGGGGGCGCGGACGTCAGAATGGGACGACGTTGGTCCAGGCGAATCACGGCGCCCTCATTCTATCCCGACGCCGGGGCGATGTAAGTCGCCAGCACGCTCACGCCGCCGCGGACGTGCTGCCCCAGCCGCACGCACGGCGTCCAGCCCCCGTCATCCGGCAGGGTCAGCTCGGTGCGCGAGCCGAGCTTGATCATGCCGTAGCGCTCGCCGGCGTCCAGCGGGTCCCCCGGTTGCACGCCGCACACGATCCGCCGGGCGAGTCGGCCGGCAATCTGCCGCACGCGAATGGGGCCCGGCAGCGGCGGCTTGGTCTCGATGAGCAGGGTATTGGACTCGTTGCGCACGTCGGCCTCGCTGCGCAGCGCGTTGATGAACTTGCCCGGCTTGTGTGTGACTTCCAGCACGCGTCCAGCGCACGGGCTGCGATTGACGTGCACGTCCAGCACGCTCAGGAAGATCGTGATCACGAGGACCGGCTCGCCACGCTCACTGCGACCCGACTCGAGTCGCACGATCCGTCCGTCGGCGGGGGCCAGGACGGCATCCGGCCGCTTCGGCACCGTCCGTGGCGGGTCGCGGTAGAACGAGAGCAGGCCCAGTGTTACCAACAGCGGCACGAGCGCCCACCACCCGTACTGCCAACCCACGGCCAGCGTCACAACGGCGCCGATGAGGAATACCAGCGACCATTCGCGAACCGCGTAGGCGGTCAACAGAGATCGCTCCCGGTAGCAGTACACATCGCCTCCGTCAGGTTCCGCTCGCGGCCGTGCCATCCAGCAGCCAGCCGACGACCTCCGCCACGCCGGCGTCGTTGTGCGACCGGGTCGTGCGCCGCGCGACGGCCCGGACAGCCGGCAACGCGTTCTCCATCGCTACACCGAGGCCCGCGTTGCGGATCATCTCAATGTCGTTCACGTCGTCGCCTACTGCGGCGGTAGCCCTGGGGTCAATCCCCCATCGCTCGCACAGCAGCTGTATGGCGGCCCACTTGCTGACGCCGACTACGAATACCTCGATCAGGCTGAGCCGGTACACCGGCGCGGTGAGGATGTTGTGCGTCACCTTGCCGGCGAAGTCAGCGTCCAGACGACGCGTCAACTCGACCAGCACCTCCGCCTCGTCGACAACGGTCAGCCGCACCGCACCGGGCACGTCCGCAGGCAACCGCGGCACCGCGCGCACGCGGCACGGTGTCATGGACAGCCAGCGGTCGAGTTGCGGGTGTCTCTTGGGGCCGTCGAGCGCGAACCCGTCGTGGCCGACCCCGTCGGCGTCGGTCAACCAGAGCAGCGCGTACCCCCGCGACTGGAACCAGCGCGCCACGTCACGGGCCAGTTCGGGCGGCATCTCGCGTCGGGCGATGGTGCGCCCGGTGGCCAGGTCGGTCACGACCGCGCCCCCGACCGTGACGACGGCGTCGAGATCCAGCCCGAGGCGGTCGAGTACGGGGCGCGTCTCGGCCAGGGCGCGGCCCGTGCAGAGGACGACCTTCAGGCCGGCCTCGTGCGCCCGGTGCAGCGCGGCGCGATCCGGGGGTGAGACCTCGTGCACCCGGTTGAGCAGGGTGCCGTCAAGGTCGACCGCCAGCAGCTTGCAGGTCCACTCGCTCCGAGTCATGGCGTGGACGGCCAAGATATCCGATCCAGCCGTGATTGTCTCGGAGACGTGCCCCGCGTGGCGGGGCGCGACTGGAGCTATACTGCGCGGCGCGCCGCGATCACGAGCGGCCAAGGACGAGCGCGATGAGTTCCGAAGCGTCGGCCCCGGCATCGGCTGGCGACGACTCCCGCCACCACCCCGCGGCGCGGCTCCGCGCCACCGTGCGACATGTCGCCATTCTGGCCTCGCCCAGCAAGCCGGCCGCGGCCGAGCTGCTCGAGCGTGTCAGCCGCTGGATGAGCGAGCGGGCGGTCGTCGTCTACTGCGACATCAGCTTTGACAGCGGCCGGGCCCTGGCCGCGCGGCCCGACTTGCTCGTCGTGCTGGGCGGTGACGGCACGCTGATCGGAGCCGTACACGGGCTGCGTGACCGCCAAGTCCCCATCGTCGGGATCAACCTGGGCAAGCTCGGCTACATGGCCGACTTCACGCTGGAGGAGCTGGAGCGCGAGGGGGATTTCCTCTTTTCGGGCAGCCTGCCGATCACGCGTCGCGCGCTGATGGACGTTCGCCTCGAGCGGACCGACGGCTTCGCGCTGCACACGCCGGCGGTCAACGACTGCGTGGTGTTGGCCGGTGCGCCCTTTCACATGATCGAGACGGTGGTCGAGGTGGATGGCGATCGGGTCGCGCTGGTCCGCGGGGACGGTCTGATCGTGGCCACGCCCTCGGGTTCGACCGCGCACAACCTGGCCGCGGGCGGGCCGATCGTCGAGCCGACCGGCGAAGCATTCATCCTCACGCCCATCTGTCCGCACGCGCTCACGTACCGACCCATCGTGCTCGACGCCCGTCGGCGGATCGTGCTGGGCCTCCAGGCGTCCAACGAGGGCACGACCGTTTCGATCGACGGGCGGACAACCTCGGGCTTCGGGCAGGGCGACCGGATCACGATCACGCGCTACCCCGCCGACTTCCTGCTGGTGCGCAATCCGCGTCACTCCGAGTGGCACGCCCTGCGGCGCAAGCTGCGCTGGGGCGAAGGGCCGAACATGCACTGACGCTCCGCGCCCCGGGCAATAGGCTGGGGCCAGCCTCGCGGGCGCGCGTGGCTCGCGCTCCACTTGGGGCCGGAGCCCGCGGACGTGCGGTTGACGCTTCGTGCGGGCCGCCCCACAATCCGCGGCCCGGGCGGGTGCTAACCGCCCGGCGTCCGCCGAGCGCCGGCGGACGGGCCCCGGATCCCGCATGACGCCGACGCTCAGCGTGCCACCCCCAGCGCGAACCGCCGTAGCCGACGCCCCCCGGGCGACACCCCGGCCGGTGCCCTCCCCGCCTGCGCCGCCGCTGGCACGCGAGGCGCTGTCGATGCTCGCCTGGTACGCGCTCAGCGCCGTGCTGCTGTGCTGGATCTTCCCTGCTTATGCGGTCTGGCCGCTGGCGTTCGTGTCGCTGGCGCCGTGGGCGGTGGCCACGCTTCGGACGTCGCGGGCCTGGCTGGCCCATTGGCTCAGCTTCCTGGTCGGATCGGCGTTCTTCCTGGTTGCGCTGCGCTGGCTCATGCCGGTCACGGGGCTTGGCTATGTTGCGCTCGCGCTCTACCTGGGCGTCTACTGGACGCTCGCCGGCTGGGCCATACGCACCGCCCACCGCCACGGCGTCTCGCCCATCTGGAGCCTGCCCATCGCCTGGGTGGCCTGCGAGTTTCTCCGGGCCAACGTCATGACCGGCTTTCCCTGGCTCTTTCTTTCACACAGCCTCTACGCCCAGCTCGCCCTCATCCAGATTGCCGACCTGTTCGGCGCCTACGGCGTCTCGTTCCTGGTGGCGATGATCAACGGCGTCATTGTGGAGGCCTGCCTGCGCCGCTGGCCAGCGGGAGTCGCGGCGCCACACCCGCGCCAGCTCATCATCGGCTCAATCGTGACGGTGCTGTTCGTGGTCGCGACGCTCGTGTACGGCGTCGCGCGCCTGCAGCAGGCGGACTTCGAAAGCGACCCGAGCCTGCGCGGCCCGCGCGTCGCGGTCATCCAGGGCGACTTTCCGAACTACTCCGACCCGAACCTCGGGGCGGCGATCGATGAGGTCGTCGCCACGTACGTGACTCTCGCCGCGCAGGCCGCCGCCGCGGCGCCCGACCTGATCGCGTTCCCGGAGACCGTCTGGCCGGCGTATCAGAACTGGGAGTTCGTCGAGCGCGAACGCGTGGCGGTGGAGGGCATCTCCGCGGGAACGTGGGGCTGGAGCAAGCTCAGCCACGACGCCATCTCGAATCTGGCCCGCGGCAACTACCCCGCGGTCAACGCGTTCATCGGCGACATCGAGGAGCGCATGCGCGACCGCAGCCGGGCCGATGCCCCGCTGCCGCGTGTGACGGCGGCGAGCGGCCCGCCGGTCAACCTGCTGGTCGGCTCGGTGGCCATCGAGATCTTCCCCGAGGCTACCTACCCGCGTTTCAAGAGGTTCAATTCGGCGCTGTTCTACGATCGCGAGGGCGTCCAGGACCGCAAGCGTTACGACAAGATCCACCTCGTGCCCTTCGGCGAGATCGTGCCGTTTCGCCAGGCGACCTTCCTGGGGATCGACCTGCACTACTGGCTCTACAAGCCGTTGAACGCGCTGAGCCCGTTCAGCTACCAGGGCCGCGTGGAGTACAGCCTCTGGCCGGGCGAAGACTACCACGTCTTCCAGGTCCACGCCGGCGATCGCACGTATCGCTTCGGCACGCCCATCTGCTACGAGAGCACGACGCCCTACATCGTGCGCAACTTCGTCTGGGCCGGCCGCCAGCGCCGCGTCGACTTCCTGGTCAACATCAGCAATGACGGCTGGTTCCTGCACAGCCACGAGCTGCCCCAGCACCTGGCCATCAACGTCCTGCGGGCCGTCGAGAATCGCGTCGGCATCGCCCGCGCCGTCAACACGGGCATCAGCGGCTTCATCGACCCCAACGGCCGAATCTACTCCCGCGTCGTCGACGACCAGGGTCGCAGCTTCCGCTACGGGGTCGGCGGTGTCGTCGGCTACGATATCCAGCCCGTGTACATCGACCGCCGAGCCAGCTTCTACGGGGCCACCGGGGACTGGTTCGCGGCGGGCTGCGCGCTGGTCGGGGCGCTGCTTTGGCTCAGCGCGATCTTCGAGCGCTGGATTCTGGCCATACAGCACCGCATCAGCGCACTTCTCCAGCGAGCGAGGCCAACCGCATGAATGGCGCGCGTGACTTCCTCCGACGCACGGCGTGGGGCCTGGTGCCGCTGCTGGCCGCCGTGGCCGGCTGCGCCGCACCGGGAAGCGCCGCGCCGCCGCCAACATCGAGCGAGCCGGCACCGTCGGGCGGCGGCCTGTCGCTGTTTGGACCGCCCCGCGATGAACGTGACCTGCTCGCCCGTGCCAAGGCACAGCTGCTGCTGGCGGCCGAGAGCGATGTACCCGAGGTGCGCTGCAACGCGATCGAGGCTCTGGTGAAGGTCGCACCGCGCGAGGGCGTGCCCCGGTTCCGCGCCGCGCTGCGCGACGACTCGCCCCTGGTGCGCTACGCCGGCTACGCCGCCCTGGGCGAGGTGCGCGACTCGGAGTCGCTCGCGGCCCTGGCGAGCGGGGTCAGCGACGAGAGCCCGTTCGTTCGGCTGGCGGCCGCGTACGCGGGGGCGCGGCTGGGCAAGTCGGGCTACGTGCGCCTGCTGGTGGACACGCTGAAGGGCCGGGCACCGGACAACCAGCGGGCCGACGCGGCCGCGCTGCTTGGGCGTTTGGGCGATCCGCGAGCGGTTCCGTGGCTGAAGGCCGCCCTGAAGACCGGGCCGAACGAGCGCTCGAAGTCCGTCACGCTCAGCATCCACGCGGCGCTGGCCCGCCTCGGTCAGCGCGACTCGGTGCAGGAGCTGGTCCGCTACACCCAGGGCGACGCCGCTACACGCACCGAGGCGCTGCTGCTGCTGGCCGACCTGCGCGATCGCGAGGCGTACGCGGCCCTGCGCTACCGCTTCCTCGCACCCGGCGAAGAGTACGTCGAGGCCCGGCTGATCGCGGCCCGCGGACTGGGCGCGATCGGCGATCCGGAAGGCTACGACCTGGCCATGCGCAACCTGACCTTCACCGACAGCAACACCCGCCCGACGCCGGAGAACCCCAGCCGCACGTTCACCGTGCGATCGCTGGCCGCGCACGCGCTGGCCGAGATTCGCGACAAGCGCGCCCTGCCGGGGTTGGCACGGATCGCGGCCTCGCCGGACGATCCGCGGCTCCAGGTCGCCGCCAGCTACGCGATCTGCCGAATCATCGGATCGTAGAGGAGCGTGATGAGAATCCGCCTCGCCCACAGCCCTGACCCGGACGACGCCTTCATGTTCTTCGGCCTGGCCCAGGGGCACGTGCCCGCGGGCCCGTACGCCTTCGAGCACATCCTCGAGGACATCCAGACGCTCAACGAGCGGGCCACGCGCGGCGAGTACGAAGTGACCGCGCTGAGCATCCACGCTTACCCCTACGTGGCCGATAGGTATATCCTGACATCGTGCGGCGCGAGCATGGGCGACGGCTACGGCCCGATGATCGTCACGCGAGCGGCGTGCGATGTGGCATCGCTGCGGGGCAGGACGATCGCCGTGCCGGGCCTGATGACCACCGCCTACCTCGCGTTGCAGCTCCTGCTTGGAAAGGGGAGCTTCGAGCCTCGGGTGACGATGTTCGACCGTATCCCCGACGAGGTCGCCGCGGGTCGCGCGGACGCCGGCCTGCTCATCCACGAGGGCCAGCTCACGTACGAACGTGTCGGGCTGCACCGCGTGATCGACCTCGGGGCGTGGTGGAAGGAGCGGACGGGGCTGCCGCTGCCGCTCGGGGGGAATGCGATCCGCCGCGACTTGGGCCGGGCGCACTGCGAGCGGATCGCCGAGATCGTGCGGGCCAGCATCCGGTATGGGCTGGAGCACCGCGACGAGGCGGTGACCTATGCGCTGCGCTACGGGCGAGACCTGGACCGCGGGCTGGCCGACCGCTTCGTCGGCATGTACGTCAACGAATGGACGGTCGACTACGGACCGCGCGGGCGGGAGGCCATCGCGCGGCTGCTCGGCGAGGGGGCTGCGGCGGGGCTTGTGCCGCCCGTGGGGACGCTGGACTTCGTCTGATCGCCTTCGCGCCGTGAGTCCGCTTGGTACGAACCCGGCGTCTTGACGACCGGCGCATTCATCGTATAATTGCGATATACGATGAATAGGTGCCACCCATGACCGCAACCCCGCGTTTCAGCGCCGACCGGCGACAGCTCGCCCGGCTGGCCAAGGCCCTGGCTCACCCCGCTCGCCTGGCCATCCTCCAGTTCCTGGCCCGCGGGTCGAGCTGCTACTGCGGCCGCATCGTCGACGAGCTGCCCCTGGCCCAGGCCACCGTCTCCCAGCACCTTCGCGTGCTCAAGAGCGCCGGGCTCATCCGCGGCACCGTGACTGGCGTCAAGGTCTGCTATTGCCTTGACTCGGCCCAGCTCGCGCACGCCGCGGCGGCGTTTCAGGCCCTGTTCGAAGGCCTTCGTTGCCACGAGCCCGCCGGTCAGTGTGTTCCGGCTCTTCCGAGAGCCCCGACCGGCAAGGGGGCCAAGGCCCGCAAGATCGCAACGAGCCGGGCGCCGGCGTAGGGCGCCCGCACAGACAATCGTGTTCCGTTAACTGTTCGGAGGATGCTGCCCATGGGAGTTGGTAACCCGCTCATTGTGCTTGCGAGCATTCTGCTGGCCGCGCCATCCGACGCGCGAATCGAGGCCCGACCCGCCATGTATCCCCAGCTTACCGCCTACATCGAGCAGCGCATCGCGGAGTTCGACCGCATTCCGGCCTCCCGCCGCGAGCAACTCGCCCAGATCGCCACGTACGTCACGGAGTGCCGTGCCGCCGGCAAGCCCGCCCGCCTGGTCTTCGTTTGCACGCACAATTCCCGTCGCAGCCACCTTTCGCAACTTTGGGCGCAGGCCGCCGCGACCCACTACGGTGTGCCCAACGTCTTCACGTACTCGGGCGGTACCGAGGCGACTGCGTTCAACCCGCGGGCAGTTGCGGCCATTGAACGGGCCGGATTCCGCGTTGAGCCGGGCGGCGACGAGATGAACCCGGTGTATCTCGTACGGCTCGGCGAAGGCATTCGTCCGCTGGCCTGTTTCTCCAAGCCTTACAACCACGCGCCGAATCCGCGGCAGGACTTCTGCGCTGTAATGGTGTGCACTGACGCGGACGAGAAGTGCCCGACAGTCGCCGGCGCGACGGCCCGTGTGTCTCTGCCGTTC
Source organism: uncultured Planctomycetota bacterium (assembly GCA_900696535.1). Taxonomy (GTDB): domain Bacteria; phylum Planctomycetota; class Phycisphaerae; order UBA1845; family Fen-1342; genus CAADGM01. Next base: position 23,300 of record CAADGM010000267.1, read on the forward strand.
GATGATCCGAAGGCCTTCGACGGGACGCCCCAGGAGGCCGCCAAGTACGACGAGCGCTGCCGCGACATCGCCCGCGAGCTGCTCTGGGTCTTCTCGCAGGTGGCCCGCTCTGCTCAGACCGAGTCGCAGGCGTCGTAGTTATCCCAGTCCGCGTCGTCGTCACGGTTCCGACCGCTGGCGCGGTCGGCCCAGACGCCACGGTTGCCTCAATCGCACCAGTTCTCGCCGTCGTCGCGATCCGCAGCGGCGGCGCGAGCGTCAGGAGTACCGAATCATGCCGGAGTCTTCATGCCAGCGACCCGTTCACGACCTGGTCCGCGAGGGATATGCCCGCGTCGCACGCGAGAGTTCGTCGTGCCTGGGCGCGGGCAAGCCGACCCACGGCTGCTGTGGCGGCGGCGCCACAGCGACGCCCCTCGATCCGAACGCGCTCGCCCAGGCGATTGGCTACGCGTCCGACGAACTCGCCGCCACGCCGCAGGCAGCTAACATGGGCCTCTCATGCGGCAACCCGACGGCGCTCGCCTCGCTGCGGCCCGGCGAGGTCGTGCTCGACCTCGGGGCGGGTGGTGGCTTCGACTGCTTCATCGCCGGTCCCAAGGTTGGCCCGGGCGGGCGCGTCATCGGCGTGGACATGACACACGAGATGGTCAGCCTCGCGCGACGCAACCTCGCGGCGTATCGTGAGCGCACCGGGCTGGACAACGTCGAGTTCCGGCTGGGCGAGATCGAGCACCTGCCCGTCCCCGACGCCAGCGTCGACGTCGTCATCTCGAACTGCGTCATCAACCTGTCCCCGGACAAGCCGCAGGTCTGGCGGGAGATTGCCCGCGTGCTGCGGCCGGGCGGGCGCGTCGCCGTCTCTGATCTGGCACTGCTGCGCCCGCTGCCCGAGGCGATTCGCGGCATGGTGGAAGCCCTCGTCGGCTGCGTCGCCGGCGCGGCGCTCCTTGAGGACACGCGCTCCATGGCCGAGGAAGCGGGGCTGGTCGATGTCCGCGTGACGACGAAGCCGGAGTACGTCTCCACGCTCCTGGGTTCCGGGGACACGCTCTACCAGCAGATCCTGGCCGCGCTGCCGCCGGGTACCTCGCCGGCGGACTTCGTCACCAGCGCAAACATCGAGGCGCGCAAGCCCGTCTAGTCCCTCGGGAGACGAGTGGTGACCACTTCGAGCGCGAACATCGCGGAGCCGGTGGCTGCGTCGGCGCTCTCGCCGATGTGTCCAATGCGGCTCTCCTTCCTTGACCGCTACCTGACGCTCTGGATCTTCCTGGCGATGGCGGCCGGTGTCGGGCTGGGGCACTTCGTTACCGGCATCGAAGCGTTCCTCGACCGCTTCCGCGTCGGCACGACCAACATTCCCATCGCGGTCGGCCTGATCCTCATGATGTACCCGCCGCTGGCCAAGGTCCGCTACGAGCAACTGCCGCGCGTCTTCCGCGACACGCGTGTCCTGGGCCTCTCGCTGCTGCAGAATTGGGTGATCGGCCCGGCGCTGATGTTCGCGCTCGCCGTGCTCTTTCTGCGCGGCTACCCGGAGTACATGACCGGGCTGATCCTGATTGGCCTGGCCCGCTGCATCGCCATGGTCATCGTGTGGAACGAGCTGGCCCGCGGCGATACCGAGTACGCTGCCGGCCTGGTCGCGTTCAACTCCATCTTCCAGGTGCTCTTCTTCTCCGTCTACGCGTGGTTTTTCATGACGCTGCTGCCGCCGCTGCTCGGCCTGAGCGGAGCGGTCGTTAACGTCACCATCTGGGAGATCGCCCAGAGCGTGCTCATCTACCTCGGGATACCGTTCTTCGGCGGGATGCTGACGCGCGGCGTCCTACTGCCCGCCGCCGGCCGGGAGTGGTACGAGCGGCGCTTCATTCCCACGATCTCGCCGGTCACGCTGATCGCCCTGCTGTTCACCATCGTCGTCATGTTCGCCCTGAAGGGAGACCGGATCGTGCGCGACTGGCACCACGCGCTGCTGATCGCCGCGCCCCTGGCCGCCTATTTCGTAATCATGTTCATGGTCTCGTTCTGGATGGGGCACCGGCTGGGGGCCGACTACTCGCGGACCACGACCATCGCCTTCACCGCCGCCAGCAACAACTTCGAGTTGGCCATCGCCGTTGCCGTGGCGGTGTTCGGCTTGCAGCATGGGGCGGCGTTCGCGGCGGTCATCGGGCCGCTGGTGGAGGTTCCCGTGCTCATCGGCCTGGTCAGCGTCGCGCTTTGGTTCCGGCGGCGCTGGTGGCAGGCGGGCCCCGAGTCCGCCCGGGCCGCGTGACGCGCCGCCCGTGCGCTGCCGAGCCGGCGGCCACGGGGCGGTGGACAGATTGACCGCGGCCGTACACTTGCTCAGAACCGGGGGAGGCGTGGCCAGCAGTACGGAGAGCCGCTATGTCCGGCCTGGATGGGTTTCTGACGGCGTTGATTCAGTTGATCACGGGCTTCTCGGACGATCTCCTCGAGCTCGTGCTCGGTTTTGTTAACGCCCTGCTCTCATGGCTCGGCGCTTAGCCGGGCGCGCATAGCGCCGGGCCCGTCGCATGGGCTCCCCGGCCGTGGGCGACGGGGCCCGGCGCCCATGCTGTGCTCCTATGCGGTGCCGCGCCGCGGATCGCAGGATTGACGGGGGCATTGCCGCTTCATAGCATGATGGATTCGCGGGGCGGCACGCTGATCGTGTCCGACCTGCCGCCCGCCGAAGTAGCTCAGTTGGCTAGAGCGCCAGATTGTGGTTCTGGAGGCCCTGGGTTCGAGCCCCAGCTTCGGCATCCCGGTGGGGCGAGGCCGCCCCAGGATCCCGGACGTGGCTGCCGATCGATGTCCATGACGAGGGACGGCCCGCGGCTTGGCAGACCCCTCGGCGTGCACCGTTCTGCCCGCCAAAGAACCCAGGCCAGGCGCCCTTGACCGACGCAATCGTCCAACCCCGGCTCATGCGTGGCCTGCGGGACTACCTGCCCGAGCAGATGCAGGCCCGGCAGTGGATCATCGACACGATCCGCCGCGTCTACGAGCTGTACGCCTACGTTCCGCTCGGCACGCCGGCTATGGAATACCTCGACGTGCTCACCGGCACGGCCGGCGAGTCCAGTGACAAGGAGCTGTTCGTCGTCCAGGGGCCGGACGAGGAGCGGCTCGGGCTGCGGTTCGACCAGACTGTGTCTCTGGCTCGCGTGGTCGCCCAGTACCCCGACCTGCCGCGCCCCTTCCGCCGATACCAGGTGCAGCCCGTCTGGCGCTGCGACAATCCGTACGAGAAGCGCGGGCGTTTCCGCGAGTTCATCCAGTTCGATATCGACGCCGTCGGTGTCGAGTCGGCCCTGGCCGACCTCGAGATGATCACCGCCATGTGCGACACGATGTCGGCCCTGCATACGGGGCCGTATCGCGTCCGTGTCTCGAGCCGGCGCGTGCTGACCCTGCTCCTGAAGTACGCTCGCATCCCCGAAGCGCGGGCCGCCGACGTGTTTCGCGTGCTCGATAAGCTCGACAAGCTCGGGCACGAGAAGGTCCGGCTCGAGCTCACCGCCGGCTACAAGGACGAGTCGGGCAGTCCCGTGCCCGGCCTGGGCCTCGGTGGCGAGCAGGTCGACCGCATTGACACGTTCCTGGCTGCGTGCGGCACCGCCGACCGCCAGCGCGCCGGCGAGGGCGTGCAACGCCGTGACGCCGCGCTGGCGCGCATCGCCGAGTTGTTCCGCGAGGTCGACGGCGCTGAGGCGGAGTTGGCGGCGCTGGCCGGGCTTTCGCGTCAGCTCGCGGCCCTGGGCTACGGCGATGACCGCGTCGTCTTCGACTTCAGTATCGCCCGCGGCCTGGCGTATTACACCGGCACCGTCTTCGAGACCGAACTGTGCGAGCTGCCCGAGTTTGGCTCGGTCTGCTCGGGCGGGCGCTACGACGACCTCGTGGCGCGCTTCCTCGGGGAGAAGGTGCCCGCGGTCGGTACGTCGGTCGGCGTCGATCGGATGCTCGTCGCCCTGCTCGAGCTCGGCCGCGCGCCGCTGCGCAAGGCCACGGCCCAGGTGCTTGTCACCACACTCGACGACGCCCTGACCGATGATTACCTGGCGATGACCTACGAGCTGCGCCGCGCCGGCGTTCGAACCGAGATGTACCACGGCATGTTCAAGCGCTTCGGCAAGCAGGTGCAGTACGGCGACCGCTACGAGATCCCGATCCTGGTCGTCTGCGGGTCGGACGAGAAAGCCCGCGGCGTCGTCCAGCTCAAGGACATGGCCATCGGCCGCCAGCTTGCCGCCGAGAAGAAGCTCGCCGACAAGTCGCAGTGGCGGGCCGCCCGGCCGGGCCAGTTCGACGTGCCGCGGGGCGAGCTCGTCGCGGCGGTACGGAAGCTGCTCGCCGAGATCGGTGCGTAGCCGTCGGCGCAGCGTCGGCGCAGTCGTGCCCGGCCTCGTGTTTGATCCGCGGGAGATCTCATGCCGGACGACCATTCGCCTGTCACGCTCGACGGCTCGAGCCTGACGATTGAGGACCTGGTCCGCGTCGCGCGCGACCCGCGCATCAAGGTGGCCTGCGCGCCGGACGCGTTGAAGCGCGTGGCCCGTGGCTGGCAGCAGATCGAGCAGCTCGTCGCCGACTACCAGGCTGCGCTCGCCGCCGATCAGCCCCTGCCGCGCGTGTACGGCGTGACGACCGGCTTCGGCGAGTTCAAGCACGCCCGCATCGACCCGGCCCACTTCGAACAGATGCAGCGCAACATCCTGCTCTCGCACGCCGTCGGCGCCGGTGACAACGCCGACCACGATGACCTGGTCAACTACTTTCCCGCCGAGGTCGTCCGCGCCGCGCTCGTCCTGCGGCTGAACGCGTTCCTGAAGGGGCACTCGGGCGTGCGGCCCGCGCTGGTCGAGTGCGTCGAGCGAATGATTAACCGCGGCATCGTGCCGCTCGTGCCGACGCGCGGCTCCCTGGGGGCCAGCGGCGACCTGTGCCCGCTGGCGCACCTGTTCGTCGTGCTGCTGGGCGAGGGACGCTACTACATCGCGAATCGGCCGGAGGACCTCGCCGCCGGTGCCGCCCAGCGTCGGGAGATGCGCCGCGCCGGCGAGCACCTGGCCGACGACCTGGGGTTTGCCGCGCCACCGCGCCCGAGCTTCAAGGAGGGGCTCGCGCTGACTAACGGCGCGACGTTCTCGGCGGCAATGCTGGCGCTGGCCGTGCACGACGCCGAGCGGCTGGCGAGCACGGCGGACGTCGCGGCCGCGCTGACCCTCGAGGCCATCTGCGGGCGGTCGCGTATGCTCGACCCGAAGATCCACGCGGCCCGCAACCTGGACGGGCAGATCGAGTCGGCCGCGAACCTGCGCGCCCTCGTCTTCGGCAGCCGCCTGATCGACACAGTTGACGACGTGCAGGATTGCTACAGCGTGCGCTGTACCCCGCCCGTGCACGGCGCGACGCGCGACGCGATCGCGTTCGCCCGCATGATCGCACAGCGCGAGTGCAACGCCGCCACGGACAATCCGCTGTTCTTCCCCGAGGGGGGCGAGCCCTGGGACGTGCAGGCGTTCGGTGGAAACCGCCCGGCTACGCTGACCGACCGCCACGCGCACTCGGCGGGCAACTTCCATGGCCAGCCGCTGGCCATCGCCGCGGACACACTCTGCATCGCCGTCGCGGAACTGGCCGATATCGCGGAGCGCCGCACGCAGATGCTGCTCGACGCGCGGCACAACCGCAATCTGCCGAGCAACCTGGTGGCTCGGGCCGGTCTCAACAGCGGCTACATGATTGCCCAGTACACCGCCGCCAGCCTGGTCAGCGAGAACAAGGTGCTGGCGCACCCGGCTGCGGTGGACAGCATCCCGTCGTCGTCCAACACCGAGGACCACGTGTCGATGTCGGCGCTGGCGTGCCGCAAGCTCCGCACCGTGCTGGGTAACACGCAGGCCGTGCTGGCCATCGAGTTGCTCGTCGGCGCTCAGGCGATCGACTGGCGGATCGGGATGCAGCGCGATCCCAACGCGAACGCGGCGGGTGGCCAGCAGACGCCGACTACGTTTGCCGCAGGGGCACTCAGCGTTTCCGACGCCGAGTGGCGCGCCTTCCGGCAGGCCACGGCTGCGGCGCAGCGGCCGCAGATCGCGGCCCGCCTGGGCGCTGGCACCCGCGCGGCGTACCTGTGCCTGCGCGAGGCCGTCCCCCCGTTGGATGACGATCGTGTGCTCGAGCCGGAGATCCGAGCCGTGCGGCGCGTGGTCGCCAGCGGTGCGCTTCTGACTGCCGTCAACGCGGCCTTGCCGGCGCCCTTGGCGCCGATCACTCCGCTGACACGGGCGAAGGGCGCCTGAGGCGACTTGGCGCGGGCGCCCGGCAGGGCAGGCCGCGCCTACGTAGCGCGCGCGGATCTCACTCCCCGAGCAGAGCGACGAACGGATCGATGTCGTCGAAGGTGACAATGCCGTCACGGTTGACATCGGCCGCGGTAATCCTGGCCGGATTGGTGTCGATGCCAAGAAGCACCGCAACAAAGGGGTCGATGTCGTCGAAGGTCAAGCGACCGTCGAGGTTGACATCGCCGTTCGGCAGGGGAAGTCGCCGGTCGGGCGGAACGAGAATCAGACCCGTAGTGGGCACCGGGACCGCGGCTGAAGACAGAGCCGGCGCCAGCCCGGTGCGAGGCGACACCGTCAGCACCGTCGGCATGCCCAGTATGGGGGCGAGATCGACCGTCGTGCCCTCTCCGGCCGTCGGGTAGGCGACCCACATGGGGAAGGGACCCCCGGCCGCCGGTCCAGCGGTGAGTCGGTGCAGTCGGACGCCGCTGGCGGCCGCCGCGCTGACGTACTGCGCGTCGGCCAGATACCGCGCCACCGGCATGAGATAAGGGTAGTCTCGCCAGTCGGTGGTCGCAGGGGCGTACGAGAAAGAGACCTGTCCGGGATGCTCGGCTTCCCAGGTTTCGTGAAGGTCGGCTGCGCGCGTCGCGCTGGAGAACTCGAGGGCAGTCACTCCGGAAACCGTCTCATCGACGAAGTACGTCTTGTGCCAGTCCAGGGCGGGGATCACGATGGGGCGCGATACCCCGCCGGGGATGATGTCTGAGCAGTGCGATCCCCATCCGGTCACCCAGACACGCTCGGTGTGGGAGACAAGTGCGTCGTCCAGCCAGTTGAGGAGCGTGAGCAGGAAGCGGGCCTGGACCGCGGGGAGTCGCATGTCCTGCACGATCCCGAAGTGCAGGCTGTTCGTGCCGAGCACCGGGCCGAACGGGGAGTTGATGACCGGCCCGCTCGGGTCGTGCACGAGGAAGTTCGTCCCGCTGGGGCGGTAGGGGTTCAATGCATAGTGGCGGAAGTAGACGTAGAACTGCTCGCACGGCCCCTGCTGATGCAGTCGGAACCCGAACGCGGCCATCAGTGCGATCCGATCCGCGTCGTCGGCCGGCACATGCGTGCCGCGCAGGTTGTTGATCTGTCTGATCGCGTTCGGGTCGCTCAGTCCGAATATCGCGGCGACGGCCGCATCGACCGCCCCAACATGGTCGTTCCAGGCGTCGAGCACCTGTGCCGGCGTCGGACTGGGCGGGAGGTTCCTCCAGTCGTGCGGGCCGACGCGGTGCTCGCTGTGGGAGTGGGTGCCAAGGCTGCCGCCCGACGAGTAAACCGCTTGCAACAGCGGCCAGCTACTCGGGTCCTCCGCGACGTACTCCATGAACTCGCCCACCGCGCAGAAGGTGATCGCCGCGCCACGGGTGTCGCAAACGCCTTGCAGCCAGGCCAGCGCGTCGCGCCACTCGGCGTAAACGCCTGGCCGTGCAGCCGCCGGAATCGACTGCATCGGGTCGGCGTGATTGTCGAAGATGAGCTGGATGGGCGGGGGCGGCTGTCCCGTCGCGACCTGGGTCGCGGCTGGAAGTGCGGGCAAGATGCCGACGAAAAAAAGAGCAACTGCGAGCCGCGCGGTCCCCTTGCGGGCGGCCGCCGAGCCCGCACGACGGGCCCGGCGAGCGGACTCTGCAACTGGAGCAAGCAAACGGTATGCGGAAGTGCCGACTTCCTGACGTGACATTCTCGGCCGCGATCCGAACTCGGGGAGCATCTCTCGATCCTTGACCGTGGGTGAACGGGCTGTCACGCGACCGGCCCGACGCAAGGTTCAACGCCTGTTCCGGCCGCCTATTTCAATTGCGGTTGAACCAGTGCCGCCCCGAGGGGCCGCTCCCGTCCGAAAGCCTACGCTTCGGCTTCCTGTGGAAGGCCGTGCCCTGGCTTGTTCGCGTAGAGCAGCCAGTAGGCCACCGGGATGACGAACAGCGTGAACAGCGTCGAGGCCAGCAGGCCGAAGATGAGCGCCCAGGCCAGCCCGCTGAAGATGGGGTCGATCACGATGGGAGCGGCCCCGAGCATCGCCGTCGCCGTGGTCAGCAGGATCGGCCGCAGCCGCACGACGCGACTCTCGAGGATCGCGTCGAACAGGGACCGACCGCGGCGCAGCGACAGGTGGATGAAGTCCACGAGGATGATCGCGTCGCGAGTGACGATACCAGCCAGCGCGATCATGCCAATCATGCCCGTCGCGGTGAAGAACACCGGGTCCGGGTAGCCCGAGACGACCTGCGCGGACAGGGCATTCAGCAGCCAGAACCCGGGCATGACACCCAGGATGGTCAGGGGAATCGCCAGCATCACCACGACCGGAATGGTGAACGAGCGCGTCTGCGCCACCAGAAGTATGTAGATGCCCACCATCGCGGCCGCGAACGCCAGCCCCAGGTCGCGGAACACATCCAGCGTGATCTTCCACTCGCCCTCGCCCGCGAAGTCCACCTGGATGCCCTCCGGCACGTGCCAGCGAACCCCGCCGCCGTTGTAGACGAATGTGCGCTGGTCCACCGGCCGCACCGGGGCATCTTCGACCCAGCCGCGGCCGACGAACTGCCGGCGCTCAGCCCCCACGGCCAATTGGCCGCGGTAGATCCAACTCGTCGACACCCCGGCGGCATCGGCCTGGTCGGCGATGATGTCCACGGCGGCATCAGGCGGCGCGCGCCCGGCGGTCTCGGCAAACACGTACGCCACGCGCTGGAGGTTCTTGTGGTAGATGGTCTGGTCCACCCGGTCGTTGCTCCAGCGGCCGAGCTCGGCCAGCGGCACGAGTTGGCCGTCCTGCCCCTTCACATGGAGCTGTGCCAGCGACGCGGCGCTGGCTCGCTCCGCCAGCGGGGCGCGGAGCACGATCTGGAGCGGGTTCCGCTCGCGCTCGGCCTGCACCGTGCCGACCGCCGCGCCGCCCAGTGCGATCTCGAGCGCGCGGGCCAGGTCTGACACGCTGATGCCGCTGATGGCCGCCTTCTCCTGGTCGGGCGTGAAGACCAGCTTGCGCTGCGGCGCCTCGCGCACGTCGTCCACGTCAACCACGCCCGGCTCGCGCTCGAGCCGGGCCCGCACCGTGTCCGCCGCCGCCAGAAGGTCCTCGTACGTGTCGTCCGGTCGGCCGTAAATCTCGGCGACCAGTGTTGAGATCACGGGCGGCCCGGGCGGCAACTCGACGATCTTCAGCCGGGCCGCGTGCGCCTGGGCGATTGCCGTCAAATCGTCGCGCATCCGCAGCCCCAGGCCGTGGCTCTGGAGCCGGCGGTTCTTCTTGTGTACCAGGTTCACGCGGATTTCGGCGACGTTCGAACCGCCGCGCAGGTAGTAGTGTCGCACCAGCCCGTTGAAGTCCATCGGCGAGGCCACGCCCACGTAGCTGGTGTAGTCCACGACTTCGGCCGTGCCGGCCAGGTAGCGCTCGAACTCGCGCACGGCTGCATCGCTCCGCTCGAGCGTCGTCCCCTCGGGCAGGTCCAGGACCAGCAGCAGCTCGTTCTTGTTGTCGAAGGGCAGCATCTTGAGCGGCACCACGCGCAGCGCGGCGAGCCCCGCGGCCGCCACCGTGAGCCCGCCGATCACGAGCAGGAACACCCACGCCGTCCAGCGGGACCGCAGCAGCGGCGCCATCAGGGGATAGAACACGCGCCAGAGCACCGACCGCCGGAGTACCTCCAGGTCGTGTTCCTCTTCCGTGGTGCCCGCGTGGCCGGCGCCGCCTACCGGTCCGCCGGACCGGACTGCACTCGCTCCACCATATTGTCGCCGCAGGACGTGGTAGGTGAGCCACGGCGTGATCGTGAACGACACGAGCATGGACATGAGCATGACCACCGGGACGTTCAGTGCCATCGGAGCCATGTACGGCCCCATCATCCCGGTGATGAAGAACATCGGCAGGAACGACACGATGACGGCCAGGGTCGCCGTGATCAGCGGCGGGCGGACCTCAGCCACAGCCTCGCGGACGATCTCGCGTGTCGCCCGCCCACGCAGCCCGAAGTGCCGCGCGATGTTCTCGACGTCCACGATCGGGTCGTCGACAAGCAGCCCCAGCGAGAGAATCAGCGCGAAGAGCGTAACGCGGTTGATCGTGTAGCCGGCAAGGTAGTTCACGATCAGGGTGAGCCCGAAGACGATCGGCACGGTGATCGCGACGATGGACGCTTCGCGCCATCCCATGCTGAGCGTCAGCAGAAGCAGGATGATGAGGATCGCCACGCCGAGCGCCTCGACCAGCTCGTTGACCTTCTCGTCCGCGGTCAGCCCGGCATTGCGCGTGATCACCATCTCGACGCCGGCCGGAACGATCTCGTGCTTGAGCCGCTCGGCCGCGGCCAGGGCATTCTCGGCGACGCGGACCGCGTTGGATCCGCGTTTCTTCGCGATCGCGAGCGTAACCGCCGGCGTACTGCCGCCCACCGTGCGCACCGGGTCGTGTCCCGCGGCGCCGAGGCGCGTGCCGGGGAAGTGGTGGTGATGCACCCACTCCCGGGCGGGCCCCCAGCCGTGCCGTACGTAGCGCGCCGGCTCCTCCGGACCGTCCACGACCTCGGCCACGTCCTTGAGAAACACCGGCCGATCGCCGAAGACACCGATCACCAGCGACTGGAGCGTGTGCACGGAGTCCACGGCGCCGTGAATCTCGACGCGATGCATCGCGTCGTCGCGCGGGAAGTCGCCCGCGCTGACCGTCACGTTGCTGGCCCGGATGGCCCGCTCGATCTCGCTCGGCGAGACCTGGTACGCCCGCATCCGGTCCGCCGAGAGGTAGACGTACACGACCCGCGGCCGCCCGCCGATGACGTTGACCCGTGACACGTCCGGGACTGCCGCCAGCCGCTCGCGCAGCTCCTCCGCCACGCGACGTAGCGCAAACTCGTCGGCGGCGTCGCCCGCAGATTCCTCGCCACTGGCCGTCAGCGTCAACGTGACGATCGGCACGTCGTCGATCTCGACGGGCTTGATGACCCAGCCGGTCACGCCCGGCGGGACGATGTCGATGTGCTCGTCGATCTTCTTGAACAGCTTGACCAGGCTGCGCTCGCGGTCCTCGCCCACAAAGAACCGCACCGTGATCACGGCCTCGTCCCGCCGCGACATACTGTAGACGTACTCGACCCCGTCGATCTGGTAGAGGATGCGCTCGAGCGGGGTGGCGACGAGCTGCTCGACCTCGCCGGCCGAGCGCCCCGGAAACTGCACGAGCACGTCGGCCAGCGGCACGACGATCTGCGGATCTTCCTCGCGCGGCGTGACCAGCAGCGCCGTGGTCCCGGCCGCGACCGCCACGACCAGCAGGATCAACGACAGGTTCGAGTGAAGGAACGCCTTGACGATCCGGTCGACGAACGTGTGCTCGGTGTGCATGGACGTTTCCGCGCGTTGCGTGTGCGTAGGTGTGCTCATGCGCCGCTCTCCGCCTGCGCCGTCAGCGGGAGGGCGTCTAGCTCGCGCCGTTCAGAATGACCCGCTCACCGGCCGCCAGCCCGGCGAGCACCTCCACATCGTCGCCGCGGGAGCGCCCCAGCCGCACCACGCGCCGCTCGACCGTTCGCGCATCCTGGCCGACCACTTCCACCAGGTCGAGCTGGCCAACGTGACGAATCGCGGCGCGCGGGACCACAAGCCAGTCCTCGTTGTCCAGCGGAATGCGCAGCCGCCCGAACATCCCCGAGTGCACCTCCGGTGAGCAGGGCCCGGTCACTTTGACGAGGAACGTTCGGCTGGCCACATCCGACTGCGGGACGATCTCGCTGATCGTGCCGTCGCAGGGCTTGTCGATGGCCTCGATGTGGACCTCCACCTGCTGCCCGGTCTTCAGGCGAGTCACCAGTGACTCGCGCACGCCCGCCACGAGCTGCATCCGCGTCGGGTCGTAAAGCGTGAGCAGGACCTTCTGAGGCGCAACCGTATCCCCAACCTCCACGTGCTTGTCCACGACCAGTCCGTCGAACGGGCTGCGAATCACCGTGTTGTCCAGGTTCTTCGCCGCCGCGCGCTGCGCCTGCTGCGCCTGCTCCAGGCGCGCTTCCGCGTCCTTTAACGCCGTGTCGGCACGCTGGATCTCGATCGCCGCGGCGGTCTGCTGTCGAAACAGCCCCGCGACCCGGTCAAATTCGATCCTGGCGAAGTCGCGGTTGGCCGCCGCCGCCGCCACCACCGCCTCGGCCTCTCGCAGCCTGGCGGCGGCTTCCTCGTCGTCGAGCCGCACCAGCACCTCGCCCGCCTTGACGTGCTGGCCAGCCTGCACGTTGACCTGAACAACCTTCGCGAGAATCTCAGCCGCCACCGCGGCTTCCTGCACGGCGCGAATCGTCCCCACCGCTGTCTCGTACGCCGGTACTTCGATGCGCCGGACTTCGACGGCGCGTCCCGCCGCGAGGGCGGGCGTGGTTGTCGCCGACTCCGAGACCGCCACCTTCGGCCGGAACACGCCGGCCAGCCAGAGCAGCAAGAGAACAGTTACAGCCGCGCCGGCCGTGCCGGCGACAAGCTTGCGAATGACTCGCAGCGGCGAGTGTCCGGGATTCTGGGTACCGGTCATGGCATTCATCGCTCCTGCCGTCGCACGCTAAACGCCGCGCCGAGTGGGTGTCAAATCGCCCGAAGCGCACGGACTGCGGCGCGAGTGACAGCGTATCGTCCTGCGCAAGCGGGCAATCGGGGCATCGCATCGACGCGCGAACCCGTCGGAACCGATCACGCGTGTCCGGGCGGTCCGATTTTGCAACTATGTACCTTGTAACCCGTATATCGTTGTCTAGTACACCGACGGCACGACCCGAGGTGTCTCGCTTCGATCACTCGAAGGGGGGAGATGAACAGCGAAGCACATCTCAGAAGTGCGATGACAAGTTGTCATAGGGGATTGTACTACTGTTGCGTCGCACCACTGCGATGAACGCAATCACTCGGAGGACTGAAGGAAAAAGGCGAATTCCGCTGATTCGCGCCGCATTGTGCCTTGTCAATGTGCGACCACGCTCGTACGATACGCTCTCACTTTGGCCCTCAACTGGCGTTCTGGGTATTGGCACCATGCCCTGCCACGTGCTAAGCACAGCGGGGGAAACCCGGGCGGGGTAGCGTGCAATTCTGGCATGGAGGTACTTGTATGACTTGGAAACGTGGCTCGAAGAGCGCTTGGATCGTGACAACCGTTGCCACAGCGGCTGTCTTGTCTCTCGCCGGTTGCCCCGGCGGGATTTTCGGTCTCGTTGTCCCGTTCTCCGTGACCGTGACCAACTCGGGCGAGCCCACGGTCGACAAGACCATCACCGTTTCGGCGACGGTCAGCGGCGGCATCGGCCCGTTCACGTTCTCATGGTCGCAGACGGAGGGTCCGGCCGCGACGATCACCAACGGCTCGACCGCCAATGCCAGCGTCGTTCCGCTGGCGGCCGGCTTCCACACCTTCCGCGCCACCGTCACCGACACGGGCACGGGCGGCGTGAGCACGGCCGACGTGCGCATCGCGATCGGCAACATCCAGTTCGTTGTCGCCGTCGCCGATACGGGCTCCCCGACGATCCCGGGCAATCCGGCCACGATTCGCGTGACCGACCGGACGAGCATCGTCACGCCCAACATGCGCGTGACGGTCTTCGATCCGGAGTTCACCGCGGACGACGTGACCACGATGACGGTCCGCTACGACATCATCTCGTGGCCCGCGGCCGCCCGAATGGAGGACGTGAGCCTCGATCGCACGTTCGACTCGATCAGCAACCAGGGCACCGGTGACTCCGACGCGAGCACGTCGAGCTTCCCTTCGCTCGACGGCGTGGTTCGTGGCTCGATCCGGGCGAATCCAGACACCGACTTCAAGACCATCACCAACCTGGGCACATCGGTCGACAACTATGGCATCATCGTCCCCGGAAGCTACGTATTCCGCGCGACCGTGACCAACCAGAACGGCCTCCAGCGCTCCCGGGACCTGACGATCAACCTGACGCTCCAGGGCATCACGGCGATCGGCTTCGGCGGTGATGCCGACGGCGGCGACGCGGTCACCTCGGGACCGGGTGTCGTCCGCGTGCGCGACCTGCCGCAGCCCACCGCCAACAAGCCGGTCACCAACGTGGTCATGCTGCCCAGCCAGACGTCGTCGCTCAACGTGGCGGTCTTCCCGTCCACGCCGACGACCTATCGCTTCTTCCTCCGCGACAACTCCGGCCCGAACGACGGCGGTGCTCGTCCCGGGTTCGTGACGCCCTCGCAGATCACGCTCAACCCCACGGGCGACGTGCAGACCATCGCGCTGACGATCGGCGGCGCCGGGCTCACGCCCGCCAGCTACCGCGTCTGGTGGGAATCGTTCGACAACCTCAGCCAGTTCAACTCCGACTTCCTGAAGGTCAACCGCTCGAACACGCCGCTCCTGTTCCACGTGACCAACGACTGGTACGCTCAGACCGCGATCAACGCGGCCCAGGTGGGCGTGACCAGTAACGATCCTGATGTCAACGTCGTGTACCAGGGCTGGAACACGTCGAACAACGGCCAGTTCACCGGCCTGTGTGCCCTGGTCGACGCCGACCTCGACGGCGTGCTCGCTGTCCTCTCCAGTGACGGCGGTGTCAACGTCGTCATCAACTGGAGCGGCTTCACCGAGGGCTCGGTCGAAGCCTGGCGCCACGCGATCAACGCCGCCTTCCTCGACGGTGATATTGGCGACTCGGCCAACACGTTCTTCCAGACCGCCGGTTTCGCGCCGACGTCAATCGCCGTCGGAGACCTCAACGGCGACGGCCTGCCGGACATCGCCGCTGGCAACGGCAACAACCGCGTGCAGGTCTTCTTCCACACCGGCAACCCGGCGCTGCCGTACTCGGGTGCGGACGACCACACGCTGAACATCTTCACTCCCCGCTACGACTACTCCTACCTCAACAGCCAGACCAAGGAAGTCACAACGACGAACACGCCGTTCGGCCTGGCTGTCGGCCCGGACATGCCCGCCGCGGCCGCAAACTTCGGCACGCAGGTCGCGATCGCGAACGTGGGTGGCGATGCCAACCTCGACCTGATCGTGACGGCACCGGGCTACAGCACGATCCAGGCGTACAACTTCCAGAACGCCGGCGCCCTCACGCCCCCGACGATCGACTCGTTCTACCTGGGCAATGAGGGCCGCGTATTCGTGTTCTTCGGCGGCAGCGCGAACCTGAGCCCCGCGCGTCCGGACTTTACGACGGTCCGCGTGACGCAGCAGGGCATTTTCGACGCGACCGCCATCGCGGGCGCGCGTGCGTCGGTGAGCGCCATCACGGAGACCGACGTCAAGTACGACCTGGCCTTCCACGGCAACCTGCTCGACTTCATCGGCAACACGCTGGCCGCGGCCGGCGGCTCGTTCGCGGTCGGCAGCGCCGCTGCGATCAACCCCGGCAGTTCGCCGCTGTTCTGGTACCAGTTCCCGCCGACCAACGCGGCCGGCGGCGAGTACACGATCGCGGACCAGGACGCGGTGACGATCAACCTGGCGGGTCAGACCCGCATCTACGAGTTCGACAACAACGGCGCGCTCGCCAACGCCGGCGCCGTCGCGGTCGACATCTCCAACCCCGGCGATTCGAGCCCGTCGGCCGCGATCATCCGCCTCAAGGACGTGATGAACGCCGATGCCAACCGGCTGACGAACGCGCTCTCGATTGACGCGAGCATCGCGCCGAATGCGATCGCCTTCGTCCCGCTGCCAGCCTTCTCCGTGCTCGACTTCACCGCCCGGACGTCCGGCTTCTACAACGGCACGTACCTCGTGCAGCTTTCCGGCGCGGGCGGCATCTTTAACTCGCGGCAGATTCGGCTCGATGGCACCGTCGACACGACCTTCCCGAACGTCTTCGAGGTCGCGCGCGACGGCGTCGTCTATCGCCAGGGCGCCGGTGCTCTCGCCGGCGAAACCCGCGGCACGCTCAACAGCAATATGGGCTTCGGCGCGGCGCTGGCCAAGGGCAGCATCAACGCGGCCGGCGTCGGTGACGATCTCGTCGTAGGCGCGCTCGACTCGGGCGAAGCCAACGGCCGGAATGACGGGCTGCCGTTCAACCTCGGCGACGACGGCGCCGTGTTCGTCCTGCTCGATGGCTCCACGGCGCTGACCACGAAGGCCACGCCCGGTGCCAACACGCTCCGCATTCCTGCCGACGCCAACGTGCCCCCGACCGCGGTCGGCCGGCACGTCGCCATCGCCCCGACCGGCGACGTGCTCTACACCGAGCCGGGCTTCGGCCGGATTTACCTGCACAAGTCGGCCGCGTTCGGCACTTCGCCCAGCATCACGTTCGTGGGCGTCGTGTTCGGACAGGGCAACGCTTCGCCGTCGATCGGTATCGGCACCGGGTCGTTCCTGTTCGGTGACTTCACCGGCGACGGCCTGTCTGATTGGGTCTTCTTCGACGACGATCTGGCCTTCGGCTTCGCCGGCGTGCGCTAGGTCCCGGCCGGCCTGAGCCGCCTCGAAACGTCGCGGCCGAGGCTGGGTAAGCGCGACAGGCATCAGCGGCCCCGACGGCAACTCGCCGTCGGGGCCGCTGGCTTGCTACCACCCTGTCCGAGCTGAACTCCCCGCGCTCACGCAGCCTTAACGCGGACGGTGCAGATTGACCCGCGCTCGGGCCCCGCTACCATGCCCGCGCGACGGACGGGCCAGGGCCGGCCAGGCAGTGCCGCGCCGCCGGAGGAAGCTCCCATGCCGGATCACGCTGGTTGCTCGCGACGCGATGTCTTCAAGCTGGCGGCCGCGGTCGGGCTCGGCGGCGGGGCGGCCGGTCTGCTGGCGGATACGCCGCCAGCGGACGTTGCGAAGCCCGGCGCCGCGCCCCGAAACATCATCCTGATGGTCTCGGACGGGATGAGCCTCGGCGTACCGTCGCTGGCGGAGGCGTTCTCGCACGCGGCTCGCCAGCGCGGGACCGCATGGGCCCGCCTGCTCACGACACCGGGTGTCGTGCACGGCTTGTTCGACACGTCGTCGCTCAACTCGCTGGTGACCGATTCGGCGGCCGCCTCGAGTGCGTGGGGCAGCGGCTCGCGCGTGTTCAACGGCGCATTGAACGTCCTGCCGGACGGGACGCGGCTGACACCCATCGGCGTCCTGACACGTGACAGCGGCCGACGCGTCGGCCTGGTGACCACGACCCGCATCACGCACGCCACGCCCGCCGGCGTCGCCGCCGTGCAGCCCAGCCGCGACGACGAGAACGACATCGCGCCGCAGTACGTGCGCTGCGTCGACGTGCTGCTCGGCGGCGGGCGAAAGCACTTCGCTCCCGGAGAGCGCAATGACGGCCGCGACGTGCTCCGTGAGTACGCCGACGCGGGTTTCACGGTCTGGACGCATCGATCCGAGGTCTCCTCAGGTCCGCGCCCGGACCGGGTGCTGGGACTGTTCGACTCGGGGCACCTGCCTTACGTCATTGATGTGCGAAACACGCCCGAGCTGACCGAACGCATCCCGACCCTGGCCGAGCTGTCGGCCGCGGCGATCGACATCCTCGCGCGCAGCGAGCGTGGCTACCTGCTCCAGATCGAGGGTGGGCGCGTCGATCATGCCGCCCACGCGAACGACGCGGCAGCTTTGCTCTGGGAGCAGCTCAGTTTCGACGACGCGCTGGACACCGTGCTCCACCTGGTGTCCGAGCGCGACGACACGCTGTTGATCGTCACCTCGGACCACGGGAACTCGAACCCGGGACTGAATGGCATGGGCGACGACTACCGCGACAGTCCTCGCTGTCTCGAGCGCGTCGTTGGTGCCCGAGCGTCGTTCGCCGCGTGCGAGAAGCGGCGTGGCGGTAGGCCCAGTCGCGAACTTGTGGCCGACGTGCTGCGGGCGAGTACCGGCGTGGAGCTATCCTCGACAGAGATCGACGCAGTGCACGCCGCGCTGACCGGCGCCGACCGCCGGGCGGTGCTCAATCGCCAGCAGTCGGGCTGGGCGGGTGTGCTGGGTCAGGCACTGTCCAACCACTTCGGGATCGGGTGGACGGGGACGACGCACACGCAGGACTGGGTGCTGGTCAGCGCGATCGGCCCCGGCGCCCAGCGGTTCACGGGGCTGCGGCACCACGTGGCGTGGTTTGCCGAGGTGGCCGGGTTGTGGGGAATCCGCCACCAGAATCCCGAGATGAGCGCGGAAGAGGCCGCCCGCTTCGCTGGCCGCGTGCCCGGCGTGGCGGCGGCGCACTGGGCGTAGAGGGGCGGGGGCGGGGGACGGGCCGGCCGCCGCGGCCCTGCGGCGATTGACGGTCGGCGAACTCCGCGCGACAATGTGGGGTCAACCTCCGCGGTCCCGGGGCCTGGACCGGCGCGCGGCGCGGCACCGACTAGGGCAGAGGACGTATGGACTCTTCGCTGCATCGCGTGTTTGTCACTGGCACCGGTTCTTTCCTGCCTGGCCAGCCGATCACGAACGACCGAATCGACGACGTGCTCGGCCGACTCGACGACGCCCCGCCCCGCGTGCTGGGCTTTATCCGCAACGTCGGCCCCCGGATGCTGGAAGGCAGCGGCATCGACTTCCGGCACTTCGCCGTCGACCCCGAGTCACGCCGCCTGACCCACAGCGTCTCCGGCCTGGCGGAGGCGGCGGCGCGGCGGGCGCTGGCGGCGGCCGGGCGGCAGCCTGAAGATATCGAACTGCTGATAGTCTCTTGCCCCAATTACGATTGCAGCACCCCGCCCACCTCGGCCCTGCTCCAGGAGCGCCTAGGGATCGAGCGGTGCGCCGAGATGGAGATCCACTCCAACTGCTCCGGCCTGGGCAAGGCCGCGCAGGTGGCCTACGACGCGCTGCGGCTGGGCCGCTATCGAAACGCGCTCATCGTCCTGCCGCAGCTCTCCAGCGTGTACCTCCGGGCCGCCTACTTCAACCAGGCCGAGGCGAACAAGACCCAGGCCGCCCTGCGCTACATCCTGGCCGACGGCAGCGGGGCGGTTCTCTTCGAAGCGGCCGAACGCGGATTCACCGGCGCCCGGCCCCGCGAGGTGCTCGGCGCGTACGTCGAGTCGGTGGGCGGCAAGATGACCCCCGCCATGACCGCCGGCGGCGGCGTGGCCGACCTGCTCGAAGCGGCTCCGCTCACCAAGACCGTCTTTGACCGCGGTCGACACCACCTCGACCAGGACTTCGCCGCGGTCAGCCGCTACGCGGGCGTCTTCCTCCTCGAAGGCACCCGCCGCATGCTCGACGCGCTGCATGTCGATCCGCGCTCGATCGACCACTTCGTCTTCTCGATCCCCACGATGCAGCTCTACGAGCAGAACTGCCCCCAGTTCGCCGAGCGACTCTTCGTCACGCCCCAGTCCATGCAGTTCCGCGCCCGCAAGACCGGCTACTGCGGCGGCGCGTCCGTGCTGATTCACTTTGACGACATGGTGCGCGGCGGCGAGCTTCAGTCCGGCCAGTTGGCCGTGCTCCACTCGGTGGAGTCCAGCAAGTGGATGACGGCCGGTTTCCTCGTCCGTGCCTAGCGACACTTCCGGGCCAGTGATGCCCACGTCGTCCCCCGCCGCGGCGAGAGACCGCCCCCCGGACAACCGCTACAGCAGTCGGCGACTGTCGCTCGCGGCGCTCGGCGTCGGGTTGGTCGCGATCTTCCTGCACCTGGCCTCGCTCGGCTGGGGGTTCTTCTGGGATGACTTCTTCCACCAGGCCGTGCTCCGCGACCTGGTGCCCGAAGCCGACTTCCACAAGTGGAGCTTGTTTGACTTCGACCTGAGCCGCACGGCCCCGGGCCACACCCACGCCATCTTTCGCCCCTGGTGGACCGACGGCGACTTCAAGGCCCGCTTCTTCCGCCCCGTCACCAGCCTCACGCTCTGGCTCGACCACGTCCTCTTTGGCGATTGGGCGCCCGGCTATCACGTCACGAACCTGCTCATATTCGCGCTGGTCGTCGTGGCCGCCTGGCGCTTGTACCGCGCGCTCCCCATCTCGCCTCGGGCGGCTCTCTTCGCCCTGGCGCTGTTCGCCTGGGACGACGTCCACGCCGTGCCCGTCGGCTGGGTCGCGAATCGCAACTCGATCCTCGCGCTGCTGTTCACGCTTCTCACAGTGCACGCCGCACGCCGCTACCTTGCCCACCCGAGCCCGGTCTGGCTGGCTGGGGCCGTGATGGCCCAAGTGCTCGCGTTCGGATCGAAGGAGTCCGGGATCGTCGCCTTCCCGCTGGCCTTCGCGTACATGATGTGCTGCGGCGAGGTGCACGGGCCGGCAGCGACGCCGCAACGTGTGGCGCGCAGCCCCCTGACCTGGATGCTCGGCGCCGCGGCGCTGCTCATGCTCGTGGGCTACATCGCCGGCGGCTACGGTGCCCGGTCACTCATGTACGTCAGCCCCTGGGACGACCCGCTGGCACTCCTACTCCGCGTCCTCACCATGCTGCCGCTCGGCTTGCTCAGCCTCGTGCTCGGTGTGCCGCCGGACCTGGCCGTGCTCCAGCCCTGGATCGGCCCTGCGATGCTCGCGGCGGCGGGGGTGATCGTGCCCCTCGCGGCCTGGACGTGGCTCAAGGTCGTCGGCTGGTCGCGCGTGGCGACGTTCGCGTCGGCGTGGGTCGTGCTGTCACTGATCGTCGAGGTGGGCGGTGACGTTTCAAACAGACTTCTCGGCAGCGCGAGCTTCGGCGCGGCCCTCTTGCTGGGGCTGCTTCTAGACCGCGTCCTGGAGCTGCCGCGCCGCTGGCGACACACGCCCGCCTTCGCGCTCGCCAGCCTTGTGTTTCTGACAGGCGGCGTGCTGGGCCCGGGCCTCGCGCCGTTCCTGGCCGGCGGCCTGGCGCGATTCGCTGCCGGGGATCGCGAAGTCGTCCGGTCCCTGCCGCTGGCGGATGAGAGCACTGTCGGGGTGTTGCTCAATGCCCGCTCGGGGTTACAGGCGATTCTCGGCACGGCCACGTAGCGCTGCCTGCACGATGCCAACCGCGGACTGCTCGTCCCGCTTACAGCCGGTCGGCGCGAGCTGACCTGGCTGCGCGACAGCGAAACTACTATGGTGTTGACCTCCCGCTCCGTACCGCTGCTCGAAGCGCACCTCGAGCGGCTCTTCCGCACGCGCCGGGCCGCGCCATCCGTCGGCGCCCGCTACGACGCGGGCCTCTTTGAAGCTGAGGTTCTGTCGGCCGACGACGCGGGTCTGCGAAGCGTTCGTTTCCGCTTCCCGTTCAGTCTCGATGATCAGCGGTACCGGTTCCTGTCATACGACGGCGAGACCATCGTCCAGCTCACCCCGCCGGCTGTCGGCCGGTCACTGGAAATCTCCGAGCCGCCAGCGCCGTTCCCGGGGGCGCCCTAGCGCCCGCGCCACGGCCACGATTTGACAGCGGCTCGCCGCGCCCGAATCATGCCGCGGCTGACTCGACAGCCCCGGCGCTCGAGGATGCCCATGCCCGACCGCGTTGCTGGCCCACGCTCAACTTCGCGCCCCGCCGCGCCGCTGGCAACGTGGCTGGAACGCGTGCCGCTGTCCGTGCGGATGACGGTCTACAGCACATCATTCCTGGCATTCATCCTCGTCCTGCTCCCCTGGCTCGCGCATCGGCTCGATGTCCACTTCCCGAGCCTGCACGTCGAGCTTGGCGCCGGGCGCCTCGTCGGCGTCGTGATCGCAGCCGTCGCGCTCGGCATCTACGCCGCCTCGTCGTACGTCCTGACGCACCACGGCCGAGGCGCGTACGTCGAGTTCGACCCGCCCAGGGAGTTCGTCGCCGTCGGACCATTCCGCTGGTGCCGCAACCCGATCGCGGGCAGCCTGGTCCTGACCATGCTCGGCCTGGCACTGACCTTCTCCTCGACCGGGATCCTGCTGCTGTTCCTGGTGGGGATGGCGCTCGCGCACATCCAGGTCGTCCTGTTGGAAGAGCCGCTCTTGCGGCAGCGTTTCGGTGCGCCGTACGCACGCTACCTGCGCGAAGTGCCGCGCTGGATCCCGCGCCGACCGCGAGGGAGCGCGCCGTGACCTTCGCTGTCACCGGCGGCAGCGGCTTCTTCGGTCGCGCGCTGCTGCGCCGTCTTGCCGAGCGAGGCGAGACCGCCCGCGCCCTGGCGCGCTCGGCCGACTCCGCGCAGCGCGTCGAGGCGCTGGGTGCCGAAGTTCATCGAGGCGACCTGACCGACCCCACCAGCCTCCGGGGCTTCGTTCGCCCCGGAGACGTCCTGATTCATGCAGCCGCGCACGTCGACCTTGTTGGTCGCTGGACGATGTACCAGCTCGGCACGGTCGACGCCACCCGCAACCTCCTTGAGGCAGCGTTGCCGTCGCGCCCCGCGCGCGTTGTCTACGTCAGCTCGGCGGGCGTGTACGGCCGGCTCGATCCGCGCGGCCTCTGCGCCGAGCGCAATACGCCCCAGCCACGCCGCGCGGAGTTCTACGGGCGCGCCAAGCTCGCGGCCGAAGCGATCGTTCAACAGCATTGCACGCAAGCCGAGGTGCCTTGGTGCATCGTCCGCCTTGGATTCCTCTATGGTCCGCACAACGAGACGTTCGAGCGACGGCTGCGGATCTTCAGGTCAGCCGGTAGCCTGTCGATCGTCGGCCGTGGTGACAACCGCATCGCCACGCTCTATGTCGACGATGCCGCGGACGCCGTCATCCTGGCCGCGACGCACCCCGCGGCGAACGGCCGCATCTACGACGCTGCCAGCGATGAGCGCGTCACGCAGGCCGAATTCATGCGGGCACACTGTGCGGCACTGGGCCTGGGCGCGATTACCCGACACCTGCCTGTCTGGCTCGGGCTGGTCGGTGGACTGGCTGCCGAGCTGATCTCCTCGCTGACCGGCCAGGTGCCCGACGTCAACCGCGCCGCCGTCCGACTGATGGCCGCAGACCAGGCGGTCGACGCCGGACGCCTGCGACGCGAGCTGGGCTGGTCCCCGCGCTACTCGTTTCGTGAGGGGATTGAGCGCGTGCGCCTCTCGCAGCATGACGCCGCCGCCGCGCCCGTTGCGGGCGACGCCGCACCGCCGGAGTCCGCTTGAGCACGACGCACCAGGACGACGCGGGGAGTTTGGGCGCACGGCCGACGGTCGAGCGCCCTGCGGGTCGCCGCGCGGCGGGCCGCGAGCTGCTCTGGGCTGGGCTCGTGTTGGCCGGCGTCGTGCTGGGCACGCACATCTGGGCCTTGGGCGACGGGCTGTTTTTCGACGACCACTGGCACCGGGCGAACGTCCGCGAGAAGTCGTGGTCCTTCCATGACCTCACCGAGTCCGCCACCTTCTCCCTGCCCAGCCGGCTCACCAGCCTGTGGTGGCAGGAGCACCCACTGCTCTGGCGTTTCACCCGGCCGGTGGCGATGGCCCTGTTCAAGGTGCAGTACCTGCTGGTGGACGGCGACCCGGTCCTGACGCACGCGTTCTCGATCCTCTGGCACTATGCGACCTGCTTGCTCGTCTTCCTCCTGGCGCGGTGGGCGATGGGGGACTGGCGCTGGGCGCTGCTTGCGGGCTGTCTCTTTGCCTTCAATCCCCACAGCGTCTTCACGGTGAGCTGGTCGGCCGCGCACAACGCCATCGCCAGTGCGTTCTTCTTCCTCGCCGCCGTCCTGCTCTACACGCGCGCCTCGTTTGACGGCGACACACCGCGTGCGCGCGTTCGCCTGGGTTGGCTCGCGGCGGCGATCGCGCTCTGGGGCCTCGGCGTCTTCTCGCGTGAATCCGCCATTGTCTGGCCGGTGATCGTCGCGGCGCTCGACCTGTCCCTCGGTGGTCGCCGACACGTGCTGCGGCGCTGGCCGGTCTATCTCGTGCTGACCGCGCTGACGCTCGCCTTCGTCTACTACCGGCTGGTCGCTTTCCCGCAGCGTGCCACGCCGGAAATCTACTTCACCGCGCCCCACGGCCTGGCTTACGTCGGGTTCGCGCTCGGCAAGCTGCTCTACCTCATCTTCACCCAGATCTTCTACACGCCCATGTTTCTAGGGCTGGCCTCCTACGGCGATGAGCCCGCCAGCGCGCACCTCGGAGCGTACGCGTTCATGCTCGTCGTCGTCGGGCTCATCGCGGCGTGGTATGCCTGGGCGGCCCGCGGGCAACGCGCCGCCCTCGTCTGGCCGACGTGGGTTGTGGCGGGGTACTTGCCCGTGATCCCCGTGATCGTCATGCCGCACTTTGCATACCTTCCGGCGGCCGCCTACTTCGTCATGCTCGCGATCATGCTTCGCCGCCTTCGGGGGCGGCTTCGCGTGATCGTGACGCTGCTCGTGATCGCGCCGACGCTCTGGACGCACGGCATCTACCGCGTCGCCTGGCGCGGCGTGGTCGCGGCCGAGCAGGTGATCGTCGAGGACATCGCGCTGCACACCCCGCGGCCCGCGCCAGACAGCAAGCTTTTCCTCGTCAACCTGCCCGTGGCCGGGATCTACACCGTCGAGGCGCTACAGGAGCGCTGGCGCGCGGCGGGGCTTGCGGGCTACGTGCTGACGTTCGCCCCGCACCCGCTGCGGATGGACGCGCGCTTCACGCTGGAGCAAGTCGGCCCACGTGAACTCGTGCTCGGAACCGAGCCGCCCGGGTACTTCGCCGGACACTCCGGCCGCATGCTCGTCGGCGGAATGCGGGCGGGAGCCCTGGCCGCGGGGACGGTTGTCCGTGGCGAGGCGTTCGACGTGACGGTACTGGAGGCAGACGATAAGGGCGTCACGAAGCTGAAACTTACCTTTCCCGAGCCGCTCGACAGCCCGGCGTACCTCTTCTTCGCCTCAACGCCCGACCGCCCGGCAGCGCGGCTGCGATTTCCCCTCGGTCAGCCCGTGCAATTCGACCCCCCGGGGTCCGAGTACGAGCAGCGCGTCGGCTCGCTGCTCGCGGCGCGCGCGGACTTCTTCCGGCTCATCAGGCTCACGCAGCGCGTCGTCCGCGCCGACCTGTACCTGACGAATACGGACAACTGAAGGGCGAGCCCGACGTACTACCGATGGAGGGCGGCGTCGCTGCGCCATCGCGGTGCGTCCGGCTCCCAGGAGCGTTGCTGCGAGCAGCGCTCCCCCCTTATTCTGCTTCGGCGAGCAGCGTGTCGTATGGAATCGGCAGGCGGTCGCGAAGGCCGGCTGCTGCACGGGAGAGCTCGACATGGACATGCGCATCACGATCCGCGAACTGCCCGGAAAGGATGAGCTTCGCGCGTACGCCCAGGAACGACTCGATAGTGCTCTCAGTCGCTTCGAGGAGCGCATCCGCAAGGTCGCCGTCCGGCTCGAAGATGTCAGTGGCGGCGATCGCAGCGGTGCGGACAAGCTCGCGCGCATCCAGCTTGCGCTCAAGCCGAACGGCGAGGTCATCATCGAGGAGGTCGGCGACAAAATTCACGCCGCCTTCTCGCTCGCGCTCGATCGGCTCAAGGCGGCCATGGGGCGGCAGGTCGGCAAGACGAAGCGCGGCGTGGGCCGAGGCTGACCCGCTTCGACTGGCAACGCCCCGCGCCACGTCAGGCGCTCTGCGTCTCGCGCTGCACGTGGATGCGCAATCGATTGATCTTCCGCGGCTCGGCGGAGACGACCTGGAAGTGCACGTGGTCGTGCGTGAAGTGCTCACCGGCCGCGGGGATCTTGCCCAGCGTCGCGAACACGAAGCCCCCGATCGTTTCGTAGTCCTCCTCCTCTGGCAGGCTGATGTCCAGCTCGGCGTTGACCTCCCGCACGTGGACGCGGGCATCCACCTCGAGCGTGCTGTCGTCGAGGCGGTTGATCGCGGGCGGCGGGGCCTGGTCGTACTCGTCGTCGATCTCGCCGACCAACTCCTCGAGAATGTCCTCGATCGTGCACAGGCCCGCCGTGCCGCCGTACTCGTCGAGCACGATCGCGATCTGCACCTTGTTCGAGCGGAACTCGTCCAGCAGCTCGTCCAGCGTCTTCGTCTCCGGAACGAACGGGACCGTTCGCATGATGCTGCGGGCTTCGAACGGCTGCCGCGGATCCAGCCGCAGCAGGTCCTTCGCGTACACCACGCCCACCACGTGATCGATCGTCTCCTCGAAGACCGGAATGCGCGAGTGGCCCTTGTTCAGAATCAGCCGCCGAAAGTCTTCGTACGTCGCGCTCAGCGGCAGGGCATTCATATCGGTGCGCGGCGTCATGATCGCACTCACCGGCGTCTCGCGAAGCTGGATGATCGACTCGATCATCTCCTTCTGACCCTCGTCCACTGCCCCGTGCGCTTCGCCCTCGGACACGGCGTCCAGAATCTCCTGCTCGGCACGCTCCGTGGCCTCCTGGTGATCCGGCCGAGCCTTGCCCAGCATCCGCCGGACCAGCAGTTCCACTCCCGCCAGCAATCGACCGACCGGCCACAGCAGGAGGCGAAGCCCTGCGAGCAGTGTGAGGCTGCGGGCGACGATGGCCTCGCCGGCATGCAGTGAGAGGGCATACGGCACGCCGACCCCCAGCAGTCCCAGCAGGGTCAGGGTCACGAGTGCGCACGCGATCAGCGTGGCCATCCCCACCGACCCCCGGCCCAGCACGGACACCGACCAGACGTATGCGCCCGCGAAGACCGCGCATGTAAGTACAAGTCGGCAAAGACTTAATATCGTTTGGAGCTCGGATTCGTGCCGGTCAAGCCATGGAATCCAGCGGCCGCGCTCGCCATTGCGGATGAACTCGGAAAGCCTCGAGCGCGACAGGATCGGCAACGCGAATGCCAGCGTCGAGATATAGAGGAGCAGCCCGAGCAGGGCGACCCCAAGTGCGACAAGCAACGAAACGTCTCCGTTACCGGACAGCGGGGCTGGTTTATCGCTTCCCGGCGACTTGGTCGCTGGCCAGCCCGAGTAATGCTATCGCCTTCAATCGGATTGCCGCAACCCGCCTCTGCACGGCGGCAGCGGCCAATCCGGGTGGGCTACTGACTGTAAGTAGTTTTTGTAAATAGGTTTATGGGATATCGAGTCCGCCGCCAGCCGCAGCAATCGCCGTTGCCGGCCGGACCATGCCGCCGGTGCCTCCAGTGCGTCGGGTTCCCGTCCGGCCGCCATCAACACCTGCCGGCGCAACTCGTCCAGCCCGGTTCCGGTCCGGGCTGAGATGACGACGGCGCACTCTGCCCACTCTCCGGGAAGCACGCTCGGCGCTGCCGGCGTCGCTGCGGCGATGTCGGCCTTGTTGAGCCCGACAGCCATCGGGAGCGGACCCTCCCAGCAACGCACGAAACGCGCGATCTCGTTTGCGGCCGCCGTCGAGTCGAGCACCACGACGACGCCGTCGGCGGACCGCAGCACGTCCCGCGTTCGTGCGGCTCCAGCCTGCTCGACCTCGTCCGCCGGCTCTCGCAGTCCGGCCGTGTCAATCCAGGTCAGCGGAAAGCCCTCGACGTCGTCGTCGGCCTCCGTCCAGTCGCGCGTAGTTCCGGGACGATCCGAGACGATGCTGATCGGCCGGCCCGCCAGGCTGTTGGCGAGCGCGCTCTTGCCCGCGTTTGGCGGCCCCGCCAGCACAACGCGAAGCGGCTTGGTGAACCACGACACGATCTCGAACCGGTCGGCGATCTCGCGACATGCTGCTGCGCTGCCGGGCGTGGCTGGCTCGCCGAGCAACTGCTCGACCGCCGAACGAAGCGCGGCGACCTGCCGCCCCAGCCAGGCCACCCCTCGGTACGTAAGCAGGCTTGGGAGCACGTCCGCCGCCTCTGCTTCGAGACTGGCGGGGGTGCTCGCGCCGGCCGCTTCGTTCGTCGGCAGAGTCGCGAGCCCGCACGCGTTGCCCAGTTCGGCGCACCGCTGCGCCAACCACGGGTTGCCGTGCAGGCACACGTTAATGTGCCAGTTGGGTGGCCCGGCGTGGACGATGACGAGCACGTCGTCGATTGCGGCCCCCGATGCATCCACGAAGGCGCAGCGTCGCACGTCGCCGTCGACCCAGTTTGCCGCGCTCACCCCGCGCGCCTGCAAGTGCCGTCGTATGAAGTCGGCTGTCGCCGGGCCGCGCAGTTCGACCACTGCGATCGCCGCCGGACCGCCTGCGGAAACGATCCCGCAACAGGAGGCTGTCGGTGGGGCGAACGGGCTCACGGCTGGCCGGCGGCTCGACGATACGCCAGGGCGACCCCCATCAAGCACAAGTCCGGCACGACCGAGTCGACGAACTCGGCCAGCTCTGCCATCATCGGCGCATTTCCGCCGGTGAGGACGAGCTGTGGCCACTCGCGCAGGTCGCTCGCGAACCGCTCCACGATCTCGCGCAGCGCGCCGAGCAGTCCGTAGGTCACGCCGCTCACGATCGCGTCGTGCGTATTGCGGCCGAAGACACCGTTCGGGCGCTCGACTGTCACGAGTGGAAGCTGCGCTGTTTGCGTATGCAGCGCGCGGTAGGACATGTCCAGGCCGGGCAGGATGACGCCGCCGAGGAAACGCCCCTCGGGCGAGACACAGTCCACGGTCAGCGCCGTTCCGAACGACGCCACGGCGCAGGCGCCCCCGATGCGCTCGTGTGCGGCCGCGGCGGAACAGACTCGGTCAACGCCGACCTCGTCCGGGTTATCGATTTCGAGCGGCATGGGCAGGGGCAGGTCGTCCCGAACGCGAAGCGCCTCGACGCCCGCGATACCCTCGAGCGCATCCTGAACGCGCCGCGTCTCGCGCGGATTGACCGAACCGATGACCAGGGCCCGCCGACTGCCCCCCACCGCCGCCCACGCGGATTCGAAGGTCGCTTGCCACGCGTCGGGGCGGCTGATCTCGACGCGCTGGGCATCGTGCAGGCCGTCGCTGTCCCACACGCCCAGCGCGATGCGCGTATTGCCGATGTCAACGGCGAGCAGCGCGTCGGCGGTTTCCACGCGGGGCATGACAGACCCACTCCAGAGAGGACCAGCAATCACTCCGTTCCCGCTGCGCACGATAAACGACTCGCGCGGCGGCCTGCAAGCAAGATCAAGTGGAGGATTCCGCGCGGCGGCGGCCGTCCATCACGCCGCGCCGCTCACCCGTCGGGAGCCGGCGCACGCAAGGCGCGCTTCAGGATTTTGCCCGTTGGCCCGCGCGGGAGGTCTCCACCGATGTAGACGCGGCGCGGGACCTTGTAGCCCGCCAGGTGTTCGCGGCAAAAGGCGCGAAGTGCGTTCTCGTCGCACGGCGGGGCGTCGGGCATGAGCGTCACGAATGCGACGGGCAACTCGCCGCGGATGTCGTCGCGCGTGCCAATGACCGCGGCCTCGCTGATCGACGGGTGCTGGAGCAGCACGCGCTCGATCTCGCTCGGGTACACGTTCTCGCCGCCGACGATCATCATCTCCTTGGCTCGGCCCGTAATGAAGACGAACCCGTCCGCGTCGACATGGCCCACGTCGCCGGTGAAGAGTGCGCCGTCCCGGATGGCGCGGCTGGTCTGCTCGGGCTTGTTCAGGTAGCCCTGCATGACGCCGTGCCCGCGGATCGTCAGTTCGCCCTCCTCGCCCGGGGCGACGGCGCGGCCGGCGGCGTCGCACGCGGTGACGGATATGCCATCCAGTGGCCGACCGACCGAGCCGAGGCGGTACGCCTCGTGGGTGTTCAGGCTCACGACTGGGGACGCCTCGGTCATGCCATAGCCCTCGAGCAGGCGCACGCCGAAGCGCTGCTCGAATCCCCGCGCGACGGGCAGCGGGAGCGGTTCGCCCCCGCTCACCGCCAGGCGCAGGGCAGGGACGTCGGCGCGCGCGAGGCTCTTGGTGCTCAGCAGCGCGCCGAACATGCTCGCGATCGTAATCAGCACGCTCACACGCCGCTCGCGGCAAATCTCGGCCGCGGTCAGCGGACTGAAGCGCGGCAGGTAGTACACCGCGGCGCCAAGCGACAAGGGCACGAGCGTCGTGGTCGTGAACCCGTAAGCGTGGAACTGCGGAATCAGCCCGATGAAGACATCGTCGGGTGTCATGTGCACCGCGGCGATCGACGCGGCCACGTTCCGTGCGAGGTTCGCCACGCTCAGGCAGACCCCCTTCGGTTCGCCCGCCGTGCCGGACGTGTAGATCACCGCCGCGATGTCGCGCTCGTCTGCGCGGGGCGTCGGCAGGTCAGCCGGGACCAGCGTCTGGTTGCCCGCGAGCACCAGCGCCCTTGCCCCGGCTGTCTCGACCAGCGGTGCAAAGCGATCGATCGTGAGCACGAGGTCGAGCCCGGCGTCCTGCACGATTCGGGTCAGCTCGGCCGGCGCCAGCAGGAAGTTCAGCGGGACGACCGCCCGGCCCGCATACCAGCAGGCGTAGATCGACACCGCTGCGGCCGCCGACGTGGGTACGAGCACGCCGACGCGCGGGCGGTCCGTCTGTGCGGCGATCTGGCCCGCCAGGCCGCAGGACAGGCCGCGAAACTGCGCGAACGTCAGCGCCAGGCTCTGGTCCCACGCGGCGGGTTGCGCGGGGCGGTCGCTGGCGTGCCGATCGATGGGATCAAGCAGCAGGTGCATGACGGCCTCCCTCGTCGGCGCAAGCTACCGCCGACTCATTTCGGCGGCAACGCGAAGTTGCCCCGCCCCCGGCGCGGTGCCAGCGCGAGCCAGCAGCGTCGGACCTTCGGCGTCCGGCGCTTTGGAGCGTGTCACGGCGCCCGCCGCCGGTCGCGAAGAACCGGCACTCGACGTCCTCAACGGTCCGTCAAACCCCCTCGAACAGCGCCTCGACGAACGACTCCGGATCGAACGGCTCGATGGCCTCGATCGTCTCGCCCAGGCCGACGAACTTCACCGGGATGTCCAGCTCGTCGCGAATGCCGACCACGATCCCGCCCTTGGCCGAGCCGTCCAGCTTGGCCAGGAACAGCCCGCTGACCTTGGTTGCCTGCGAGAAGATTTTGGCCTGGTTGATCGCGTTCTGCCCGATCGTCGCGTCCAGCACCAGCAGCACCTCGTGGGGCGCCTCGGCGATGCGCTTCTGCACAACCCGCTGGATCTTGGCCAGCTCGCGCATCAGGTGCTCCTGCGTGTGCAGGCGGCCCGCCGTGTCCACGATCAGCACGTCCACGCCGCGGGCGATGGCCGCGTCGCACGCGTCGTACGCGACCGCCGCCGGATCGCTGCCTGTGCTCTGGTAGACGATGTCCACGTCGAGCCGTCGGGCCCAGATGACGAGTTGGTCGACGGCGGCCGCGCGGAACGTGTCGCACGCCGCCAGCAGCACCGACTTGCCCTGCGACTTGAAGTACCCCGCCAGCTTGGCCACGCTGGTGGTCTTGCCAGAGCCGTTGACACCGACGACGAAGATGACTGTCGGGGGCTTGTCGGCCAGGTGGATCGAGCGGTCCGAGCTGCTCCACGTGCCCGCGATGCGGGCCTTGAGGAACGGGAGGATTTCCTGCGCCTCGGAGAGCTGCCCCTGCTTCCAGGCCGCCCGAATTTCCCCGATCAGCCCCGCCACCGCCTTTGGGCCCATGTCGCCCACCAGCATCGCGTCCGAGAGCTGGTCGAGTAGGGCCTCGTCGATCTTGCGGCCGAAGGGCAGGATGGCGCGCAGGCCCGAGACGATCTTGTCGCGGGTCTTGGCCAGACCCTTCCGCAGGAATCCGAACAGGCCCATGGGAGCGGTCGCCTCCGTGATCCCGCCGGCCGTGCCCCGTCCGCCCTGGGACGAGTGCCCGCCCGGTTACCGGGAAAACCATGATTGTCGGGGTAGCGCCCGCGGCTGTCCATTCAGGGGGCGACGGGACGCGCGGTGCGGGGGCCGCGCGATTCACCGGCGAGCATCAGCCGGTCGCGTCGGTTTCTCTCCCCGTGGATGCCGGCGGCGCGCTCGCGGCGAGAATCTCCCGACGCAGGCCGTCCAGCACGCCGTTCACGAACGCCGGCGAGTCCGTGCCACCAAAGATCCGTGCCAACTCGACGGCCTCGTTGATGACCACGGCCGGCGGGGTTCCGGGCATCTCCAGGAGTTCGTACAGCCCGAGACGAATGATGTTGCGGTCGACCGGCTGCAACCGCTCCAGCGACCAGTCGGTCACGTGCCGGGAGATCAGCGCATCGCACTGTGCGTGGTGCGCCCAGGCTCCCTCGGCGAACTCCCGCGCGAGGCTCACCACCTCCGGCTCGCAGCGCCCGCGCCAACCCAGGTCCACGAAATTCACCGGGTCGTTGAGGAACTCGCCCAGCGCCGCGGCGAAGGCGTCCCCCTGGACGTCGAACGCGCACAGCGCTTGCAGTGCCAGCATGCGGGCCCGCGTGCGCTTCGCGACGGCAGGGGCGGCAGGTGTTTCGGACACGGCGGCGCGCTACTTGCCCAGGACCGGCAGCAGGTTCGCCATCTCGATCGCGGCCCGAGCGGCATCGGCCCCCTTGTTGCCGGCCTTGGTGCCCGCCCGCTCGATAGCCTGGTCCAGCGACTCGGCCGTGATCACGCCAAAAACCACCGGGACCCCCGTCTCCAGTCCGACGTGCGCGACGCCCTTGGCGACCTCGGCCGCGACGTACTCGAAGTGCGGCGTCTGGCCGCGGATTACGCAGCCGAGACAGATGATCGCGTCGTGCTTGTCGGCTTCGGCCAGCTTCTTGGCGACCAGCGGGATCTCCCACGACCCCGGGACCCACACCTGCGTGATCTTCTCCGCCGCCGCACCATGCCGGAGGAGTTCGTCGATCGCCCCGCTGGCAAGGCGCGAGGTGATGAACTCGTTGAACCGCGAGACGACCAGCGCGAAGCGGTACGGCTTGGCATCGAGACTGGCGGAAACAATGTCGGGCATGGTGCACACTCTCGGTCGGGTTCGACTGCTTCCGTGAATCATAGAGCCGCGTGCGGGCGGGCGGTAGCCTGCCGGGACACGCCACCCCGAATCCGGGCTCGCGGAGCGCCGGAGCCCTCAGTCGGGCGGAGTCCCGCTCAAGCCACACCGCTACAAGACTGGCCAGGAGGCCGGTCCTCGAGGGACGAGGCCGCACAAGACCGGCCAGAGGCCAGTTCCCCGGCACTAGCCCAGACAGCCCGCCAGGTCCAGGCCCCAGGTGTACTTCCGCACCGGTCGGAAGCCCGCCCCGCCCACGTCCTCCAGCTCCATCAGCAGCAGCCAGTCCGACCAGACGTAGCGGATCGCCTGCGTCAGTACCCAGCCCGCCGGCGGGTTGGCCGTCTGCCACGCGTACCGCCGCCGCTCGATCCGCCGGCCGAGGTGGTCGTAGGCGTACTCGACCTTCACGTCGCCCGCGGCCGGCGTCGCGTGCAGCGGGCCGACGCGGATCAGGCGGTTCTCGGCGTCCCACTCGAACTTGCGGCCCGCCGTGTTGAGCTGGGCAATGTACGGGTCGATGTCGTCCCAGCTCAGCACCCCGTCGCCATTGATGTCGCCGTGCGTCCAGGTGCAGGGCACGTTGCAGTCGGTGATGTTCGGGCAGCCGATCTTGGCCACGAGGATGCCCGTGTCGGCGAAGTCTACATCTCCGTCGCAGTTCATGTCCCCCGCGGCGAACTCGGTCGTCAGGTTCCCGTCGGCGTCGTACAGCAGCCGCTGGGCCCCCGGCGCGGCCCCGGCCGACAGATTCACGCGGTCGTACTGATTCAGGCTGTTGGCGACATATCCCAAGGTGAATTCGTCATATTCCTCGCTCGACGGGTCCCGTGCCGCCGATACGCGATTGCCAATCGGATCGTACCCGTACGACCACTCCCGCACCGCCGGCGTGTTCGCGTCCCGCA
>CAADGM010000268.1 GCA_900696535.1 uncultured Planctomycetota bacterium
GCGGGCCCGCTTCGACGCGGCCGTGCTGGAAGCGATGTGCCTGGCGCATACGGCCAGTCGCGGTGACTGGCGCGATGCCCGCACGCGGCTGGCGGCGCTGATGGCCGAGGATCGGCGCCTCGAGCAGGACCCGGAGTGCAGCCTCGCGTACGGCATCATCCTCACAGCCCTGGACGAAACGGCCGAGGCCCTGCACCGAATCGACGTGGCGGTCGAGGAGTTCCTGTCGACAGGGCAGACCGAGCGCGCCAAGCAGGCGCTCGTGGCGCTGGCGCGCACGTGGGCCGGCCACGGCGAGTGGGAACTGACGCGGCAGCGCTTCGGCGTGACGATTCCGTCCTCCGCCGCCGAAGCCGACGCGATGCGCCAGCGGAAGATCGACGAGATTCGCGCGCGACTCAGGCAGCTCCCCGCCAGCGAGGAGGAACTGGTTGCGGTCGACGTAGCACTCGGTCGGCGACTGCTTGCCAGCGAGGCGAGTCATGCGGCCGGTCTCGCGCTGCTCGAGCCGCTCCTCGACGCGCCGACGTGGTCCTCCGCCCGCGTTGAAGCCGCGAGCGTGCTGGCCGAGTGGTACGAGGAGGCCGGCCAGGCCGACCGCGCGCTGCCCATCTGGCGACGGCTCGCGGAGTCGGCCGGCGGCCTGCTCGGCCAGCGCGCGGCCACACGGGTCACTGAGCTCGGGCGGCCGAAAGTCGAGATCATCGCGCCGGGCGAAGCGCGGCCCCAGCAGCCGGTCGCCGTCGGCTTCAAGGCCCGGGGCGTGGCCGCGATGACGCTCGAGGTGCGCGCCTTCGACATCGAGCGCTGGCTCTCCGGCACGCCACGCGGCAGCGACGCGCTGCTGCCCGAGTCCGGCCCCTTGCACGCGGCCCGTGATCTGCGGCGCGAGGCCGGCGACTCGGAAGCCACATGGGATGCGACCAGCCCACCCGCGCTGGAGGCGACCCTGCCGACCGGTGTCTACGCGATCCTCGCCCACGGCCGGTCGAACGACGGCCGCACCATCCTGGCGCGGCAACTGCTCTCGGTGAGCGACTTGTCGGCGGCGTGCCTGGTGGGCCCGCGCTCGGTCGTCGTGTGGGCAACGCAGGCGGGCGTCGACGGCACACGGGCGGCCCCGCCCAGAGCCGACGGCGGCCCGAGTGTTCGCTTCTGGATGCAGCGCTCGTTTCGCCCCGTCGAGGCCAATCTCGACGGCGGTCTCGCACGCTTCGACCTGCCCGCGGAGGCCCGGGTCATGCGGGAGCGTGGGTGGGTTTGCGTCGTGCGGGTCGCGGATCACTACGCCGTCGTGCGCGGCCAACTGCCACCCGAGCCCGAAGGCGCGGAGCTTCCACGCCTCGCGCTCTTCGCTCCGAGCACGGTGCCCTACGGCCAGCCGCTGCCAGTGGCCGGACTGCTCGCGGGCACCTCGCCGATCTCAAGCTCACTCGACATCGAGGTGCGCGACGCCTTCGAGCGCGTCGTCGCGCGGCGGCCGCTGCCTGTCGTAGCGGGGACGGTCCACACGGAGCTGGCGTGCGGCTCGGAGCTGGCCGGCTCGCGGTTGCGCGTCGTGCCGCGACTCGCCGAGCGCGTCATCGACAACGCCGCGGGCCGGCTGCTGGTGAGCGTCGCCGAGCGCCCCTTCACGCCGCTGCACGTCGACGTCGACTGGCCGGCGTGGTCGGCCGACCCTGGCGGCGGCCTCGCGGGCGAAGTCCGTGTCACGCACCCGTGGGGTCCCCCGGCCGGAGGCGCGGCGGTGGTCTGCTCGATCACGACACTCGAACTGCCCGCGGCGGGAGCGGCCGGCCAGCCGCAACCTGGACCAAGCGTGCTGCGCGAGGGACTCACCGACGCGTTCGGGCGTTTGCGGATCGCGCTGTCGCCCGAGGAGCTGACGCCGGCGCGCGCGCCGCTGGCCGTTCGTGTCGCCGCCTGGGTGGGAACGAGTGAGGGAGCGAGCGGCGTTGGCGCGGCCGAGACGCTGCTGGCCGAGTCGCCGCGACACGCCTGGCTCAGCTTCGATCCTCCCACGCCTTCAGTCGGCGTACCGCTCCACGTCGAAATCGGCGTGTACGAACCCGACGGTCCGCAGGTCATCGAACCGCCGCGGCTGGCGGTTCGTCGCGCCGGCCGGCCGGTGACGGAGCTGGCGGTCCAGCCGGGCCCGTCGGGCTGGCGTTCCGAGCCCTGGACGCCGACCTCGGCCGGCCCGTACGAGCTGGTCGCTACGTTTCAGGACGCGGGGAAGCAGTGGACCGTCAGCGCGAATTGCACCGTCCAGCCGTCCGATTCCGATTCCGCCGGCACGGAAGCCACACGCGCGGATGTCGCGCTGCGTCTCGAGCCGCACGCCGGCGGCATGCACATCGTGCTTGCCGCGCCCGCAAGCGAAGAATGGCTGGTGATAGCGGAGGACGGCGACGTGCTCGACGCGCGGCCCGTTCCGCCCGGCGCCGACCGCGCGACGCTGGAGTGGACCAACGGAGCGAGCGCGACGCGCAGTGTGCGCGTGCGACTGCTCGCGTGGGGCGCGGACAGGCTACACACGCTCGCAGAGCAACGGCTCCCGTCGATGCCCGGCGACACAACCGGCTTGGAACTGGGACCGCTTGCCA
The DNA here is from genome assembly GCA_900696535.1 of uncultured Planctomycetota bacterium. Lineage (GTDB taxonomy): Bacteria > Planctomycetota > Phycisphaerae > UBA1845 > Fen-1342 > CAADGM01. Next base: position 2,607 of record CAADGM010000268.1, read on the forward strand.
CGCCGGCCTGGCCGGGAACGGAGTTCGCCGCACCGGTGCGCAGCACGTCGGGGTCATCAGCCGCCCACCTCGTTGCCCGCCTGGTCGCATCGGCGGAGGTCGGCCGCTCGCCCGTCCGCACTGATACCGACGGCGAGCGTGGCGGCCTGGCGCTGCACGTCTCCGGCGGCTCGCCAACCGTGCGCGGGTCGGCCGTGCGGAGCAACACCCTCCTGTCGCGTACTGCGTTCGAGTCGATGCCCGTGGACGGAACGACGCTGTGGTGCTGGGCCGGCGAGCTTGCGCCGGGCAGCGCGCTCCCTGTTCGGGTGCCCGATTGGCCCGGACGATTCGCCCTGCGGGCTCA
>CAADGM010000269.1 GCA_900696535.1 uncultured Planctomycetota bacterium
GCCCGAGCCGGCGAGCCAGCCATCCTGCCCGACGAGGGTGCCTGGGACGATGGTCGGGGCCTCGAAGCCCGTCCCGTAGATCAGGGCTGCACTGGCCGATGTGGCGAGCACGAGTGCCGCAACCGTCGCGAGAACCAAGTGAGTCACAGAACGATTCATCTCTTTCCTCCTGTGGGCCTCTGGAATCGAAGAGCCCGTCCAAGTCTGAGAGCACGCGCTTTCGGCGACCGCCGCGATCGCCATTCTTTTGACGTGTTTCGGAGCGCTGCTTTCCCTGCCTACAACTGACCTCTCCATAGCCTAGTCAAATGCGGCGTGGGGTTCAAGCGAAACACGAGCTTCTTGTCGACATGTGGGCCGATAATTTCGCAAGCCTGACGAGGTCCTCACGTTTGCCGGGTTCCCAGCCTATCCGCCCGAAGTCTCTGGGGGTTTCCGCCAGCACCGACGGGTAGCCCCCCGCGCGCTCGGCCGCCAGCACCATCCCGCCAAGGGGTCAAAGCAGATCTCGTCGCCTCAAGCCAATCGCGGCGAGAGCCCGCCGCGCCGGGCCAGTACGCGCGAGCCGCGTCATGCCAGCAATCGCAGCCCCACCATGGTCAAGTCGTCGAGTTGCTCCGCCAGGCCGACGTAGCGCCGCACGTCCCAAAGGATGCTACTGAGGGCCTGTGGGACTGAAAGCGCCGCATGCGTCCGCAAGGACGCGCTGAGGCGCTCGCGGCCGAACTGCTCGTCGGCGAAGTTGCGGGCCTCCACCGCCCCGTCGGTGTAGAGCAGCACGAAGTCGCCGGGCTCGAGCGGCTCGACGTGTGCGTCGTATCGCTCCTCTGGCTCCACGCCCAGCACGAGGTTCGCTTCCCCAAGCAGGCGCACACCCTCGCCGCGGAGCACCAGTCCCGGCTCATGCCCCGCGCTCACATACGTCAACTCGCGCCGCTCCGCATCGAGCGCTACCAGCAGAAGCGTCACGAACTCGCGCGGCAGCGTCTCGCGGCACACCTGGGCATTCAGCCGCGTCAGCAGCTCGGCCGGATCCGCGCACCAGCTCGATGCAGCCCGCAGTGCAGACCGCACAGACGACATGAGCAGCGAAGCGGGGATGCCCTTGCCGACCACGTCGCCTACGACGGCCGCCAGGCGCCCGTCCGGAAGCTCGAAGATGTCGCAGAAGTCCCCGCCTACCTGCAAGCTCGGCCGGAAGACCAGGCCACTCTCGATCTTCGGGTGCGGCGGCGGCGGCGTGCGCACCATCCGCCGCTGGAGGTCGCCGGCCAGGGCGAGCTGCCGCTGCGTCTCGGCGTTTCGCAGACGCTCGGCGGCGATCTGGGCGTGGACGATGGCGGTCGCGGCCTGGTAGCCGACCGCCCGCAGCAGGTCGCGCTGCGCCTTGCGGAAGCGTCGGCGCTGCCGCGTATATACGCGAATGACGCCGACCGGGCTGCCGCGGTAGAGCATCCCCGCCGTCAACATGCTGACGATCCCTTCGCGGCGGGCTTCGTCCGGGTACTGGATGCGCGGGTCGGACTGCACCTGGTCGATCTGCACGACCTGCCCGCTCAGCGTCAGCTCGTCGATGCTGCCCGGCGTGACGACCACGGCCCCCTTGCCAACGTAGTCGGGCGAGAGGTTGTGCACCGCCATGATGGTGAGCTCGCGGGTCTTGGCGTCGTAGAGCCGGATGCTGGCCGATGGACACTGCATCACGCGGGCCGTCTCGCTGACGATGCGGTCGAGCACGCGCTGGAGGTCCTCCTCGCCATTGAGCAGCGCGGCGATGTCGCCGACGAGTGCGACCTCCTGCGTCGCCGCGGCCAGGCGCGACGCGCGCCGCCCCCAATCACTCAGTAGCCGCGCGCCCCACCGCACCGTGACGACAGCGCGCGATGTGCCCGAGCGGTCGAGCACCGGCAGCGCCTCCCACGCACGAATGACTGTCGGCAGGTCGGCGCCCGCCCGCTCGGCCGCCTGCTGCCACTGATCGCCGGAGAGCGACTGCTCCCGAAACTCCCCCACCGCCACGAAGCCAGCATCCGCGTCGTCCACGTACACCGGCGCGACGATATACCACACGCCGCCGCAGTCCACGTACGCGACTTTCGCCGGCGGATCATGCGCCGGCACGGGCACCATGCGCAGGTCAGCCGGCAGCGTACCCGGTGCCTGCCCCGCGATGCGTGCGAACTCGCTCTGCGCCGCGGAGGCCACGATCAGCCCGCCGCGGGAGTCGTGCACACACACCCGCAGGCCCGCGGCCCGCGCCAGCCCGCCGGCGAAGTCCTCCAGCCATGCCGTGTCCGTGAGGTCTCGCAGCATGGGGGCCGATTGTCGGCGAAGCGCGGTGCGTACGCGAGCCGCCGCGGTGGGCCGCCTGAAATGCGCTGCCACGGGCGGCTCGCGCGGTTGAGCCGCCTCCCGCCTGCACCGTAGAATGCCCGAGCACAAGAAACGAGGGCACTGCGCATGGCTGGACACTCGCACTGGGCACGCATCAAGCGCGCCAAGTCCGTCACCGACGCCCGGCGCGGCCGCGAGTGGAGCCGGCTCGCGCGGGCCGTCATCGTGGCCGCCCGTACCGGGGGCGGCGACCCCGACGCCAACCTCAACCTCCGCTACGCCATCGACGCCGCCCGCGACGCCAACATGCCCAAGGACACCATCGAGCGGGCCATCAAGAAGGGTACCGGCGAGGGCGGCGGGGCCGCGCTCGAGGAACTCGTCTACGAGGGCTACGGCCCCGGCGGCGCCGCCATCCTTTGCACCGCGCTGACCGACAATCGCAACCGCACCGCACCCGAGATCAAGAAAATCTTCGAGCTGCGCGGCGGGAATCTCGGGGCGACCAACAGCGTGGCGTGGCTCTTCAAGAAGCGCGGCGTGTTCATCGTCGCCAGCAGCAAGGCTGACGAGGACACACTCACCGGCATCGCGCTCGAGGCCGGCGCGGACGATGTGCAGTCGCTGGGCGACGCCTTCGAGCTGACTTGCGAGCCGACGGCGTTCAATGGCGTCCTCAAGGCGCTCGAGGCCGCGGGCATCAAGCCCGAGTCGGCGGAGATCACCATGGTGGCCAACACGACCGTGACGCTGTCGGGCGAGTTGGCCGACCGCATGATGAAGCTCATCGATGCGCTCGAGGAGCACGACGACGTGCAGGCGGTCCACACGAACTTCGAGACCGACGAGGC
>CAADGM010000270.1 GCA_900696535.1 uncultured Planctomycetota bacterium
GTCGTAGCCGTAGGTCGTGCCGCCGAGCCCGGTGAGGGCGCCGGTCACGTCGGTCGTCACCGCCGCGCCGCCCGCATCCACGAGCGCGTCGCGCGCGTCGTGGCCGAACGTCGTCGTCGCGCCGTCGCTCACCCGGCTGCGCCAGTTGTTGCGGCCGTCGAGCACGTACGACGTCCGGCTCGTCCCCATCGCGCCCAGCGCGGTCTGCGTCGCCGCGCCCGGCGCGTCGAGCGCCCCGAGCTGGAACCAGCCCGCGCCCTTGCCCTGCTCGCGCCGGCCCGAGCACTTCTTCGGGCCCGATAGCAAGATGCCCGAGGTGGTCTCGCTCGAGCCGACCCTCCCGCCCCAGCTCGGCGACTCCGCCGCCATCAAGCGCGAGCTGCGCGAGCGTGTCCGCGCCGCCGAGGACCGCCTGGCCCGCGAGCGCAAGGCCGCCGGCGTGTCGGTCATGGGCGTCCGCGCCGTCCTGGCCCAGGCCTTCACCGACTCGCCGTCGACCGTCGAGCCGCGCCGGACCCTCGGCCCCCGCGTCGCCGCCCGCAACGTCTGGCAGCGCATCGAGGCCCTCCGCCGCAACCGCGACTTCCTCGACGCCTACCGCGCCGCCCGACTGCTCTGGCGCGCCGGCCTCGACGCCGTCTTCCCCGCCGGCACCTACTGGCTCCACCGCTTCGCCGGCGTCGCCGTCCTGCCCGTGCCCCTCTCGCAACCTTGACGCCCCGCTTCCCGGCCCTCGCGCGTGCCTACCGGCATGCGTCGCGGCGTGGCCGCACGCGGCCGTTCAGCCGCCCGGGTCGGCGGCCGTGGCGCCGGCCGGCGCCAGCACCGCCAGCCGCTGCGGCTCTCTGCGGCCGAAACCCCGGTCCGGTTAGGTCGGTTAGGTCACGGCGGCATTCGCGCTTCGCCCTGTCCCCGATCTCGCCCGCGTTGTAGAACGGGCGCATGCCGTGGCCTGGCCACATCACACTCTTCCTCGTCTTCGTCGCCGCGATGTTCAGGCCCGCGGCGGCGGTGGCGTTCTCGTCCGCGCCGCAGGCTCGCGTCGGGGCCTTCGAGCTCGTCGCCGCCACGTTCGTCGGGCACGCGAGCGGCGCAACGCAGCTCTCGTCACGTCTGTTCCGGGTCCCCTGGGACGCTGGGAAGCTGATCAGCTTCCTCGAAGTCGACGTTGCGGGTCTCGGTGCCCGACAGGTTGCACCCAACATCTGGCTGATCGAGGGTGATGCCGGCCTGAGCATAGGCGGCCGCGTCGTTCGATCGGGAGCGACGCTGCCATGAAGCGGTACTTCAAGCGCGAGGCCGAGTCTGAGCTCGGCGCTGGTACGGCCTATCTGGAGATCACCAACGGCTGGCCGAGCCGCCAGGTCGAGGTCTACGGTGCGACCTGGCAGTGGGGGGATGAGGCGCACCCGGAGCTCTTGGCGGATCAGCCCCTGGATGTTCTCGATCTCCGTGAGGAGCACGAGATCTCGGTGGCTGAATTCGAGCGGGCGTGGAGCGAGGCTCTCGAGCGATGCCGACCGCATTCGTGAAGGGCGACCTGTTCGGAGCGAGCGGCCTCGATGCTCTCGCTCATGGCTGCAACTGCGCCGGAGCGATGGGCAAGGGCGTTGCCGTCGAGTTCCGGAAGCGATTTCCGGAGATGTACGCCGAGTACAAAGAGCACTGTACGCGCGGGCGCTTCAATCTCGGCGATGTGTTCGCATGGACCCACGAACACATCACGGTGTTCAACCTCGGCACGCAGAAGACCTGGCGCACCAAGGCTGACCTGATAGCCGTCAAGGCGGCGCTCGAGGCGATGATCCAGCTCGCAGAGCAGGCGGGCATTCGACGAGTCGGGTTGCCCCGAATCGGTGCAGGGCTCGGCGGCCTTGCGTGGCAGGACGTACGCTCGGTGCTTGTCGCCCTTGGCGAGTCGACGTCAGTGGAGCTCGTTGTCTTCGAGGAGTACGAGCCATCGCCCACGTGACATGCCTTGTTCGCTCCACTCACCCCCACACCCCGCCTGCCCGCCACGTCCCAGGCGCGGGGTGCCGTTCGCCGTTGGGTGCGGATCCATCGCGTCGACACGAACCCGCATGATTCCGGCAAGTTGATCGTGCGACCTCTGTCGCGGGCGAATGGTTGCGGGTAGCGTCGGCGGCCCGATGAGCGCCGTACGGACCAAGACGATCGCCAACGACAGCCTGTTCTGCGAGTCTCGCGACTCGATGGGCGACCTGGAAGACGACCTGACCAACGACAAGGCGATGGCGGCCACGCACGAACAGATCGAGCGGATGCTGGCGGAGAAGGTCGCGAGCTGCTCCGGCAGACGATGCAGGCGCACTACGACGCCCGGGCGGCGCACGAGCGCCGCGTCGAGGTTGCCGGAGCCGACGGCGTCGAGCGCACTCAGGTACGGACCTCCAGCCGGCAGCTCGAGACGCTGTTCGGGACGGTCGAGGTGAAGCGGCAGCTCTACCAGCAGCCGGGGAGCGAAGGGCTGGCGCCGCTCGACGCGGCCCTTGGGCTGCCGGCCGAGAAACACTCGATGGAGGTCCGGCGGCTCGTCGCTGAGGAGAGCGCCCGGGCCTCGTTCGACGAGGTGGGCGAGCTGATCGCCACACGCACGGGCGCCCGCGTGCCCATGCGGTCCTGTCATTGCAGCAGTTCGTCGCCGACGAGCGTCGACAGGAAGTCGAGCGGGACGAGCTGCTCAGTCTGCGCCTGGAGCAGCCGCGCCTCGAGGACGTCGGCCATGCCGGAGAGCCGCAGCTGACGCGGCGCGCGGCTCAGTTCAATGAGGTTCCTGTCGGGCCTCCTGTTCTCTGGTTGATGAGGCCCCGGCAGTGCGTGAGCGAATGAGCGGATCGACCTGCGCGAGCGAGGGCGGCGCGGTCGGGCGGCGGTCGAGGTAGCGACGCAGCGAGCGGTAGTCGGCGAGGCCGAGCTCGAGGAGTGCGACGCACGCGTCGTTGACGACGGCGGCGCCGTGCTTCTCGATCAGCGCGCGGGTCCCGAGCATGCCGCGATCGGCAGCCTCACCGTCGCGCTAGTGGAACGTTGCGGTCAGCGCCCGCGCCCGCACGTGTTCAACGGCGCGCGCGAGCTCGGCGAGGAGGTCGAGGACCCGCCGGGGCATCTTCGCTGGCTCGTCGCCGGGCTGCACGCGGCGACCGTCACGACGTTGCACGAGGTACTCGCGATGCAAATGCCCGGTCGCCGGACAGGCAGCCTGATCGTGATGTGTTCGTGGGTCCATGCGAACACATCGCCGAGATTGAATCGCCCGCACGGCGTACATCTCCGGAAATCGCTTCCGGAACTCGACGGCAATGCCCTTGCCCATCGCTCCGGCGCAGTTTGCAGCTATGAGCGAGAGCAACGAGGCCGCTCGCTCCGAACAGGTCGCCCTTCACGCATGCGGTCGGCATCGCTCGAGAGCCTCGCTCCACACCCGCTCGAATTCAGCCACCGAGACCTCGTGCTCCTCGCCGAGATCGAGAACATCCAGGGGCTGATCCGCCAAGAGCTCCGGGTGCGCCTCATCCCCCCACTGCCAGGTCGCACCGTAGACCTCGACCTGGCGGCTCGGCCAGCCGTTGGTGATCTCCAGGTAGGCCGTACCACCGCCGACCTCAGACTCGGCCTCGCGCTTGAAGTACCGCTTCATGGCAGCGTCGCTCCCGATCGAACGACGCGGCCGCCGATGCTCAGGCCCGCCTCACCCTCGATCAGCCAGATGTTGGGTGCAACCTGTCGGGCACCGAGACCCGCAACGTCGACTTCGAGGAAGCTGCTCAGCTTCCCGGTGTTCCAGGGGACCCGGAACAGACGTGACGAGAGCTGCCCCAGCGACATCTGGCCGGCAGGGGTCGTCCCGAGGGTCCGCCCGCCGATAGCCTCAGGAGCGATATCCGTGAAGTACTGACCCGCTCCGTGGCGCGCGTTCCGCGCTCCCTGCGAGGTAACCGTTCACGGGGTGGAGTCCGGATCTCCCCCCAACGCGAGGGGATCGACAGGATCGATCGGCTGTGATCTAAAGTATGGGTGAGCCTCGCCGACGAGCGGATCGAGCGCCTGGAACGCCAGATCGAAGCGCTCCTCGCGAAGATCGAGGCGCAGGCCGCGCGGATTGCGGCATTGGAAGCCGAGAATGCCGAGCTGCGGCGGCGGTTGGGGGAGAACTCGTCGAACTCGAGCAAGCCGCCGTCGAGCGATGCACCGAAGCAGCGGGCGTCGCGACCGGACTCCACACCCAGCGGGAAGAAGCGTGGCGGCCAGCCCGGTCACAACGGGAGCAAGCGCGCGCTCGTGCCGCCAGCCCAGGTCACGTCGATCGAGGACCATCATCCGACGCACTGTCGGGGCTGCACGCGGGGGCTGCCGATCGAGAACGATCCCAACCCGATCCGGCACCAGTCCTCGGACATCCCCGAGATCAAGCCGATCGTGAGGGAGCACCGGCTCCACCACGCGACGTGCGACGTCTGCGGCGTGACGACCTGCGCGACGCTGCCCACGGGCGTGCCTCGGGGCGCGTTCGGGCCGGGCGTGCTGGCGTTGGCGGCCATGCTGATCGCTGACGGCCACATGAGCCGTCGCAAGGTGGCCCGGCTGCTGCGCGTCGTGTTCGGGATCAGTATCTCGCTCGGGGCACTCAGCGAGTCCGAGGCGATCGTCAGCGACGCCGTTGCCCCGGCGGTCGAAGAGGCGCGTGTCCATGCGCTGGCAGAGAAGGCCAAGTACGTCGACGCCACGACCTGGTACAAGGCGGGCGCGTACATGGCGCTGTGGGTGATGGCCACCGCGACCGTCACCGTGTTCACGATCGCCACCAACGCGACCCGCGAAACGCTGCGCGGGTGGATCACGCGGGTCCGCGGCGTGCTGATCACCGACCGCGGCACCCAGTTCGGTTTCTGGGCAATGGCGAGGCGCCAGATCTGCTGGGCGCACTTGATCCGGAAGTTCGTGGACTTCTCCGAGCGCAAGGGCCGCGCCGGCGAGATCGGGCAAGAGCTGCTGTTCTGGGCCCGCATCCTCTTCCACAGCTACCATCGCGTCCGCGACGGCACAGGTTCCCGCGCCGGCCTTCAGCGCGCCGCGATCGTCATCCGAGCGAACGTCGAACGTCTCCTCGAAGAGGCTCGCGATCTGTCGCTCGCCGGAGTCAGCGGCTCGTGCCGCGACATCCTCGAGCATCGGGAGGCGATGTGGCGCTTCATCGACGATCCGGCCGTCGAGCCGACGAATAACCACGCAGCGCGCGAGCTCCGCGGCCTGGTCACGTGGCGGAAGTCGAGCTTCGGCAGCCAGAGTGTGCGCGGCACCGCCTTCGCCGCGAACCTCAAGAGCGTGATCCAGACCTGCCGCAAGCAGGAACGGAACGCCCTCGACTACCTCCGCGGCGCGGTTCAAGCGGCGTTGCACCACGAGCCGACTCCTTCGCTCCTGCGCTCCGCCCCGTGAACGGTTACCCTGCGAGGCCCAGATTTCGCCCGACTCGAGGATGCCGGCACTGCCGGCCTCGGTCGTGTAGTGGTACAGCGTCTGGCGCGCCACGTCGTCGGCGCCGCGAAGCACGTCGTCACCCGAGCGGGCCAGCCGTCTCAGCACCGCCCCTGCGCGGGCCGCGAGCCTGACGGCATCGTCCACCGCCGCCGCGGCCAGCGCGGGGCCGCGGCCGCTGGCCGCCGCGACCACGATCTTGACCTCGTTGCGCGCCAGGTCGCGCA